>NZ_JBDNGU010000239.1:0-18734 GCF_041689105.1 Polaromonas sp. | reverse complement strand
TTCAAAAGCGATGACAGGCAGCGCTGGAAACAGGCTGAATTACTTCAGCTTGATTTCCTTGTATTCCACGTGTTTGCGTACTTTGGGATCAAATTTCATCATCAGCATCTTGTCAGGAGTGGTCTTCTTGTTTTTGTTGGTCGTCTAGAAGTAACCCGTGCCGGCGGCTGATTCCAGCTTGATTTTTTCGCGTGCGCCTTTAGCCATGATGATGCTCCTTAGATTTCGCCGCGGGCACGCAGGTCCACAAGGACCGCGTCGATGCCGAGCTTGTCAACGAGGCGCAAACCGGCGCTGGTCACGCGCAGGCGCACCCAGCGGTTTTCAGTTTCAACCCAGAAACGGCGGTATTGCAGATTAGGCAAAAACCGGCGTTTGGTTTTGTTGTTGGCGTGAGAAACATTGTTTCCCACCATCGGGCCTTTGCCCGTTACCTGACAGACGCGTGCCATGAGCACTCTCCGTAAAAAATAGAAATCGGATGCCGGCTCCCGGAGGATGCGCAGCTAAGCCATAGATTATAGCCTGAAAACCAGGCGCCTTCAAATCTCAAGCGTACAGCGGTGAGGGTGCAGAGCCTGATTACTCGTCGTTCCCGAGAAAAAAATCAAGCCAGGGCCGCAGATCCGGCTCTGCCGGTTCGCAGGAGCAGCGCCCCCTCGGGGGGGGGCAGCGCAGTACGCGAAGCGACAAGCTTGGGGGCTCTTCTCTTTTCAAGCAGGGGCTGCGGGACTGGCTTTGCCAGACCGCAGGCGCAGCGGCCCCCTCGGGGGGCAGGGAGCTACACGCAGTGAGCGACCGTGGGGGCTTAACTCTGCTCCAGAAAGCGCTGCGCATCGAGCGCCGCCATGCAGCCGGTGCCGGCGCTGGTGATGGCCTGGCGGTAGACATGGTCCTGCACATCGCCGGCGGCGAACACGCCCGGCACGCTGGTCATGGTGGCAAAACCCTGGAGCCCGGTTTTGGTGATGATGTAGCCGTCTTTCATGTCCAGCTGTCCCGCAAAGATGTCGGTGTTGGGCTGGTGGCCAATGGCGATAAAACAACCCTGCAGGGCGATGTCTTCGGTGGCGCCAGTCTGCGTGCTCTTGAGCCGTACGCCGTTCACGCCGGCGGTGTCACCCAGCACTTCGTCCAGGGTCTGGTGCAATTTCAGTTCGATCTTGCCGGCGGCTACTTTTTCGTGGAGCTTGTCGATGAGGATGGCCTCGGCCTTGAACTTGTCACGGCGATGCACCAGGACTACCTTGCTGGCGATGTTGGACAGGTAAAGCGCTTCTTCCACCGCAGTGTTGCCGCCTCCCACCACGCAGACCTTCTGGTCGCGGTAAAAGAACCCGTCGCAGGTCGCGCAGCCGGACACCCCCCGACCCATGAAGGCGGTCTCTGATGCCAGGCCCAGGTACTTCGCCGAAGCGCCCGTGGCAATGATCAGTGTGTCGCAGGTGTAGGTGCCGCTGTCGCCGGTCAGCGTGAAGGGGCGTTTGCTGAAGTCGACCTTGTTGATGTGGTCAAAAATGATCTGGGTCTTGAAGCGCTCGGCGTGTTCGAGAAAACGCTGCATCAAGTCGGGCCCCTGCACGCCCTGCGCGTCGGCCGGCCAGTTGTCCACATCGGTGGTGGTCATCAACTGGCCACCTTGCGCAATGCCGGTGATCAGCACCGGGTTGAGGTTGGCGCGGGCTGCATAAACGGCGGCGGTGTAGCCGGCAGGGCCTGAGCCCAAAATGAGGACTTTGGAGTGGTTCATGGTGAAAAATCTGATTCGGAAAGCATTAGAACTCAGTTAGAGTTGCAAATAGCTGAGGCCGGTCCAAGGGTTTAAAACCCTGTGGGCCTGAAATTTGGCTGGTCCATATGCATTGTAAGAACTCGTGCGAAGTCCTTTCGGCGGCGCAGTCTGGAGAAGTTTGATATGTCAACGATGGTGTCCAACCTTGAGCTGATCCGGCGGGTTCCCCTGTTTTCGATGTTGACCGCTACCCAGGCCGAGGCCGTGGCGGCGGCGGTCATCAAGCGCCGTTACAAACGCGGCGAAGCCATCGTCGAGCAGGGCAAGCAGTCCAACGCCCTGGCCATTTTGCTGACCGGGCGCGCCCGCGTCATCACCACCGACGCTCGCGGACGGGAGGTGATTCTGGCGACCCTGCACCCCGGTGATTACGTCGGGGAAATGAGCCTCATCGACAGCGAGCCGCATTCGGCCACGGTTCGCACCGAAGTCCAGACCGACGTGCTGGTCGTGGGCCGTCCGGAATTTGCCCGCTGCCTGCCCGAAAACAGCTCCATGGCTTACGCAGTCATGAAAGGTCTGGTCCAGCGCTTGCGCCATGCCGACCGAAAGATCGAGTCGCTGGCCCTGATGGACGTGTACGGCCGCGTCGCCAGGGCCCTGCTGGAGGCTGCGGTACCCGACCGCGAAGGCAACGCCGTCATCCGCGAGAAGGTTTCGCGCCAGGATCTGGCCAAGATGGTCGGCGCCTCGCGCGAGATGGTCAGCCGCGTGATGAAAGACCTGGAAGAACGCGGCTTTATCGAGACCCGCGCCGATGGCTCGATGTGGGTCAAAGACAGGCTCAATACCCTGGGCTGACGACAGTTTTTCTGTCACCTTTTTGCGCCATGCAGGCCTGGGTAACTGAGGTAAGCTCAGTGCTTGCCCTATGACTTATTCACTCGATACCTTGAACTCCAGAACCTCCGCGGCCGCCGGCGCTGCGGGTGGCATCAAGCGCTTTGCGCATGAAGTCAGCCTGATCCTGGGCCTGCTTGCGCTGGTTTTCTGGCTGGGTGCCCTGATCAGCTACACGCCGCAGGACGCGGCCTGGTCCACCACAGGCAGCAGGGCGGCGGCCGATGCCGCTGTCCGCAACTGGGGCGGACGTTTTGGCGCGCATCTGGCCGATGCCAGTTATTTCCTGTTCGGATTTTCCGTGTGGTGGGCGCTGGCGGCGGGCGCACGTGCCTGGCTGGGCTCGCTGGCGCGCGGGCTGCGCAGCCAGGCCGCGTCGCGCGGCGCACTCCACCGTGTCCGGTTCTGGTCCTGTCTGGCCCTGCTGCTGCTGGCCAGCACGGCCCTCGAGTGGTCGCGCCTCTACCGCTTTGAGTTCAAGCTTCCCGACCATGCCGGCGGCGTGCTGGGTTATCTGTCGGGGCCCGCCAGCGTGAAATGGCTGGGTTTCACCGGCTCCGGCCTGGTCTGGATTGCCGTCGGTGTGATCGCGGTGTCGGTGGTGTTTGCTTTTTCCTGGGCGCACACCGCCCAGCGCATCGGCGCGTGGATCGACGAGTTGATCGACTCGCGCCGGGAAAAACGCGAGATTGCCGAAGACCTGGCGGTGGGCCGGGCCGCAGCACGCCAGCGTGAGGAAATCCTGATCGAAGAACGCACGGAGATCGAGGAGCATCGCCCGGTGCCAGTGCTGATTGAGCCGACCCTGGCGGACATTCCCAAAAGCGAACGCGTTGCCAAGGAAAGGCAAAAGCCGCTGTTCAGCGAGATGCCAGACTCCAAGCTCCCGCAGGTAGACCTGCTCGACGGCGCCTTGACCCGGCAGGAGACGGTGGCACCCGAGACGCTGGAGATGACCTCGCGATTAATCGAGAAAAAACTCAGGGATTTCGGCGTCGAGGTGCGTGTCGTGGCCGCTGCGCCGGGGCCGGTCATCACGCGTTACGAAATCGAGCCGGCGACCGGCGTCAAGGGCGCGCAGATCGTCAATCTGGCCAAGGATCTGGCGCGCGCGCTGAGCCTGGTGTCCATCCGCGTGATTGAAACCATTCCCGGCAAAAATTACATGGCGCTGGAGCTACCCAACGCGAAGCGCCAGTCCATCAAGCTCAGCGAGATCCTCGGCTCACAGGTGTACAACGAAGCCAAGTCCATGCTGACGATTGGCCTGGGCAAGGACATCAGCGGCGCGCCGGTGGTGGCCGACCTTGCCAAGATGCCGCACTGCCTGGTGGCGGGCACCACCGGCTCGGGCAAATCGGTCGGCATCAATGCGATGATCCTGAGCCTGCTTTACAAGGCCGACGCGCGTGATGTGCGCCTGTTGCTGATTGACCCGAAGATGCTGGAGATGAGCGTCTACGAAGGCATTCCGCACCTTTTGGCTCCCGTGGTGACCGACATGCGGCAGGCCGCGCACGGCCTGAACTGGTGTGTGGCCGAGATGGAAAAACGCTACAAGCTGATGAGCAAGATGGGCGTGCGCAACCTGGCCGGCTACAACGTCAAGATCGACGACGCCAAGGCGCGCGGCGAGTTTATTTACAACCCGTTCAGCCTCACGCCCGAGCAGCCCGAACCGCTGGAGCGCCTGCCCTACATCGTGGTGGTGATTGACGAGCTGGCCGACTTGATGATGGTGGTCGGCAAGAAGATCGAGGAGTTGATCGCGCGGCTCGCGCAAAAAGCGCGCGCTGCCGGCATCCACCTGGTGCTGGCCACCCAGCGCCCCAGCGTCGATGTAATCACCGGCCTGATCAAGGCGAATATTCCGACGCGTCTGAGCTTTCAGGTCAGCAGCAAAATCGACAGCCGCACCATCCTCGACCAGATGGGCGCCGAGGCGCTGCTGGGCATGGGTGACATGCTCTACATGCCCAGCGGCACCGGCTTTCCGATGCGCGTGCACGGTGCGTTTGTCAGCGACGATGAAGTGCACCGCGTGGTGGCCTACCTGAAGTCGCAAGGCGAGCCCAACTACATCGATGGTGTGCTCGAAGGCGGTACCGTCGATGGCGAGGGCGACTTGCTCGGGGATGCCGGGGCTGGTGGCGAGGGCGACAAGGACCCGATGTACGACCAGGCGGTGGAGATCGTGCTGAAAAACCGCAAGGCCTCCATCTCGCTGGTGCAGCGGCACCTGAAAATCGGCTACAACCGGGCCGCCCGCATGCTTGAAGAGATGGAAAAGTCGGGCATGGTCAGCGCCATGTCGGGCAGCGGCCAGCGCGAAATTCTGGTGCCCGCGCGCGCCGAAGGATGACAGGCCTGCCTTTACTGCGGCTATACATTGTTCTGGCAACCAATCCTGCAGGCCGGGGTCCCACAGACATCTGTACCACCGGTGGGTCCTGAACCACCTCCTGAAACACCATGATCAACCTCTCTCTCTCATCCACGCCGGCACGCCCGAAACCTGCCGGTACCATCCGCGCCGCGCTCGCGAGCCTGCTTGCCATCTTTTCCATCGCTGCCAGCGCCCAGATATCCACCACCAACGGCCTGGAGAGCCTGGAGGCTTTTGTCAAGAACACCAAAAGCGGGCGGGCCAGCTTCACCCAGGTCGTCACCAGCCCGTCGCGCGATGGGCAGGTTGCCAAAACCAAAACCTCCAGCGGCAGTTTTGAGTTCCTGCGCCCAAACCGCTTCAAGTTTGTCTACAAAAAACCGTTTGAACAAAGCATCGTGTCGGACGGCCAGACCTTGTGGCTGCACGATGTGGATCTGAACCAGGTCACCGCGCGCAAGCTCACGCAGGTGCTGGGCGGCACCCCGGCCGCCGTGATTGCCGCTGCCGCCGACATCAAGGCGCTGCAGGCTGATTTCACCCTGGTGCCGCAGCCCGACAGGGATGGCTTCGAATGGGTGCAGGCGACACCGAAGACCAAGGACGGCCAGGTGCAAAGCATCACGGTCGGTTTCAGGGAAAGCAGCAAGGGCAGCGAGCTGGCCCAGCTCGAAATCCTCGACAGCTTCGGCCAGCGCTCGGTCATGACCTTCAGCAATTTTGAGGTCAATCCTTCGCTAGGCACGGCTGGCTTCCAGTTCAAGCCGCCCGCCGGGGCGGACGTGATCCGGCAGTAATGCGGCAATAACGCCCCAGGCAACATGGCTTCCCACGCGGACACTCCGTTCGGCCAGCGCGCGGATGCCAAAGCCGCTGCCCCCCTGGCTGAGCGTTTCCGGCCGCAACACCTGGGCGAGGTGATTGGCCAGCAGCACCTGCTGGGCGAGGACATGCCGCTGCGCATCGCCTTTGAATCGGGCCAGCCGCACAGCTGCATCTTGTGGGGTCCGCCTGGCGTGGGTAAAACCACCATTGCGCGCCTGATGGCCAACAGCTTTGACGCCCACTTCATCACCATCTCGGCGGTGTTGGGCGGCGTCAAGGACATCCGCGAGGCGGTCGAGCAGGCCAGCATCTGGCAGGGGCAGGGCCGGCGCACCATCATGTTTGTTGACGAGGTACACCGCTTCAACAAGTCCCAGCAGGACGCCTTTTTACCGCATGTGGAAAGCGGCCTGTTCACCTTCATAGGCGCGACCACCGAGAACCCGTCCTTCGAGGTCAACTCCGCCCTGTTGTCGCGCGCGGTGGTCTACGTGCTGCAGCCGCTGGGCGAGGACGATCTCAGGCAGATCATCGCCAAGGTCCTTGCGGAACGGACGCTACCAGCTATTAATAGCATAGCGGATGAGGCAGTCGACAAGCTCGTGGCCTACGCCGACGGCGACGCGCGGCGCCTGCTCAACACGCTGGAGTCGCTCGACGTGGCTGCCGGACGCGAGAAAAAATCAGGCAGCGTCGACGTTACCGGGGCCTGGCTGCTCAAGGTGCTGGGTCAACAGCTGCGCCGCTACGACAAGGGCGGCGAGCAGTTTTACGACACCATCTCGGCGCTGCACAAATCGGTGCGCGGCTCGGACCCGGACGCCGCGCTGTACTGGCTGGTACGCATGCTTGATGGCGGGGCCGAACCCAAATACATGGCGCGGCGCCTGATCCGCATGGCCAGTGAAGACGTCGGCCTGGCTGATCCGCGCGCGCTGCGGCTCGCGCTCGATGCCGCAGAGGTGTATGAACGCCTGGGCTCCCCCGAAGGCGATCTGGCGCTGGCCGAATGTGTGATCTACCTGGCGGTGGCACCCAAGTCCAATGCCGTCTACAAGGCTTTCAACGAAGCCAAAGCTTTTGTGAAGAAAGACGGAACCCGGCCGGTGCCGCTGCACCTGCGCAATGCGCCGACCCAACTCATGAAAGAGCTGGACTACGGCAAAAACTACCGGTATGCCCACGACGAAGAAGACGGTTTTGCCGCCGGTGAGAGCTATTTGCCTGACGGCATGGTCGCACCCGGGTTTTACCGACCGGTGAATCGTGGTCTGGAAATCCGGATTTCAGATAAGTTGAATGAATTGAGGCTGAAGAATAATCAGAAAAACTAATCAGAAGCGATAGCTGCTGATACAGGCTGACGGAGCCTGAAAAACCAATTTTCGCGAGGGTAAACCCCGCAAAAACGGCCCCGTTGGCCCGATTCTCGCTAGAGAGCCTTGGCTACAATTTGCGCATTAGCTCGCCACCCAAGCCCAGCCAGTCCGCTGGTTTTGACCGGCGGGCTTTTTGTTAACTCGCGCGATTTCATAGCGATCCCATACTACGTGGCTCCGCATGGTGCGGGGCGGAGCTGGCAACTGAATTCAACGGGAGAGTGAGTATGGAAGTTTTGCTTCAGCAAATCATCAACGGGCTGGTGCTGGGAAGCATGTATGCCCTGGTCGCCCTAGGCTACACCATGGTGTACGGCATCATTGGCCTGATCAACTTTGCCCACGGCGAAGTCCTGATGGTCGGGGCCATTACCAGCTGGACCATCATCATCTGGATGCAGGAGGCCATGCCGGGAACGCCGGGCTGGATTATTCTGCTGTGTTCTTTGCTGATTGCGTTTGTGGTCTGCGGGGCGCTCAATTTTTCGATTGAAAAAATCGCTTACCGGCCCCTGCGAAACTCGCCGCGGCTGGCGCCACTGATCACCGCCATCGGCGTGTCCATCCTGCTGCAGACGCTGGCCATGATCATCTGGAAGCCCAACTACAAACCCTACCCCACGCTGCTGCCTTCAGAGCCGCTGCAGTTTGCCGGCGCCGTCATCACCGTGACGCAAATTTTCATCCTGGGCGCAACGGCGGTGTCGCTGGCCATCCTGATGTACCTGGTCAATTACACCAAGCTGGGCCGGGCGATGCGCGCCACGGCCGAGAACCCCCGTGTCGCCGCGCTGATGGGCGTCAAGCCCGACACCGTCATTTCCGCAACCTTCATCATCGGCGCGGTGCTGGCCGCGCTGGCCGGCGTGATGTACGCGTCCAACTACGGCACGGTGCAGCACACCATGGGCTTTCTGCCCGGCCTCAAGGCTTTCACCGCCGCAGTGTTCGGCGGCATCGGCAACCTCGGTGGTGCAGTGCTGGGCGGCATCCTGCTGGGGCTGATCGAAGCCATTGGCGGGGGTTACCTGGGCACCTGGACCGGCGGAGTGCTGGGCAGCCAGTATTCGGACATTTTCGCTTTTGTTGTGCTGATTTTCGTGCTCACGTTGCGGCCCTCAGGCCTGCTCGGTGAGCGGGTGGCGGACAGAGCCTAGGGGAAGCATCATGATGAAGAAAAACAGACTCTTTACCTTTCTGGTGGTTGCCGTTGCGCTGCTGATCCTGCCGATTTTGCTGCAGCAGGGCGGCAACGCCTGGGTTCGCATTGTCGACATGGCGCTGCTGTATGTGCTGCTGGCGCTGGGCCTGAACATCGTGGTCGGTTACGCCGGCCTGCTGGATCTGGGCTACGTTGCTTTTTTTGCCGTCGGCGCCTACCTGTTTGCGCTGCTGGGTTCGCCGCACCTGGCCGACGCCTTCCCCGCAGTGGCGGCAGCCTTTCCGAACGGTCTGCATCTGCCGATCTGGGCGGTCATTCCGCTGGCGGCCCTGATTGCCGCCTGCTTCGGGGTGTTGCTGGGTGTTCCGGTGCTCAAGCTGCGCGGCGACTACCTGGCCATCGTCACGCTGGGTTTTGGCGAAATCATCCGCGTTTTCCTGAACAACCTGGACCGCCCGATCAACCTGACCAACGGACCCAAGGGCATCAACCAGATCGATTCGATGAAGTTTTTTGGATTCGACCTGGGGGATACGCATTACCTGTTCGGTATCGAGATCGCCTCGGTGTCCATGTATTACTACCTGTTCCTGGCGCTGGTGATCGTGTCGGTGATCATCTGTCACCGCCTGGAAAATTCCCGCATCGGCCGCGCCTGGATGGCCATTCGTGAGGACGAGATCGCGGCCAAGGCCATGGGTATCAATACACGCAACATGAAGCTGCTGGCCTTCGGTATGGGAGCGACTTTTGGCGGTGTGTCCGGCTCGATGTTTGCCGCCTTCCAGGGCTTTGTCTCGCCCGAGTCCTTCAGCCTGATGGAATCGATCATGATCGTCGCGATGGTCGTGCTGGGCGGCATCGGCCACCTGCCGGGTGTCATTCTGGGCGCCCTGCTGCTGGCTGCGCTGCCGGAGGTGCTGCGCCATGTGGCCGGGCCGCTGCAGGCCATGACGGGCGGGCGCCTTGACGCCGCCATCCTGCGCCAGCTGTTGATCGCCCTGGCCATGATCGTGATCATGCTGTCACGACCCAGAGGCCTGTGGCCCGCGCCCGATCACGGCAAGTCGCTGAACAAGCCGGTCGGCCCCGATCCTATCCAGTCAATCAACCCTTAAGGAGAATGGACATGAGCGACACCATTCTCAAAGTAACCGGCGTTTCCAAGCGCTTTGGCGGCCTCCAGGCCCTCAGCGACGTTGGCATCCACATCGAACGCGGCCAGGTTTACGGGCTGATCGGTCCCAATGGCGCTGGCAAGACCACGTTTTTTAATGTGCTGACCGGGCTGTATACACCTGATGGCGGCACCTTCGAGCTGGCGGGCAAGCCCTACAAGCCGTCGGCGGTGCACGAAGTGGCCAAGGCCGGCATTGCGCGCACTTTTCAGAACATCCGGCTGTTTGCCGACATGACCGCTCTCGAAAATGTCATGGTCGGACGCCACGTCCGCACCAAATCAGGCCTGATCGGCGCCGTGTTTCGCACCCCCGGATTCAAGGCCGAGGAAGCGGCGATAGCCAAACGCTCGCAGGAACTGCTCGACTACGTGGGCATTGGCAAGTTTGCCGACTACAAGGCGCGCACCCTGAGCTACGGTGACCAGCGCCGGCTTGAGATTGCTCGCGCGCTGGCTACCGACCCGCAACTGATCGCGCTCGACGAACCGGCCGCCGGCATGAACGCCACCGAGAAGGTGCAGTTGCGCGAACTGATCGACCAGATCCGCAAGGACAACCGCACGATTTTGCTGATCGAGCACGATGTCAAACTCGTGATGGGCCTGTGCGACCGGGTCACGGTGCTCGACTACGGCAAGCAGATTGCCGAAGGCCTGCCCGCCGAAGTGCAGAAAAACGAAAAAGTGATCACCGCCTACCTGGGCACAGGTCATTGAAGGAACACAGCGACATGGCAAACACACTGCTCAAAGTGACCGGCCTCAAAGTGGCCTACGGTGGCATCAAGGCCGTCAAGGGCGTTGACTTTGAAGTCCATGAAGGCGAACTCGTCACGCTGATCGGCTCCAACGGCGCCGGCAAGACCACCACCATGAAAGCCATCACCGGCACCTTGCCGATGGCCGAGGGCGACATCGAATACCTGGGTAAAAGCATCAAGGGCAAAGGGGCCTGGGACCTCGTCAAGGACGGCCTGGCCATGGTGCCCGAAGGCCGCGGCGTGTTCACCCGCATGACCATCTCCGAAAACCTGCAGATGGGCGCCTACATCCGCGACGACAAAGCCGGCATTGCCGAAGACGTCGAGAAAATGTTCACCATTTTTCCGCGCTTGCGCGAGCGCAAGGACCAGCTCGCCGGCACCATGAGCGGCGGTGAGCAGCAGATGCTGGCCATGGCCCGCGCCCTGATGAGCCGGCCCAAGGTGCTGCTGCTCGACGAGCCGTCCATGGGCCTGAGCCCGATCATGGTGGACAAGATTTTCGAGGTCGTCAAAGATGTGTCTTCGCGCGGCGTCACGGTACTGCTGGTCGAGCAGAATGCCAGCCGTGCGCTGGGCATTGCCGACCGGGGTTATGTGATGGAGTCGGGCATGGTCACCATGAACGGCGACGCGAAGGAGCTGCTCAGCGATCCGCGCGTGCGTGCGGCTTACCTGGGCGAGTAATCGCAAGTCTTTTCGGTCTCCAGCCCTTTTCTGGTGGGCGTAAGCAGCTACTTTATTGATAGCGTTCGCGCCATTCGGTCCAGTTTGGTGCGTTGGGCACCTAGGTAATCCCGCAGTGACGCGGCCCTCCTGTTTTTTGCACAATAGGGGCCATGAAAACATATTTCCCTCCCCTTATGTCGGTCCGCGCCTTGGCGATCTCGTCCATCGCTGCGTTGGCCCTGTGTTCCACCCTGTCTGTCGCCCATGCCCAGACCAAAGTCATGCGCATTGTGGTGCCTTACGCCCCCGGCGGCCCCATCGACGTGACCGCGCGCCTGATGGCCGAACGCGTCAAGGACACGCTGGGCACGGTGATCATTGAAAACCGCCCCGGCGGTGGCGGCAACATTGGCGCAGACGTGGTGGCCAAGGCAGCGCCCGACGGCCTGACCATCGGCATTGCCGCCGTCGCCACGCACGCCATCAACCCGTGGCTGTACAGCAAGATGCCCTACAACGCGGCGACCGACTTTGCCCCCATCACGCAAATGCTGCGTGTGCCCAATGTGCTGGTGGTAAACGCCGACACGGCCAAACGTTTGAACATCAATACCCTGGCCGACCTGATCAGTTACGCCAGGGCCAACCCTGCCAAGCTCAATTACGGCAGCGGCGGCAACGGCAGCGCTGGCCACCTGGCTGGCGAAATGTTCAAGGCGCAGGCCGGCATTTTTGCGCTGCATATTCCCTACAACGGCGGCAACCCGGCCCAGCTGGCGCTGCTGAGTGGCCAGGTCGATTTCAACTTCGACAACCTGGCCACTGCCTCGGCCAACATCAAGGCTGGCAAGCTCAAGGCGCTGGCCGTGACCACCGCTACCCGCAGCGCGATGCTGCCCGAGGTGCCGGCTGTGGCCGAGACGCTCAAGGGTTTTGCCATCGACACCTGGTGGGGCCTGGTGGCCCCGGCTGCCACACCGAAAGACGTGGTCGCCAAACTGAACCAGGCTTTTGTCGCCGCGCTCAATTCGCCCGAAGCCAAAACCCGTTTTGCCACACTGATGGCCGAGCCGGTGGCCAGCACGCCGGAGCAGTTCGGCGATTTTATGAAAGCTGAGCTGGCGAAGTATGAAAAAGTGGTGAAAGCTTCCGGCGCGCGGGTGGATTGAGTTTATTGAGCCTTTTGAGGCTCTAGCCCTTATCTGGCGGGCGCGAGCAGCTATTGAAATCATAGCAGATTGATGTCTGTGCTAGTTTGTGCTTCTGTTGGATCTTCCTGCTGGCCGGGTCTCGCCCCGGCGGGCGAGGCACTTTGTCTTTGCTTCGCCAAAGAAAAGTACCCAAAAGAAAGGCGACCCGATGGTCTGGGTCCCTTCGCTTCGCTGCGGGCAACCTGCGGTGCTCGACAAAAGCGGGGTCTCGCTCGAACTCGCCTTCGGCTCAGACAATCGCAAGCCCTGATCCGCTTTTGCCTGCGCTCCTCGGCCCAGCCCGAAGGGTGGGGAGCGGACTCGAATCCGGGCCGGGGATGGATTCCGGCCTTCACCGGAGTGACAACTGGTGCGTGCGCGCAAAGCGCACACACCGGTGAATACGCGACCGCCATGTTTGCACGCGAGCGAAGCACACGCGGCCACATGAGGGTTGGGAGTGGGGAGTCGCTCCTACTGTCCAGAGCAAACCGCAGGCGCAGCGTGATGCCTCAAATCCCGGACTTCAGCTGGACTTCAACCGAAGCTCAAGCCAGCGCCTTCGCTTTGTCCGCCTCGGTCGTGAACGAGTCGGCAAAAAACTCTTCTTCCGGCAGCCCACCCAGCGCGTGGTAGTCGGCGCGCGCCGAATCAACAACGATGGGTGCGCCGCAGGCATAGACCTGGTGGCCCGACAGGTCGGGAAAGTCCTGCAGCACGGATTGGTGCACAAAGCCGGTACGGCCGGTCCAGTTGTCTTCGGGCAGGGCGTCGGAGATCACCGGTACATACCTCAGATTGGGCATCTCGGCCACTTTGGCCAGTACCCAGTCGTTCATGTACAGGTCGGCTGGGCGGCGCCCGCCCCAGTACAGGACAGCCGGTCGCGTGATGCCCTTGTGCTGCATGTGTTCGATCAGCGCCTTGATGGGTGCAAAGCCAGTGCCCGAGGCCAGCAGCACCATGGGTTTGTCGCTGTCCTCGCGCAGGAAGAAGCTGCCGTAAGGGCCCTCGACGCGCAGGATGTCCTTTTCCTTCATGGCCGTGAACACATGGTCGGTGAACTTGCCGCCCGACATGTGGCGCAGGTGCAGCTCAAGTCCGGGGTTGTCGAGCTGGGTGTGCGGTGCATTGCCCATGGAGTAGCTGCGCCGGTCGCCATCACGCAGCAAAAATTCGACATACTGGCCGGCATGGTATTTGAAAACATCGGCAGCCGGCAGTTGCAGGCGGATCACCATCACGTCGTGTGACAAGCGCGCCATGGCGCTCACCCGTGATGGCATTTTCTTGATCGGAAAAGCACTCTCGTCGGTCACCTGGCGCGACTCCAGCACCACGTCGGTCTGCGCCACGCCGCAGCAGGTCAGGATGAAGCCGGCGGCTTCTTCCTCATGGCTGAGCGCCTTGACCTGGTGCGGGCCATGTACGACCGTGCCTTCAAGCTTTTTGCACTTGCACGACCCGCAGGCGCCGTCCTTGCAGCCATAAGGCATGCCCACGCCCTGGCGGATGGCTGCGGCCAGCAGCGCTTCGTCGGGGTTGGCGGTGAAGGCGCGGCCGCTGGGCAGCACGGTGACGTTGAAAGTCATATTCGGTATCCTCGGACATTGTCTGTATTTATAGATCGTGCTGTTTATCAGCAGATTCCCCAATTTTGCCCTCAAACCAAAGTCCCCTTGGCGCCCTGCCGTCCCGCTTTCGCCGCCAGCGCGTGCTCATCATCGGCTGCGGTGATGTCGGCCTGCGCGTGGCGCACCAGTTGCCTTCGCGTGTTCGCGTGCTGGCGCTGACTTCCTCCAGCGAAAAAATCCCCTTGTTGCGGGCCAGCGCCATCACGCCGCTGGCCGGCAACCTGGACCAGCCGGGCACCCTGCGCCGCCTGGCCGGGCTGGCCACACGCGTGATCCACCTGGCGCCACCACCGGGCGAGAAGCTGCCTGACTGGCGGCGTGACCCGCGCACCCTGGCGCTGCTGCGCGCGCTGCGCCTGCGCGGCCTGCCGCAGTCGCTGGTGTACGGCTCGACCAGCGGCGTCTACGGCAACTGCGACGGTGCGTGGGCCAGCGAGGTGCGTAGCGTGAACCCGCACACGCCGCGTGCGCAGCGCCGTGTCGATGCAGAACAGCAACTGCGCTTTTTCGGCCGCTCCAGCGGAGTGCGCGTTCACACGCTGCGCATACCGGGCATTTACGCCCCGGACCGCGACGGCGGCACGCCGCGTACGCGCCTGCTCAAGGGCACACCGGTGCTACAGCAGCAGGACGACGTGTACACCAACCACATCCACGCCGACGACCTGGCGCGCGCCTGCCTGGCGGCGCTCTGGCGCGGCAAGCCGCAGCGCATCACCAATGCGAGCGACGATACCCAGCTCAAAATGGGCGACTACTTCGACCTCGCCGCCGACCTGTATGGCCTGCCACGCCCGCAGCGTGTGCCGCGCAGCACTGCGCAGGATCAGTTGCCATTGATGCTGCTGAGTTTCATGGGGGAGTCACGCCGACTGGACAACACGCGGCTCAAGCGCGAGTTGCGCATTGTTTTGCGCTACCCGACAGTGGCGCAGGGCCTCGCGGCGCCGCCAGTCGCCTCGGTGCTATAAAAAGAGGAGCGCCTTGCGCCCGCCAGAAAAGGGCTGGAGTCCGATTTTTCTAGATGCCGGAAGGCTTTTTCAGCGTCAGCAACCGGTCCTGGGCCTTGAGCACAATGGTCTTGACCTCGACGCCCTGCAGCACCGTGAGGCGGACCTCCGTGTCGGGCGCGGCGCGGTCCCAGAGTTTTTTGTAAAAAGCCTCCAGCGTGGCCACCGTGTCGCCGTCTACCGCCAGCACCACATTACCGGCTTCCAGTCCCGCCAGTTGCGCCGGGCTGTCTTTGCTGACACGCATGATCTGTACGCGTCCGCCCTGGTCGTTGGACGTCAACCCCAGCCAGGGTCGGCGGCTTTTGAAGCTGGTGCCGGACTGCTGCAATTCGGCCAGGATGGGGCGGAGCAGATCAACCGGCACAAACATGTTGCCCGGCAGGCGCACGTTGTCATCGGCCGCGTTGGAGACAAACAGCGAGCCTATCCCCAGCAGCTCGCCCTTGCTGTTGAACAGTGGTGCCCCGCTGTGGTTGCCGCCGCTGGCCAGTACCGGCGGGCTGGTGAACAGCGCCGAGTCGATGTGGTACTCCCAGTTGCCCGAAAAAGCGCGTTTGCTGACCAGCCGCGTCATGCTCACATCGCCGTCGTCATTGGCTTGCGGCCCGGTCATCGCCATCAGGGGTTCACCAGGCTCCAGAGCCTGGCTGCTTCCCAGCGTGACGGCGCTGACGTTGCGCAGCGGCAGCAGCGGCCGCAGCAGGCCGAAACCGGTGGCCAGGTCGTAGGCCACGGCCCGCGCCGGCAGGGTTTTGTTGTCCTGGGTGACGATCTCGATCTGCTCGGCCTCCAGCAGCAGGTAGCCAATGGTCAGGATCAGGCCGTCTTTGCCGATGACCACGCCCGAACCGCTGCGGCGCTGACCGAGGGTTTCGGCAGATCGCGCATCCGCAGAGGCGCTGACCCTGACGCCGACCACGGCGGCGTTGGCCCGGCTCAGCGCATCGATCATGGCCTGCGCTGCGGCAGGCTGCACCGTGGCTGCGTGGGCGGCTGTGCCGCACAGCACAGAGGCGCAAACCAGGGGGAACAAGCAGCGATTGAGCAAGCGCATGACAGACTCCTGAAGCAGCGCACAAGCTGCCATCCGAGAATGCGCTCAATCGAATGCCCATGCAAGCATCGGGTATAAAAAAACCGTCAGTTGCCGCCGCTGTCCGCTGTCAGATATCAGCCTGCCAGGCGCTGAGTTGGTGGGGGGGTAATTTGCTAGCTGAAATCATGACTGGCAGGATCTGGGCTTTCAGCCGGCCACAAAAAAGGCCCCTCCATAACGGAAGGGCCGGTATCTGGTGCCCGGGGCCGGAATCGAACCGGCACGCCTTTCGGCGGGGGATTTTGAGTCCCCTGCGTCTACCAATTTCACCACCCGGGCTGCAGGATGCGAAGAGGCAAATTATGGCACAGTGCAGGGTATGACTTACCCGACTTTAGAAGACGCCATTGGCAAAACGCCGCTTGTCGCACTGCAACGTATCCAGGCCGACAGCAACACCCAACGCCACAATGTGGTCCTCGGCAAGCTCGAAGGCAACAACCCCGCCGGCTCGGTGAAAGACCGGCCTGCGCTGTCCATGATCAAGCGCGCTGAAGAGCGCGGCGAGATCAAACCTGGCGACACGCTGATCGAGGCGACGTCCGGAAACACCGGTATTGCGCTGGCCATGGCCGCAGCCATCAAGGGCTACCGCATGGTGCTGATCATGCCGGAGGACCTGTCGATTGAACGCGCACAAACCATGAAGGCCTTTGGCGCCGAGCTGATCCTCACGCGCAAAAGTGGCGGCATGGAACACGCCCGCGACCTGGCCGCGCAGATGGAAAAAGACGGCAAGGGCCGCGTGCTGGACCAGTTTGCCAACCAGGACAACCCGCGCATTCACTACGAGACCACCGGCCCCGAGATCTGGGCCGACACGGCGGGCAAGGTGACGCACTTTGTCAGCGCCATGGGCACCACGGGCACCATCACCGGCGTGTCGCGTTTCCTGAAAGAAAAAAACCCGGCGATCCGCATCATCGGCGCGCAGCCGAGCGAAGGTTCACGCATTCCCGGCATCCGCAAATGGCCAGAGGCCTACATGCCGAAGATTTACGACCCCCGCCATATTGACCAGACCGTGCTGGTCAGCCAGCTGGATGCTGAAGACATGTGCCGCCGCATGGCGCGCGAGGAAGGCATTTTTGCCGGCATCTCTGCGGCGGGCGCCTGCTGGGTGGCGCAGGAGGTTGCCAAAACCGTCGAGAACGCAGTGATTGTTTTCATCGTCTGCGACCGGGGTGACCGTTACCTGTCCACCGGCGTTTTTCCCGCTTGAACCACCCAGCGTTGTCATTGCGGGCGTGACCCGCAATCCATGCCGCGTTGACCAGGCAGGTGGTTCCCGTGGCATGGATCCCGGATCAAGTCCGGGATGACGGGGACCAAATTTTTACATCTCGATTCGGATGAGGATACCAGTGTCATGACCCATGAATTCAAGTTCTGCCCCAACTGTGCCACCCCGCTGGCGATGATTTCCCAGATGGAAGACAGCGGCGCGACCGAGCGCCTGCGTTGCCCGGCCTGCGACTACACCCACTGGAACAACCCGGTGCCGGTGCTGGCCGGGGTGATTGAGTACCAGGGCAAGATCTTGCTGGCGCGCAACGCGGCCTGGACGGCGAAGATGTACGCGCTGATCACCGGCTTCATGGAAGCTGGCGAAACGCCCGAAGGCGGCATCACCCGCGAGGTTAAAGAAGAAACGAATCTCGACGTGACCGACCTCAAGCTGATCGGCGTCTACGACTTCCAGCGCATGAACCAGATCATCATCGCCTACAGCGCCGTCGGCCATGGCGAGGTCAAGCTCTCGCCTGAGCTGGTCGACTACAAACTTTATGCCCACGAAGACGTCAAATGCTGGCCCGCCGGTACCGGCTACGCGATGGCGGACTTCCTCAAGTCAAAGGGCTACGAGCCGGAGTTTGTCGAATGGGCCAAGCGGGCTTGAGCGTGCCGGCACCGGGGCAGGGCGCATTCCGCGAGAATTTGCCTTGCTCCGGGGTGCAGCCTTGCTGGTGACAGCAAGGGTGGCTGAGATGGTCAGAACCAAACCCGCGAACTTGAATCGGTTCATACCGACGTAAGGAGAGCTGTCAGCAACCCGGCGCGGGCCTGCCACATCTTTCGGAGCACTTGTGTTTAACAGGCAACCGAAAGCGTGACGTATGGCTTCCTCCCCGTTGATTGCTGAGCTGCTGGCCTTCATGGCCGGTGACGCGCCACCCGAAGAGGCCTTCGACCAACAGGCGCTCACGCTTTTCGCGCATCAGTACCAGCACAACCTGCCTTTCCAGCGTTTTTGCCAGCAGCGCGGCAAAACCCTGCGCACCGTCAAAAGCTGGCGCGATATTCCGGCCGTGCCCATCAGCGCCTTCAAGGCCTTGACCCTGAGCTGCATCCCGGCGGCAGATGCCGAGCGAACCTTCATGACCAGCGGCACCACGCAAAAAGAGGTCAAAGGCAAACACCACCACCCGACACTCGCGGTCTACGACGATTCGATGGTCCGCAACTTCCGCCAGCGCTTCATGCACGGCAGCGACCGGAAAATCCGCATGGGCATTCTTTTTCCCGACGAAACAATGCTGCCCAACTCTTCGCTGGCGCACTACCTGGCGCTGGCGCTGCGGGAGTTTGGCACTAATGCCAGCCACTACCTGCTCACGCAGCAGGGGCTGGATGCCGCGCGCGTGGTCGCCGAGCTGGAGCGCGCTCAGCAGACCGGCGAGCCTTACGCGATGCTGGGCGCGAGTTACAGCTTTGTGCACCTGCTCGACGCGCTGCAGCGGCTGGGCAAAAGTTTTACCCTGCCGCCGGGCAGCCGTGTCTTGGACACCGGCGGCTTCAAGGGGCAG
>NZ_JBDNGU010000238.1:0-4233 GCF_041689105.1 Polaromonas sp. | reverse complement strand
TGACCAGACTTGCGCAGCCCGATGCAAGGCCCGCCCCACCGATCACCGCAGCGTTTTCACCAGCACCCGCGTGGGCACCAGCATGCCCCGCTGCACGCCCAGGCTGCCCAACCTGCTGCGGCCACTAAACCCACCAAGCCCACCAAAGCGTACAACCCCCGCCACCCCGAGCGCACCTTGCTGTACCGCACGATTGCTGAACACTTCGAGACCTGGCTTGAGCTCTCCAGCGCGGGCCAGTTTGACGGCCAGGGTGATCACCACACACCGCCCGCGTATGTGGAGAAGGCGTTTCGCAAATACCTCGAATGCGGCATCTTTGCCCACGGCTTTGCGCGGGTACGTTGCGAGGACTGCGGTGACGATTTTTTGGTCGCCTTCTCCTGTAAAGGCCGCGGCGTCTGCCCATCGTGCAACACCCGGCGCATGGCCGAGGCCGCAGCCCACCTGACGGACCATGTATTCCCCCGCCTGCCGGTGCGCCAGTGGGTGCTGCCGGTGCCCAAGCGCCTGCGCTACTACCTGCAGCGTGACAAGGGCGCACTCAATGCGGCGCTGCGTATCTTCCTGCGCGTGGTGCAGCAGAGTTTGCAGACCCATTGCCCAGGTGCAGCACAGTGTGACCTCGCCAGCCTGCACCTGGGCGCGGTCGCCTTCATCCACCGCTTTGGCTCCAGCCTGAACACGCATGTGCACTTTCATGTCTGCGTGGTCGATGGGGTGTTTGAGGAGTTGCCAGACGGCGTGATTTTTCACGCGGCAACTGGACTGGATGAGGCGGCAATTTCACTGGTGCAGGCCAACGTGCGCAAACGCATCCTGCGCGCCTTCGTGGCACGCGGCCACATTGAGGCCTGTGGCGCCAAAGACATGGCCGAGCGTGCAGCTTCCAGCAGCCACGGCGGTGGCTTCTCGGTCGATGCCGGGGTGCGTATCGAGGCAGCAGACCGTGCTGGGCTGGAGCGCCTGCTTCGCTACTGTGCCCGTCCGCCCTTTGCCATGGACCGTCTCAAACAGCGCGGCGCTGATCTGGTCTACCGCTGCGGCAAAGGCCACACAGAGCCACTGCTCTCAAGCAAGTATTCGGGTGAACTGGTGCTCACGCCCCTGGAGCTGATCAACCGCATTGCCCAACTGGTGCCGCCACCGCGCACCCACAGACACCGCTATTACGGCGTGCTGGCTCCGAATTCGCCACTGCGTGCTGCGGCGACGCAACAAGCGCAGGCCGCGCTGCCAGTGCCTGTGGCGCCAGCGCAAGTGGTCGTAAGCTGCCCCGTGGTTGTGCAGCCGGGCGCAGGCGCTCCAAACGAGCCGCAAGTCAAACCCAAACCGCGCCCACCATCGCACTACCTGTGGGCGGCACTGATCGCGCGTATCTACGAGGTGTTCCCGCTGCTGTGCCCAATGTGCGGGGGCCAGATGCGCATCATTGCTTTCATTACGTTCAGCGCCGATGTTCACAAGATTCTGGAGCACATCGGCGTCGAACCCGAAGCGCCGCGCATCACCCCGGCACGCGGGCCACCGCTGTGGGACGAGTGTGGTGCGCAGGAGACGGGGGAGGGTATTGAGGCTTTACCGGACTGGGATCTGGCAAACCAATCACCGCCCGACTATCCCGACGATCAACGATCAGCGCACGGACTGGTGAACCTGAAAAGGGGGGCGCGACGACTGCGCCGGGGTAGGGCTGTATCCGTGGGTAGCCCGATGCGTGGTTTGGGATGATGGGGTGCAGATTCTTGCGGATTCAGACGGGCAATTCAAGGGAAACCCGTTTTATCAGGGCGGTTTGGGGTGCGATACTTGGCCTTATGCGGTTGGAAGTCCTATCCGTTAAGTGCGTTCATAAAAGCTAGAGTGCGAGTAAGTACTGTGCTTGCGGCATCAAATCCACCCGAGGAATTGCTAAAGCGACCAAACTAATAGAAGCGTGTAATTTGGGAGCTTTGGTGACATGTCGCGTGCATGCTCTAGCTGTCTTTCAAAAGAAACTATTTACATGCACTTAATTTAAATGAGCAAAAAGGGAGCCTAAGTGAACGACTCAGAACTCAGAGACATTTTTGAAAAATGCGAACTTAAAGATGAGAAAAAAGATTACAGAAACTACAAACCGGGGACGGAGGCTTATAAATGCGGGCGGGAAGAAAGAGAAGGTAACAGCGTAAAGCAATTTGCTTGGGCAAAGAATTGTGCTTTGAATTTCGAAATCGATGATGCCATTAATCATGTACTTGATAGTTACCAGCGAGGCAGAGGTGTAGAGCCAAGCAAGGTAGCTGCCTTTGAATGGTTGAGAAAAGGTGCTGAGCAAGATGTCGAAACTTTGTACTTTGACCTTGCGATGGCATATCGCGATGGCGAGGGAACCAACAAGGATGTAGTCAAGTTTCGTTATTGGATGACTAAGGCGGCAGAAAATCCGAAGTATTTCTCGGAAGCCATGATTCAATTAGCAAAAGCTCATCGTGACCCCCTTTTGGGAAAAGTATCTGAAAAGAAGGCCTTTGAGTTGGTTGAGAAAATGGCGGATAAAAAGGTGCCAGATGCCATGATCGAAGTTGCGCTAGCGTTCAAAACTGGAAAAGTTGTAAAAAGGGATTTGAAGCAATTTTTAGAATTGGCACTCTCAGCCGAAAAGGCGGCACTTGCCGCAATGCCGCAAGAAGGGGTTCCATCAACTGAGGAGAATTATGCTTTTGAAGACTATCCACTCGCACTATCAACACTTGCTGACGCCTACGAACTAAATGGCGCGTCGACGCAAGCGGCAGCGACAGTAGTGTTGGCAGCCCAAGCTGCAGTTTCAGCCCTGGCGAAAGCCAAGGAAAAGCAGGCTGAAGTGTCGGGCAAAAAATTACCTGAAATCATCTGTGAGCATCTTGCAAGTTTTGGTGAAATGACATCAGGAATGACGCCGCACCATATCGACTATTTTGAGTGGCTTCAAAAAACAGACGGAGCCATTGATCAAACCGGTCTGATTGAGGATGAAAAAGTACCGCCGCAGGCGTTAGCTAAAGCGATATTCCAACTTTCGACTGCCTATAGAGTCGGGATCGGAACCGAGAAAAACCCGGAAAATTCTGGCAAATACCTTGAAAAATCAGCACAAGCTGGACATCCTGAGGCAATGTACGACTTGGCGATGGATGCGCGCAAGAAAGATGAGACTGTGTCTCTCGACTTTTCAATCTGGATAAATAGGGCGGTTAACGCTGGCAACAAGGACGCGCTGATCGCTAAAACACTCGATGAATGTCGTCTTGAAAAATCATTGTTTGAAAAGCTTTGCCTAACGCTCCAAAGTCTTCTGAAACAGGTTATTCAAATCAGAACGGATCGACATTCCATACCTGCTGTAGCCAAGTCGATTGCGCACTACACTGACAGTACCGCTTTGAAAAGCATGCTGTCTGCCGAAGAGGCGGATAAGAATTCGCTCCGGCTCTTTAATGTCGCTTACGTTAACGATCCAAGCGAAGGACAAAAATTAATCCGGCTCAAGTCTGAAAAGTTTAAAGGATCACTCAATCCACTCCAGCCCTTTTTCACGGAAGAACCCAACACTCCAATTAACCCTGAGACCCCAATAAACTTGCAGGCTCATGACTTTTGGACTTTTGTCGGATCCTTTTCACTGGTTCAAGATCGTCTCGATTTGTGGCGTGCCTATGGGCGAGACGGAAATGGATTCTGCGTTCTCACGCCAGTAACTGCCTTTCTGAAAAAGTCCGAAAAGGTATCGCCAGACAAAACGGAAGAAAATACTGAAAATCGTTCAGATGGGAGTCCGCTATATAAGGTTTGTTACGACGAGATAAGCGCCGAAACAACGCTACTGGAGCTGTCTGTTCCTTTGCAGGAATTGGACCTGGAATTAAAAAAGCCGAATTACAGAGATGAACACCGAACCGCAATACGCAGACTAGTTGTAACAATAATCAGCGAGCTCCTTTATCTTTATAAAGACAAAGAATATGCTACAGAGGAGGAGGTCCGCATGATAGTTGCTTTACCGTTCGACTCACCGCATCTCAAGCGCCAGCCGAAAGACCTCTATGAAAAGCTGTATATAGAAACAAAGGCTCTTCGTTAATTTCACTGTGATTTTTTCCTCACGCCCAACCCAAATCCAACTTACCGCAATGAAACAGAATTCTTGCCCGGTAGTTGGTGAAGCTGCGAAACCCACGGGCATTGGCCTTGATGAGCTGGATGGCGCTG
>NZ_JBDNGU010000237.1:0-2253 GCF_041689105.1 Polaromonas sp. | reverse complement strand
TGCGACAGGCCGATGGTGCTGATGTAACACACGTCTTCGCCAAAAGCCCGTGTCATGCACTGGTAGACACGCTGCGGCTTCATCGGCACGCCGTCGTAGTTGGTCTTGCGCAGCATGGTGCCCTTGCGGTAGCGGCAGGCCGACGCCCATTCGCCACGGTCTTTCAGCTTGCCCTGCGCAGCCCATTCGGTAGCGACTTCCACGAACAGCGCCAGCGCCGCTTTGGCGTCCGAGACGATGCCGAAATCGGGCGAGAAGACACGGCCGATTTGTGTCGGCTCGATGTCCACGTGCACGAACTTGCGGCCCTTGGTGTAGACCTCGACCGAGCCGGTGTGGCGATTGGCCCAGCGGTTGCCGATGCCGATCACAAAGTCCGAGGCCAGCATGGTGGCATTGCCGTAGCGGTGGCTGGTCTGCAGGCCGCACATGCCGGCCATCAACGGGTGGTTGTCCGGAATCGTGCCCCAGCCCATCAGGGTAGGGATCACCGGGATGCCGGTGAGCTCGGCAAACTGCACCAGCAGTTCGGAGGCGTCGGCGTTGATGATGCCGCCGCCGGCCACGATCAGCGGTTTTTCGGCGTCGTTGAGCATGCCCAGGGCCTTCTCGACCTGGGCGCGTGTCGCGGCAGGTTTGTACACCGGCAGCGGGGAATAAGTGTCGATATCGAATTCGATCTCGCCCATCTGCACGTCGAAGGGCAGGTCGATCAGCACCGGGCCGGGGCGACCCGAACGCATGATGTGGAAGGCCTGCTGGAAGACCCGTGGCACCAGGGCCGGTTCACGCACCGTCACCGACCATTTGGTCACAGGCTTGGAGATCGACTCGATGTCCACCGCCTGGAAGTCTTCCTTGTGCAGGCGTGCACGGGGCGCCTGGCCGGTGATGCAAAGAATCGGAATGGAGTCGGCCAGCGCCGAGTACAGGCCAGTGATCATGTCGGTGCCCGCCGGACCGGAGGTGCCTATGCACACGCCAATGTTGCCGGCGGCGGCCCGGGTGTACCCCTCGGCCATGTGCGAGGCGCCTTCCATGTGGCGCGCCAGGATGTGGCTGATGGTGCCCTGCTTGCGCAGCGCCGAGTACAGCGGGTTGATGGCCGCGCCAGGTATGCCAAAGGCCTGCGTCACGCCTTCTTTTTCCATCACCCAGACGGCGGCCTGGGCGGCTGTCATTTTTGCCATGTCTTTTCTCCTTTGTGGAGGCTTGACTGTAGGCATCATGGCTGGCCCTTAGAAGACGCGGCGGGACCATAAAAGCTATTCCACCATGGAATAAGTGGCTATGATGCGGCATGGACAGATTGCAGGTCATGCACATGTTTGTGCGGGTGGTGGAAACCGGCAGCTTCTCGAAAGCGGCGCACGAATTTTCGACCACGCAGCCCACGGTCTCCAAGCAGATCGCGGCGACCGAAGAGCGCCTGAAGGTGCGCCTGCTCAACCGCAACACGCGCGGCGTGAGCCTCACGGAATCGGGCGCCCTCTACTACGAGAAATGCAAGATCATCGTGCGGGAGACCGAAGAGGCCGACAACATCGTGCGCCTGCGACAGAGCCAGGCCCAGGGCATGTTGCGCATAGGCACCTCGGTGGCGTTTGGCCGGCGCGTGATCGTGCCGCTGGCGCTCGACTTCATGAACAGGCACCCGCAGGTCCAGCTCGACCTGAGCTTCGAGGACCGCTACACCGACCTGGTGTCGCAGGGCCTGGACGTGGCCGTGCGCATGGGCAAGCTGGCCGACTCCAGCCTGGGTGCGCGCTTTCTTGGTGTGAACCCCTGGGTAATGGTGGCGGCGCCGCGTTACCTGAAAAAACACGGCACACCGAAGAAGCCCAAAGACCTGAGCAGCCATGCGGCGTTGATCTACAGCAGTGTGCTGGGCGACGACGTGTGGCGCCTGATCTCGCCCAAGGGGGAGGCGGTGACCGTGCCGGTGGCGGGCCGGCTGCGCTCCAACAACCTGTCGGCTGTGCTGGCGGCAGCGCGCAACGGTCTGGGCATTGCCGCCATGCCGCGTTATGTGGCGGTCGATTCGCTGGCCTCGGGGCAGGTGCTCGAAGTGCTGGCTGACCACAGCCTGCCCGAGCAGGAAATCCACGCCGTGTTTCCGTCACCCAAGCTGGTGCCGGGCAAGGTGCAGGCCTTTGTGGCTTACCTGCAGGGATGTTTTGCCGATCGCTGGTGGGACACCCTGCCCAAGGCCTGATACGGTTTTGCATTCAATCAGCTGGATAAGCGCCACTT
>NZ_JBDNGU010000236.1:0-4599 GCF_041689105.1 Polaromonas sp. | reverse complement strand
CGATATTGCCGACTACATTGTTGGCTTTTACAACGCAACAAGGCTGCACTCAAAACTGGGCAACATGTCACCCAACGCTTTCGAGCGTAAATCGACATCTGAAAAACCTAGCGAACTGTCCGAAATTACTTGACCACCACACCCTGACGGGGCGCGGCTTGCTTGGGACGGGGAAGTCCCTCTCATTCGTTAGCCGGCACACGGAAAGGATCTCGCAAATGAAGGCTCGATTCGCATATCCGCTGCTGTTTCTCCTGCCCAGCGCAATGGCCGCATTTCTTTCGGCTTTTGTCGCAGCCGGCACAGGCGCTGGAATCCTCTGGCTGTTTGTGTACGGCGACCGCACCTGGCCGCAAACTGCGAGCACTGTAGTCATGGCAGTCGCTGTTTTAGCTTCACTTTCAACCTTGGCAGTCCTCCTCTTCGTCAGCTACTCATTTGGCAAGAGTCGCGAGGCCTCGGGAGGCCTAGCCAAGCGGCACATTGCTTTTGCCACCGCCATCTCTGTACTTCTGCCGGCATTGGCGTTGCTTCATCAGTGGCAAGTCGGGAATTTAGGCTAGGGACCGTCTGATCAAGTCGCAAATTAGCGCTTGAAATATCTACAGGTCTCATTCATTCGCGAAAAAGGCCCTTTTGCCGAGGATTTAGTGCCATTGGGGCGCTTTTCTTGCCCCTCACGCTGCTTTTGGACGCACTACTCCCTGCATCGCCATCAATTGCCGCCTGGCCAGCCACAGGTTCGACAGCGCGAACAGGGTGACGACGTGCGCGGTGTTCTTTTGCAGTCCCTTGAAGCGTACCTTCATCAGCCCAAACTGTCGCTTGATCACCCGGAACGGATGCTCGACTTTGGCGCGGACATTGGCCTTGCCGTGCTCCTGCTTCTGCACTTTGGTCTTGGCTCTGCCTTGCGGCATCCGGGCGATGTCTGTGGGTCTGGCGGCGATGTGCCACTGCAGGTCGTCGCGGTTGACTCGCCCCAGCGCACCCCTGTAGCCTGAGTCGGCATACACATATTTTTCTTTACCGTGCAGAAAACCAGCTAACCGATAGGGCTGAGAAAGCGGTGGTGGTTGAGAACCAGGACACCCATTCGAGTGTTGCCAGCTCCACCGACTCTCGGGTTGGCCAGCAGCGGCGATGAATCACCTCGGCTTTGTAGAGCCCGTTGATCGTCTCGGCCAAGGCGTTGTCATAGCTGTCGCCCTTGCTACCCACCGAGGGTTCTATGCCGGCCTCAGCCACGCGCTCGGAGTAGCGAATGGTGACGTACTGGCTACCCCGCTCGGAATGGTGAATCAAGGCATCCTCGCTGCCCGCCAGCCGTCGTTTCTCCCTTGATTGGGGTAAGGTCGAAGTTAAGGGTGTCTTTCAACACGCCGTGAAATTGCGCTGTTGCGTCGAACTAGGAATTCACGAAGCAAGGCGATGTAATCGCTGTGTGCCGCCCCTTGCACTGAAGGCCTTGCTGCGAGCGCCTGTCGCCATGCCACTATTTTTGGCGTATCGGTGAAAAATTTGAAATCTCCGAACGATTCAAAAACATCAAAATAACGAAAGATCGGACCAAAAACGGCGTCCACCATGGAAAATCGAGATCCTTCAAAGTAGGGACCGGTGCCAAGCTCTGATTCGATTTGGTCAAATCGTCTGCGCAGCTCAGCGGCCTTTTCATCCAGCGCCGCGTCATCAGAAGCGTTATAAAACGCGCCGATAACATTGAGAACAGACGAGCCAAATTCCATCCAACCCCTGTGTTGGGCGCGCTGTAGCGGGTCCGCTGGATGAAGACGAGGCAAAGCAGTTTCATCCAGATATTCGCAAATCGCGGCAGATTCGAAGATCGGCACATCGTCAACTAACAAAACGGGCGTCTTTCCAAGTGGGGATATTTTCAGGAACCACCCTGGCTTGTTTGCCAAATCGATGTTGATCTGCTCAAACGCAATGCCTTTCTCCGCAAGCACAATGGCAGCTCTTTGCACGTAAGGGCACAGGTTGTGGCTTACGAGAACAAGTTTGGAAGTCATTTTTTCCCTTAAGTACCAAGCACGAACCGATTGCTGCGGCGAATTGCAAATGCACCATCACCGATCAGCCATAGGGAAACCGATGCCACCGTCAGAAATATGGGGTATTCCCATCCACCATTGGGGCTCGTAAAGACCCAGCCATTGCCGAAATGTACCGAAGCGGCCGCCAGCATGACCGGGACTAGTAGCAGTGAGACCTGCCGAGCGTAAAAGCCAGTTAACAGCGCGATGCCACCTAACAACTCAACCGCGAATACCGGATAGGCCAGGAAACCGGGAATACCGACGCTCACAAAAAACTGCGCAGTTCCGGGCAGGGTAAAGACCAGCAGCTTCAACAGAGCATGTGCGATCCACATGACGCCGAGGCTCACCCGCAGCATTGAGATGCCGATTTGGGTTGATTGATGCGGTTGATAGCTCATTGCATTTCTCCAGTAGGTTGACGATGGAGTGAATGTATGATTTCAGGTATGCAATGAAAATAGGCGGCAATGCAAACCATGAATGCACGAATGCAATACAAAATTCAGGGATCAGAACTCGGGGTCGTTTTGGCGTTGGTTCGTGCAGGCACTTTGGCTGACGCGGGAGAGCGACTGGGTGTCGATGCATCAACTGTGTTCAGAACCGTGCAACGGATTGAAAAGGGTTTGGGAACACGCCTGTTTGAGCGCTCTCGCTCGGGCTACTTGCCATCCGAATTGGCCCGAGAACTCGCGGCCCACGGGGAGCAAATGGAAGCGCAACTGGAAGCAGCGCGCTCTGCGGCCCAGATGAGCCCGGGGCAAGTCTCTGGAACCGTGCGTATCACCAGCACCGACACCATCATGCACGGACTGATAGCCCCGGCACTCCCGCAGATTCTCTCAAGCCACCCACAACTGACTTTCGATCTGCACGCTGGCAACGAGCTTGCCAGCCTTACGCGCCGCGACGCCGATATCGCCGTGAGAGCCACGCGCAGACCACCCCAACATTTAATTGGTAAACATGTTGGCCCCATCCGGATTGCGCTTTTCTCCGCGAAAAAGGGCGGACCAAAAACCTTCGACGCAGAAGTCGCAGCGCATACACCTTGGGCCGCGCCCGACGATGCTTTACCCGAACACCCATCGGTTGTCTGGCGGAAAAAGTACTTTCCTAAAGTCACTCCAACCTATCTGGTCGACAGCATCCTGACCGTATCCGAGCTGGTCAGCCGGGGCGCTGCGATCGGCCTACTCCCCATGTTTCTTGCGCTTAACAGAACCGACCTTCGACAATTGACAGATGTCTTGGATGAATGTCAAACAGAGCTTTGGCTTCTGACCCATACTGATGCGCGACATTTGCGACGCGTGGCCGCCGTTTACTCATTTCTTTCGGAAAATCTAAAGTTGTCTTGAGGCACATATGAGCCGGTTTGTAACCACTCTCTGACTTGGCAGGGAAGAAGTACGCAGGCTTTTTTGTGTAGAGTCCTCAAAAGTGAAAGACTGCTTTCTGCCAAGACTTGCCTTCCACTTAGACGGGGTACCGCATGGGACCAGGGCCAAGTGTTGATTTCCACTGAATCTTGACCCCGGGGTCAAATTTACTCGGCAATCAACAGGCTGCTCGAATGCGGTCTTCGTATGAGTACATGAACTACCTCCATGTAGTCCAAGTTATTGTCCGCATCCCCGATCGCGCTAGGCGGAACTGACTCACTTCAAGGGCTCGCAGGTTTGCATGATTTTGGTCAGAACGTGCTCGTTTGGTAATAGGTGCGTATTCCGTTGATCGTGACCGGTGATTCCGGCATCGTGACCGCAGATTCCGGTGATCGTGACCGGGCATGGTGTTGCGCGGTTTGAATTGTAGAGGGTGCTGGTTTTTTGAGCGGTTTTGACCTTTCTCGGTATTCGGTTTTGGTTGTTTGGAATTTTTTTGAATCAGGCCCCGCCAGGGCCGCCGGCAGGCCCCCCCCCGGTTGTGCATGTACCCATGCATTACCCCGCCCCAGGCGAGGGCTGCGGGCCTATGCGCCCTCGGGGTTGGCCGCGGCTGCGCTGGTCTTGGCTTTTGTGGCGGTCTTTTTGCGCATCGACTCGCCCGTGAGCGTAAAGCGGTGGTTGTTTTGCATCAGCCTGTCCAGCATCGCGTCGGCAATCGTGGCGTCCCCAATCCATTCGTGCCAGTGCTCGATAGGCAACTGACTGGTGATGATGGTGGCGCGTGCGTTGGCACGGTCATCAATGATCTCCAGCAAATCAGCTCGGGTCTGTGCGTCCATGGCAGTCATGCCCCAGTCGTCCAATAGCAATACATCCGTGTTCTTCAGTGTCTCCAGCCAACGTGTGAATGTGCCGTTGGCGTGGCGTATACGCAGCTCTTCACCCAGGCGCGGCACGCGCTGGTAGTAGGCGCTTTGGCCGCGCCTGCAAGCGTGTTGCGCCAGCGCGCAGGCCAGCCAGGACTTGCCCGCGCCGGTGGCGCCGGTAATGAGCACGGCGTGGCCCTGGGTCACCCATTCGCCCAGGGCCAAACTCATCACGGCGCTGCGCTCTATGCCGCGTGTGCGGCTGTCCAGGTCTTCAAT
>NZ_JBDNGU010000235.1:0-2485 GCF_041689105.1 Polaromonas sp. | reverse complement strand
ACGTCAAAACCCGGGATGCCGGCGCTGTGCGTGCCAAGGCGGTGTACCTGGCACTGGGCATCAACATGGACGGTGAGAAAGAACTGCTGGGCCTTTGGATCGCCCGGACTGAGGGCGCCAAGTTCTGGCTGCAGGTGGTGACTGAACTCAAGAACCGGGGCGTGCAGGATATCTTCATTGCCTGCGTGGATGGGTTGAAGGGATTCCCGAAGGGCTATCGAGGCGGTGTACCCCAAAGCCGCAGTCCAACTGTGCCTGGTGCACATGGTGCGCCACAGCCTGAACTACGTCAGCTGGAAGTTGCGCAAGGTGATCGCTGCAGACCTGAAGACTATCTATGCTGCGGCCACTGCCGATGAGGCGCAGATGCGGCTGCAGGAGTTTGATGACAAGTGGGGTCCCCACTACCCCACTATCGTGAAGTCTTGGCGCAGCAACTGGGCACGCATCACGCCGTTCTTTGATTACCCGCCGGAGATACGGCGCATCATTTACACGACCAACGCTATTGAGTCGGTGAACATGAGTCTGCGCAAGATCACCAAGAACCGGGGCTCGTTTCCCAGTGACGACGCCCTGCTGAAATTGTTCTACCTGGCTTTGGCCAACATAGCCAAGAAATGGACGATGCCGCTACGCGACTGGAAAGCTGCATTGACCCGCTTTACTATCCAGTTTGAGGAGAGAATGCCCAAGACTTAACACTCGCCCCGTTTACACAAAATTCGGGACACCCTCGACTCAAGCCTTGACTGGCGGTCTAGGGGGTACGACGAACCCGCAGCAACTCATGCAGAATCAGGCAGACAGCACCGATGGTAATGGCGCTGTTGACGCATTTTTTCAACCACCAGACGCATCACCGGGGGCAGGTCACCACGCTGCTGATGCAGGCGGGTGTGGACATCGGTGTGGCGGACCTGATCGCGCTGGTGTGAGCGCCTCGGATGGCAGGCTGATGTGCTATTAAAACAGGAGCTGCTTACGTCCGTGCAGAAAGGGCTGAAGGCCTTTTTTACTTCATAACTGGCGACATGGTGTCGGGCAGGTGGACCAGATCGGCTGCTTCGTCCATGTCGTGCAAGGTCGGGCCCAGCCACACGCGCAGGCCGAGGGCAGCCAGGCGGCGCAGCGTTTCGGCTGCAACGCCCTGCGTGCTCCACACCATGCCAGTGAAGACCTTGGGGCAAGGCGCTTTCAGGCCTATCAGCACGTAGCCACCATCGGCCACCGGCACCAGCACGGCGTCGTGGTGCCTGAGTTGCCGGGCGGCTTCGGCGATGTGGGCGGCGCTCAGTGCCGGGCAGTCGGTGCCCATCAGCAGGACCGGGCCCTGCCGCTGCGCCAAGGCGCGTTCCATCGCGCGGCCCATGCGCGCGCCGAGGTCACCTTCACCCTGATCGCTGCGCTCGACCGCCTGGGGCAGCGCCACACCTTTCCAGGCCGGGTCGGACGGCGCCGGGCTCATGCACAGTTCTACAGCCTGCGCGCCCGTCGCCAGCGCCTGGGCCAGCGTATGGCCCAACATCTGGCGCGCCAGGTCTGCAGCGCCCTCGGCACCCAAGGCCGGAATCAGCCGCGTCTTGGCTATACCGGCTTGCGGAGCCTTGGCAAAAACCACGAGGCGGGTCACAACGGCATTACCTGTACAGCTCGGCCAGATGCTCGGGCGCTGCGCCGCGCCAGTAGGCAAAACGCAGCCGCCACATCAGCAGCACGGTGCGCCAGACACCACGCGTTTCCCAGCGCCGGCCCGAGGTCAGCACTTTTGCGCGCAGACAGGCCGGGCGCGAGAGCCGGCGCAGGCGTCTGGAGATTTCAATGTCTTCCATTAGCGGCTGGGCCGGAAAGCCGCCCACGGCATCAAAAGCCGCACGCGTCATGAACATCGCCTGATCGCCGGTAGCAATGCCGCTCCAGCGTGAGCGCAGGTTCATCAGGGCCGACACCAGGCGCAGCAGCGGTGCCTGGCCGCTGATTCGGACATCGAAGCGGCCCCAGACAGCGCCGCTTGGCGTCATGGCACTGCTGATGAGGGCGTCCGCATCGGTCGGCAGCAGCGTGTCGGCATGCAGAAACAGCAGCAGCTTGCCGCGGGCCTGTTGTGCGCCGGTGTTCATTTGCAAGGCGCGACCGCGTGGCGCGTGGACCACATGCGCGCCACCGGCCAACACCAGCGCCGCCGTGGGGTCGCTGCTGCCGCCATCAACGACGATGATCTGCACGCCACGCGCGGCAAGGGGTGCCAGCGCCTGAAGCGCTGCGGCGATGCCTGCCGCCTCATTGAGCACGGGCATCACGATACTCAGGGTCGGTGGTGTCATGGTCTGGCTTGCGGTCCCCTGGGCTCAGAGATCGAGAGTTTTTCGGAAACCAACGGGGCTGGCGGCTGGGCCGAAGGTTTTGGCGATTTCATCGACACGTCGATGTGCCAAGGGGTAAATGCGTTTGATCGACGCTGAATCCGTTCTGGCGGAGCCCATTT
>NZ_JBDNGU010000234.1:0-14889 GCF_041689105.1 Polaromonas sp. | reverse complement strand
GGATAAGCCAGGCCATTGGGCAGTTGCACGGCCACGCGGTCCCCCGCCTGCAGCTTGCACACCTTGCGCAGGTAGGTTGCAAATGCGTCGGACTTTTCGGCCAGTTCGCGGTAGGTCAGGCTGCCGTTCATACCGTTAGGTACAACACAGGTAAAGGCTTTCTTGTCAGCGAAGCGTTCACATGCCGAAGACACCAGTTGCCCCAGGTTGCTATAGCGCGCGGGCGGAAGGTCGGCAACGATACTTGTGCCGTACGCGGGCAGCCAGGGTTTTGCGTCGTAGGCCGAGAAATCAGAACTCATACGGTGGCTCCCTCGTGTCGTTCGCCGATTGACTTTTAACCAGGTGGTTGGCGGCGAAAATAGCACGGAGACAGTGAACATACAATGGCCGGGGATACTCCTAAGGGTTTACCTTTGGGGGCAAAGGCCAGCGCAGTGGGTCGAGTTGTGATGCCAACGACGCGGGAACCCCGCGAGAGTGCCGGGTATGGTGAGTCTCGGGGAAGAACCCATTGCAACTCACCACTGAGGGCGTAGACAAGCTCCGAGGCCGAACGAAATTGAACACTTCATAGGGCCGGCGTCGATAACCGAGCCGCTGCGGCTGCCGGACGGGCTTTTCATGTTGACTGAAGATCAGCGCGATGCCAGGGGTTTGACGTCGCGCTGGACAGAACCGTTGAACAGTTGGCGCGGACGGCCGATCTTGTACTCCGGGTCGCCGATCATTTCGTTGAGCTGGGCCATCCAGCCGACGGTGCGGGCCAGCGCAAAGATCGCAGTGAACAGCGGCACCGGAATGCCGATGGCGCGCTGCACGATGCCGGAGTAGAAATCGACGTTGGGGTAAAGCTTGCGCGAAACGAAGTATTCGTCTTCCAGTGCAATTTTTTCCAGGGCCATGGCCAGCTTGAACAGCGGGTCGTTTTCCAGGCCCATTTCCTTGAGCACTTCCTTGCAGGTCTCCTGCATGAGCTTGGCGCGCGGGTCGTAGTTCTTGTAGACGCGGTGGCCAAAACCCATCAGCTTGACGTCTGAGTTTTTGTCCTTGACCTGCTTGATGAAGTCGCCAATTTTCTCGATGCCGCCGTTTTTCTGGATGTCGCCCAGCATGTTGAGCGCCGCTTCGTTGGCGCCGCCGTGGGCCGGTCCCCAGAGGCAGGCCACGCCGGCAGCAATCGCCGCGAACGGGTTGGTGCCCGACGAGCCGCACAGGCGCACGGTCGAGGTCGAGGCGTTCTGCTCGTGGTCGGCGTGCAGCATGAAGATGCGGTCCAGCGCGCGTTCGAGTACCGGGTTGACCTGGTACTCCTCGCAGGGCGTCGCAAACATCATGTGCAGAAAGTTGCCGGCGTAGCTCAGGTTGTTCTTGGGGTACATGTAGGGCTGGCCCACGGTGTATTTGTAAGCCATGGAGACCAGTGTCGGCATCTTGGCGATCAGGCGGATGGCTGAAATATCACGGTGCTCGGGGTTGGTGATGTCGGTGCTGTCATGGTAGAAGGCCGACAGGGCGCCGACCAGGCCGGTCATGATGGCCATCGGGTGCGCGTCGCGGCGGAAGCCGCGCAGGAAAAACTGCATCTGCTCGTTGACCATGGTGTGGTTGGTCACGCGGCTGACGAATTCCTTCTTCTGGTCGCCGTTGGGCAGCTCTCCGTACAGCAGCAGGTGGCAGGTTTCCATGTAGTCGCAGTTGGTGGCCAGCTGCTCGATGGGGTAACCGCGGTACAGCAACTCGCCCTTGTCGCCGTCAATGTAGGTGATGGCCGACTGGCAGGACGCCGTGGACAGAAAGCCCGGGTCATAAGTGAACATGCCGGTCTGTGCGTACAGCTTGCGTATATCGACCACCTCGGGACCGACGGTGCCCTGGTACACCGGAAATTCAACACTGGGGCTGCCGTTGCTGAAGGAGAGGGTGGCTTTGTTGTCAGCGAGTTTCATTTTCTACTTTCTTTCTACGTCAATAGGGCCGTCAGAGGGTGAGCGATGGTGTGCGCATCAAGGCCAGCACTTCAAGGGCTTCGGGGGTCGAAGCGCTCACGGCGGCCAGCTCGCCGGGTTCTTTACGTTTCAGCAGCAAGTCCAGCAAGTCGTTGTCGGACAGGTCCATCAAATCATCGATACCTCTGGCTTGCCTGACGGTCAAGCCGGCTTCATATTTGCAGAAAAACTTTTCAACAAACAAATCGTTCTCGAGCAGGCCACGGCGGCAACGCCACTTGAGTTTGCTGAGGGCGCGTTCGCCGAGAAGTTCTTCGGTTGCAGGCATGGGTCAAAGAATGGTTTCGCCGCCGGGCCGCCCCAAGGCGAAATGCGCCCCTCTTCTTTGTGGCAGGCGCAGCGCACCGCCGAAGGCACACGGAGTGACAAGTGTGAGGGCCATGTCACACCGCCCGCAGGACCATCATTTCCTTGATCTTGCCGATGGCCTTGCTGGGGTTCAGGCCCTTGGGGCAGACATCGACGCAATTCATGATGGTGTGGCAGCGGAACAGGCGGTACGGGTCTTCCAGGTTGTCCAGGCGTTCGGCGGTGGCTTCGTCGCGGCTGTCGGCCAGAAAGCGGTAGGCCTGCAGCAGACCGGCCGGACCGACGAACTTGTCGGGATTCCACCAGAAGCTGGGGCAGGCCGTGGAGCAACTGGCGCACAGGATGCATTCGTACAGGCCGTTGAGCTCGTCGCGCTCTTCGGGGCTCTGCAGGCGCTCTTTTTCTGGCGGCACGTTATCGTTGATCAGGTAGGGCTTGATCGAGTTGTACTGCTTGAAGAACTGCGTCATGTCGACAAACAGGTCGCGCACCACCGGCAGGCCGGGCAGCGGCTTCAAAACAATGGTGCCCGGCAAGGTGCGCATATTGGTCAGGCAGGCCAGGCCGTTCTTGCCGTTGATGTTCATCGCGTCGGAGCCGCAGACACCTTCGCGGCAGGAGCGGCGAAAGCTGATGGTCGGGTCCTGCGCCTTGAGCTTCATCAGCGCGTCCAGCAGCATGCGCTCGCTGCCATCGAGCTCGACCTCGATGGTCTGCATGTAAGGCTTGGCATCGGTGTCGGGGTCGTAGCGGTAAATCTTGAAAGTGCGTTTGGTCATGGGGTTCCCGCTTGTCTTTTAAAAGGTGCGAACGGTCAGGGGGATGGAGTCCACGGTCAGCGGCTTCATCTGGACCGGCTTGTAGCTCAGGCGATTGCCTACGCTGTGCCAGAGGGTGTGCTTGTGCCAGTCGGTGTCGTTGCGACCGTTCGGGTGCTCCGGCGTGTCGCCATATTCATCGACTGAATGCGCGCCTCGGCTTTCGTGGCGGGCGGCGGCCGAGACAATGGTGGCCTGGGCGGCTTCAATCAGGTTTTCGACTTCCAGCGCCTCGATACGCGCGGTGTTGAAAATCTTTGACTTGTCTTTCAGGCCGATGCTGTTCACGCGATCGCGCAGCGCGGCGATTTTGGTCACACCTTCGTCCATCATGGCCTGGGTGCGGAAAACGCCAGCATGCTGCTGCATCGCTGCGCGAATGTCGTTGGCGACGTCCTGCGCGTATTCACCGCCCGTGGCATTGTCGAGCCGGGCGATGCGCGCCAGGGTGGCGTCGGCGGCGTCGGCGGGTAAAGGCTTGTGCGTGGTCGTCTTGTTGAACTCAACAATGTGGTTGCCGGCCGCGCGGCCAAACACCAGCAAGTCGAGCAGCGAGTTGGTGCCCAGGCGATTGGCACCGTGTACGCTGACGCAAGAGCATTCGCCGACCGCATACAGGCCATTGACGACCTCGCTTTTATTGTCGGCATTCTGGGTGACGACCTGGCCGTGAATGTTGGTCGGGATGCCACCCATCTGGTAGTGAATGGTGGGCACCACCGGAATCGGCTCTTTGGTGATGTCGACGTTGGCAAAGTTATGGCCAATTTCAAACACCGAGGGCAGGCGCTTCATGATGGTCTCGGTGCCCAGATGCGTCATGTCAAGGTTGATGTAGTCCTTGTTCGGCCCGCAACCGCGGCCTTCCTTGATTTCCTGGTCCATGCAGCGCGAGACATAGTCGCGCGGTGCCAGGTCTTTGTAGGCCGGCGCGTAACGCTCCATGAAACGTTCGCCATTGCTGTTGCGCAGAATCGCGCCTTCGCCGCGGCAGCCTTCTGTGAGCAACACGCCGGCGCCGGCCACGCCGGTCGGGTGGAACTGCCAGAACTCCATGTCTTCCAGCGGGATGCCGGCACGCGACGCCATACCCAGCCCGTCGCCGGTGTTGATGAAGGCATTGGTCGATGCCGCAAAAATGCGGCCGGCCCCACCCGTGGCCAGCAGTGTCGTCTTGGCTTCGAAAATATGCACGTCGCCGGTTTCCATCTCGATGGCGCTGACGCCGACCACGTCGCCGTCGGCGTCGCGGATCAGGTCCATCGCCAGCCACTCAACGAAGAAGCTGGTTTTTTCTTTCACGTTTTGCTGGTACAGCGTGTGCAGCATGGCGTGGCCGGTACGGTCGGCCGCGGCGCAGGCGCGCTGCACGGCTTTTTCGCCGTAGTTGGCGGTGTGGCCGCCAAACGGGCGCTGGTAAATCGTGCCGTCAGGGTTGCGGTCAAACGGCATGCCCATGTGCTCCAGGTCGTAGACGACCTTGGGTGCTTCGCGGCACATGTATTCAATCGCATCCTGGTCGCCCAGCCAGTCAGAGCCCTTGACGGTGTCGTAGAAATGGTAGTGCCAGTTGTCCTCGCTCATGTTGCCGAGCGAGGCACCTATGCCGCCCTGGGCAGCGACGGTGTGCGAACGTGTCGGGAAGACCTTGGAGAGCACGGCGACGTTGAGGCCGGCGCGGGCCAGTTGCAGCGAAGCGCGCATGCCGGAGCCGCCGGCCCCGACGATCACCACGTCAAATTTTCGTTTGGGAAGCTTGGAGGTAGCAGTCATGATTTTTTTGAAGTCTCGGTGGTCGAGTGCAGCCGGGATGGGCTTGAAGGCTTGGGGGTTACAGGCGCCACAACACCTGGATGGCCCAGCCGGCACAGGCCAGCAGCCAGACGATGGTGGCCACTTGCAGCGACAGGCGCAGCCAGACCCTGGAGGTGATGTAGTCCATCCAGATGTCACGCATGCCGACCCAGACGTGATACAGCAGGGAAAGGATGACGGTGAATGTCAGCAGCTTCATCCATTGGGCCGAGAAGATGCCGGCCCACTTGTCGTAGCCGATGGGGCCCGACGTGAAAATCACCTGCGCCAGCAGCAGGACGGTAAAGAACGCCATCAGGGCGGCGGTGACGCGCTGGGCCAGCCAGTCACGTGTGCCGTAATGCGCGCCGACAACGAGGCGTTTCGAGCCGTAGTTCACAGACATGTCTTGCTCCTTTTCAATAAAGACCGAACAGCTTGGCGCCCAGCACCAGCGTCAGCAGGATGCTCAGGCCCAGGGTGACCAGCGCGGTCGCCTTGCCGAACTCGTTGCTCAGGGAGTGTGTAACGTCCATGTACAGATGGCGCAGGCCGGCAATGAAGTGGTGCAGGTAGGCCCAGATCAGGGCCAGGGCGACCAGCTTCCAGACAAAGCCGGGCAGGCCCAGCATGCCGATGTTGAACGCGCCCTTGAATTTTTCGAAGGAAATCTCGGACGAAATCGAGGTGTCGAACATCCAGATGATGAAGGGCAGCAGCACAAACATGATGGCGCCGCTGGCACGATGCAGGATGGAGACCCACGCCGCAGGCGTCATGCGGTAGGTGGTGAGGTCGGTGAAGGCGTTGATGTTTCGGAACTCTGGCCGCTTTTTGGGTACGGGAGTCGCTAATTCAGACATTCTTGAGTTCCTGTGTTTTTCTCGAGCTGTTTGGCTATTACCGTCCGGTAACCCGGCTGTAACCGCAAATTCTGGTAAACCCTTGGATTCTATTGCAATGCATCCATGTTTTGCTGGCGGTGCTGCAAGGCGTCATGTTTTGGTAATTTTTTTCGATGCACGGGATGCGTGGCTGGTCTTCAAAGTGCATCCAGATCAGCCAGCATCGCACTGGCGCGTGCGCGCACCTCCCCGCGCAATGCGGGCGCCATGCGCTGCAGGTTCTTCACCATCAGTGCGGTTCGCGGGTTATCTGCAAACGCCGACTCATGCTGGTCCAGAAAATTCCAGTACAGCGTCGTCATCGGGCAGGCGGTGGTGCCAACCCGTGTTTCGGGCTCGTAACTGCAGCCGCTGCAGTAATTGCTCATGCGTTTGACATAGGCGCCGCTGGCCACATAGGGCTTGGAGGTAAAGCGCCCGCCGTTGGCAAACAGCGCCATGCCTGCGGTGTTGGGCAGTTCCACCCATTCCACGGCGTCGACATAAACAGCCAAATACCAGTCGCACAGTTGCTGTGGCCGGATTTGCGCGGTCACGCCAAACATACCCGTGACCATCAGGCGCTGGATGTGGTGTGAATACCCGTTGGTCAGCGTCTGCTGGAGGCACTGCTTCATGCAGTTCATTTTTGTTTCGCCGGTCCAGTACCAGGCAGGCAGGGCGTTTTCATGACCGAAATGATTCGCGGTTTTCAGCTCGGGCATGTCCAGAAAGTACACACCGCGCATGAATTCCCGCCAACCGAGGATTTGCCGGATGAAGCCTTCCACGCTGGGTAAATCCGCATCGTGCTCTTTCCAGGCCTTCTCTGCGGCATGCACCACCTCCAGCGGATTGAGCAGCTTCAGGTTAAGTGAGCTCGAGAGCAGGGCATGCCAGCCAAAGTCCATGCCGGTCCACATGGCATCCTGATGGGCGCCAAAGTGCGGCAGCCGGTTTTCGATGAAGTCATCGAGCGCGGTGAGCGCCTGCGCCCGCGTGACGGGCCAGTTGAAGCGGCTCAGATCGCCCGGATGACCGGGAAACTTTTGCTCCACCAGCGCCATCACGTCCTGTGTGATGCTGTCGGGCTGAAAGATCAACGGCGCGGGTACGTTTTTGGGACCGGCTTTGCCGAAGCCTTTGCGGTTCTCCGCATCAAAGTTCCATTTCCCGCCGACGGGCTGGTCGCCATCTCTACCTTCCACCAGCACCTTGTACTGCTTGCGCATCGTGCGATAAAAAAACTCCATGCGCAGGCTGGCTGATTTTCCGGCCCACTTCCGGAACTGCGACAGACTGCAGAGGAAATGCTTGTCTTCCAGCCAGTTTATAGAAGGTTTCAGGCCTCCAGCCCAATCAATACAAGCGCTATCAGCTATTAATTTAATAGCGTCATCGAGGCTGGCGCGCACCCGCAGGTCACCCGGCTCCACGCCCAAAACCTGCTGCGGCCGGTGCTGCAGGACGGCAGCGGTGAGGCCCGCCGCGAGCGTAGCGTCGCCATGCGTTTCCAGCGCCCGGTAGTCCACCGGCAGGCAGCGTTGTTCCAGCGACTTTGCAAAGTGCCGCATGCCGGATAAAAACAGGGTGGTGCGCACCTTGTGCGACCAGACATGGGTGGATTCTTCGAGCGCTTCGACCATCAGCAGCTGGTCCTGCAGGGGATCAAAACCCTCCAGTGCAGATGACGCCTCATCCAGCTGGTCACCCAGAATCAGCACCAGGTGACGACACGGTATCTTTCGCATATGTTGATTATGTAATATGACTAATGGGCCTGTATTTTTTGATCGACTTGTCCACCCGCCCGACTCGGAATTACTTCTTCTTACCTGGCCATACGGCGGCATTCGGCGTGGGCTTTTTTGCCCGGCAGGCGTCGGAGCAGTATTTGACTTCGTTCCAGTTTTTTGCCCAGCTTTTACGCCACGTCATTTCACGCCCACAGGCCACACACGGCTTGCCGGGAAGCGATGCCTTGTTGCCTTTGAAGCCCCTCGATTCCATGCACTGGCGACGCCGATCAACCCAGCGTGTTGTGGTAGTGGTGGGTGTCGGTGCGGTAATACCCGCGCCGGAGCTCCATCGGCACGTCGTTGTAGGTGTAGGCGATGCGCTCAACGCTTAAAAGCGGCGTGTTTTTTTCGACTTTCAGAAGCACCTCCAGGCCGCCTGCCGCAGGCAGAGCCCGAATTTTTTCATCTGCGCGAACCATGCGGACATTGAACTCGGTTTCGAACAACGCGTACATGGGCCCCTGGTATTTGCTCAACCGTTCGGCGGTCAGCCCTTTGAAGGGCGTCGCCGGCAACCACAGGTCTTCGATGATGGTTGGCACCCCTGCATAGCTCAGTACACGGCGTGCCTGCAGAACAGCTTCGCCGGTACGAAGGGCCAGCGCACGGGCGATTTCGGCGCTGGCGCGGCTGCGCCGGCAACCAATGATGTCGCGCTGCGCCGGGCCTTCGCTGCCGGGCATGCCGCTGTCGGGCACCAGCTTGAGAAAGCGGAACTGCACATGCTGCTCGGCATGGGTGGCCACAAACGTGCCTTTGCCCTGGCGGCGCACCACCAGGTTGTCGGTGGCCAGCTCGTCGATGGCTTTGCGCACCGTGCCCTGGCTCACGCGGTAGCGTGCGGCCAGGTCCATCTCCGAGGGAATGGCTTCGCCGGGCTTCCACTCGCCCGACTGCAGGCTTTGCAGGATCAGGCCCTTGATCTGCTGGTACAGCGGGCTGAAAGCCGGCGTGGCACCTGCAAAATCTTCGGCGGGCGGGGGAGGGATGGCGGCCATGGCGATGGGGGGAGTCAGCTCAATCATATCTTATATAAGACATAAGACAAATTGACGCCCCCGGGTTTTCGAGCGTAAAATATTTGGCTGAGTCAACGCAAAGCCGGCCCCGTTGTGACGCTGTACACAGGAATTTCCGGGTGCTTCCGGCGGCGCAAAACACTTCATTGCCCACCCCATCCAACGATTTACAACCTTCCTGGAGTTCTCAATCATGAGCAAAAAACCCGTCCGTGTTGCCGTCACAGGGGCCGCTGGCCAGATCGGCTACGCTCTGCTGTTTCGCATTGCCTCTGGCGAGATGCTGGGCAAGGATCAGCCGGTGATCCTGCAACTGCTCGAAGTGCCGGTCGAAGGCCCCCAGAAGGCGCTCAAGGGCGTGATGATGGAACTCGACGACTGCGCTTTCCCGCTGCTGGTTGGCATGGAAGCCCACGGCGACCCGATGACCGCCTTCAAGGACGCTGACTACGCATTGCTTGTCGGCTCGCGTCCACGAGGCCCCGGCATGGAGCGTGCAGAGCTGCTGGCCGTCAACGGCGCGATTTTTACGGCGCAGGGCAAGGCGCTCAATGCCGTCGCCAGCCGCAACGTCAAGGTGCTGGTGGTCGGCAACCCGGCTAACACCAATGCCTACATCGCGATGAAAAGCGCGCCCGATCTGCCACGCAAGAACTTCACCGCCATGCTGCGCCTGGACCACAACCGCGCGGCCAGCCAGATTGCCGCCAAGACTGGCAAGCCTGTTGCCGACATCGAAAAGCTCACCGTCTGGGGCAACCACTCGCCCACGATGTACGCCGACTACCGTTTCGCCACCATCCAAGGCGAAAGCGTCGCCAAGATGATTAACGACCAGGAATGGAACGCCAACACCTTCCTTCCCACCGTCGGCAAGCGCGGTGCCGCCATCATCGAGGCACGTGGGTCGTCTTCGGCCGCCTCGGCTGCCAACGCTGCCATCGATCACATGCGCGACTGGGCGCTGGGCACCAACGGCAAGTGGGTCACCATGGGCATCCCGTCGGACGGCCAGTACGGCATTCCCAAGGACGTGATGTTCGGTTTTCCTGTCACCTGCGAAGGCGGGGACTACAAGCTGGTCGAGGGCCTTGAAATTGACGCCTTCAGCCAGGAGCGCATCAACAAGACCCTGGAAGAGCTGAAAGGCGAGCAGGACGGCGTCAAGCATCTGCTCTAAAACAAGGCAGTCATCCCGGAATAACGCTGTCATCCCGGACTTGATCCGGGATCCATGCGGCGACCTCAACAGTCGTTGCATGGATTGCGGGTCAGGCCCGCAATGACAAGGCCGGGACGACACCGCCGAAGCCAACCATGACCCATCCCCGCGACATCCTCCTTGGCGCCCAGGCAGCAGCAGGTTTTCTGCCCGTGTGCGACCACTACAGCGGCGTGGAAGCACGGATGCGCAAAAGCCTGCAGCTGCAGGCCGAGATGAGCGAGGAGTTTGGCGCCTGCGTGTTCGATGTGACGCTGGATTGCGAGGATGGCGCCCCCGTAGGCGGCGAGGCCGATCACGCCGCGCTGGTGGTGGGATTGGCCTTGCAGGCTGATGACAAGGCGCGGGTGGCGGTGCGGGTGCATCCGATCGACCACCCGGCGTTTGAGGCTGATGTCGCCACCATTGTTGGCCAGGCCGGACGCCGGCTCAGCCACCTCATGGTGCCCAAGGTGGAATCGGCGCAGGATGTGGACCGCATCGCTGCAGCCGTGGACGCGGCCGGAGCGGCCGAGCTGCCCTTGCACGTGCTGCTGGAGTCGCCCGCCGCGGTGCACCGGGCCTTCGAGATCGCCGCGCACCCGCGCGTGCAGTCGCTCAGTTTTGGCCTGATGGATTTTGTCTCCAGTCACGGTGGCGCCATCCCGGCCCACGGCATGAGCAGCCAAGGCCAGTTCACGCATCCGCTGGTGGTGCGTGCCAAACTGGAGATCGCCTCCGCCTGTCACGCTCACGGCAAAGTCCCTTCGCATTGCGTTGTCACGGAGTTCCGTGACACTGGGGCCATGTTGGCCGCTGCCCGCAAGGCCAGCCGCGAGTTTGGCTACACCCGGATGTGGAGCATCCACCCGGGCCAGATCCGCCCCATCCTGGAGGCCCTGGCACCGGATGAACGCGAGATTGAAAACGCCACAAAAATAATAGCTGCTGCCGCCCGTGCCGACTGGGCGCCCATCAGTTTTGAAGGCCAGCTTCATGACCGGGCAAGTTACCGCTACTTCTGGCAGGTGATAGAGCGCGCCCACCAGACCGGCCGTGTCCTGCCGCCCGACGCGCAGCGCTATTTCGCCCCCGCGCCGCGTTGATTTATCCGATTTACCCGGTCCATTATTTCCAAGGAACCCATGAAAATAATTTTTGCAACCGCCATGATGCTTGCTGCACCGGCGCTGGTGCTGGCCCAGACGTCGCCTCCCGCCAAGGCTGCGCCGAAACCCGCAGCTGTCACCAAACCTGCGGCTCCCAAGCCGGTGCCGGCCCGTCGCTCTGCGCTCAAAGCGGTCGAGGAAGTCACGCCCATCGATGAAGACCCCCACGTCAAGCTGACGGAGCAGGACCTGGCGATCGCCAAGCGTGTGTATGTAGGCAACATTCCCTGCGAACTGGGCGCTTCCGTGGTCATCACGCCCAGCGACAAGCGTCCGGGTTTTTTCCTGGTGCAGACGGGTAAGTCCCGTTTTAGCATGCACCCCGTCGAAAGCCGGACCGGTGCGATCCGCCTGGAAGACGCGCGCGCCGGTGCCATGTGGCTGCAACTGGGCAACAAGTCCATGCTGATGAGCCAAAAGATGGGGCAGCGTCTGGCCGACGAATGCATGAGCCCGGACCAGGTAACGTTTGCCGATGAGCTCAAGCGCAACCCGCGTCCCAGCATCCTGGACGCGCCGCCTCCCGAAGCCGCAGCCTCAGCCGCCGGAGCGGGCACAGCTTCTGCGCAACCTACCACACCGGCCGGAGCTGGCACGGCTTCTGCTCAGCTCACAGCACCCGCACCTGCGGCAGCGGCTTCCGCGCCGCGCTGAGCGGCGCGCCACCAACGTATTTGAGTACAGGAGAAGAAAACCATGATGACCGAGTTCATAACCCATTACCGAGCCCATGTTGCCGAGCGCGCCGCGCTGGGCATTCCGCCGCTGCCACTGTCCGCAGTGCAGACTGGCGAGGTGATTGAGCTGCTGAAAAGCCCGCCCCAAGGTGAGGAAGCGTTTCTCGTTGACCTGATCACCCACCGCGTGCCCGCCGGTGTGGACGCCGCCGCCAAAGTGAAGGCCAGCTACCTGGCCGCTGTGGCGCATGGCACCGAGCAGTGCTCCCTGATCTCGCGTGAAAAAGCCACGCACCTGCTGGGCACCATGCTGGGCGGCTACAACATCAGCGCCATGGTCGATTTGCTCGACGACGCTGAAGAGAGCGTCGCCACCCAGGCCGCCAGCGGCCTGAAAAATACGCTGCTGATGTTCGACCAGTTCCATGACGTGCAGGAAAAAGCCGACAAAGGCAACAAATACGCCAAGGCCGTGCTGCAAAGCTGGGCCGACGCCGAGTGGTTCACCAGCAGGCCTGAAGTGCCCGAGTCCATCAAGCTGACCGTGTTCAAGGTGGCCGGCGAGATCAACACTGACGACCTGTCGCCCGCGCCCGACGCGTGGAGCCGTCCCGACATCCCGCTGCACGCGCTGGCCATGCACAAAAATGCACGTCCTGGTGTGACGCCCGAGGACGACGGCAAACGCGGCCCGGTCAAGTTCATCGACGAACTCAAGGCCAAAGGCAACCTTGTCGCCTATGTGGGCGACGTGGTGGGTACCGGTTCTTCACGCAAGTCGGCCACCAATTCTGTGCTGTGGTTCACCGGCCAGGACATTCCCTACGTGCCGAACAAGCGTTTCGGCGGTGTCTGTCTCGGCAGCAAAATCGCGCCGATTTTCTACAACACCATGGAAGACTCGGGCGCGCTGCCGATTGAACTCGACGTGAGCCAGATGGCCATGGGTGATGTGATCGAGCTGCGCCCTTACGACGGCAAGGCGCTGAAAGACGGCAAGGTGATTGCCGAGTTCAAGCTCAAGAGCGATGTGCTGTTTGACGAAGTGCGCGCCGGTGGCCGCATTCCGCTGATCATTGGGCGCGGCCTGACGGCCAAGGCGCGTTCTGCGCTTGGCCTGCCCGTGTCCACGCTGTTTCGCCTGCCGCAGAACCCGGCCGACAGTGGACGCGGCTTCACGCTGGCGCAGAAAATGGTTGGCCGTGCAGTTGGCCTGCCTGACATTAACGGTAAGGGCCAGGGCGTGCGCCCGGGTACCTATTGCGAGCCGAAGATGACCTCCGTGGGCTCCCAGGACACCACCGGCCCGATGACCCGCGACGAGCTGAAAGACCTGGCCTGCCTGGGTTTCAGCGCCGACCTGGTGATGCAGTCCTTCTGCCACACCGCCGCTTACCCCAAGCCGGTCGACGTGAAGATGCACCACGAGTTGCCGGAGTTCATGAGCGACCGCGGCGGCATTCCGCTGCGCCCGGGCGACGGCATCATCCACAGCTGGCTCAACCGCATGCTGTTGCCGGATACCGTTGGTACCGGCGGTGACAGCCACACACGTTTCCCAATCGGCATCAGCTTCCCCGCAGGTTCCGGCCTGGTGGCTTTCGGCGCCGCCACCGGCGTCATGCCGCTGGACATGCCTGAGAGCGTGCTGGTGCGCTTCAAGGGTGAGATGCAGCCGGGCGTGACCCTGCGTGACCTGGTCAACGCGATTCCGCTGTACGCCATCAAGGCCGGTTTACTGACCGTGGCCAAGCAGGGCAAGGTCAACATTTTCTCTGGCCGCATCCTGGAGATCGAAGGCCTGCCGGACTTGAAGGTTGAGCAAGCGTTTGAACTCAGCGACGCGTCAGCGGAGCGTTCTGCCGGCGGCTGCACGGTGCACCTTAACAAAGAGCCCATCATCGAGTACATCACCAGCAACATCACGATGTTGAAGTGGATGATTGCGACGGGCTACTCCGACGTGCGCACCATCAAGCGCCGCATCGCCGCCATGGAAGCCTGGCTGGCCGACCCGCAGCTGCTCAAGGGCGATGCCGACGCAGAATACGCCGCCGTGATCGAGATCGACCTGGCCGACATCCACGAGCCCATCGTGGCCTGCCCCAACGATCCGGACGACGTCAAGACGCTCAGTGACGTGGCCGGCGCCGTGATCGATGAAGTGTTCATCGGCAGCTGCATGACCAACATCGGTCACTTCCGCGCAGCCTCCAAGCTGCTTGAAGGCAAGCGCGACATCCCGGTCAAGCTGTGGATGGCGCCACCGACCAAGATGGATGCCAAGCAACTGACCGAAGAAGGCCATTACGGCGTGCTGGGCTCGGCCGGCGCACGCATGGAAATGCCCGGTTGCAGCCTGTGCATGGGCAACCAGGCGCAGGTCAAAGAGGGCGCCACCGTGTTCTCGACCTCGACCCGCAACTTCCCGAACCGCCTGGGCAAAAACGCCAATGTGTACCTGGGCTCTGCCGAACTCGCGGCGATTTGCTCCAAACTCGGCCGCATTCCGACCAAGGCTGAATACATGGCCGACATGGGCGTGCTGACGGCTGCCAGCGCGCAGATCTACCAGTACCTGAACTTTGACCAGGTCAAGGATTACACCGACATGGCGGATACCGTCAAGGACAGCGTTCCGGCTTGATAGGCGTTGCGCGCCTCATAAAAAAGCGGCCTTCGGGCCGCTTTTTTTCGTCTGTCATTCCGGGCTTGACCCGGAATCCATGCTGCGCCAGGACCGTGCGGTGGTTCATGTGGCATGGATCCCGGATCCCTCACGCCGCCACCCGTTCCGGCAACTTCATATCCACCACGATTTCCGACCAGGGCACATTCACCCGGCCATCTTCATGGCGTTCCACGGCCATCCATTCAATGAGCTGGGTCACGTCGGTGTGCACGTTCTTGTAATCGCGGCTCAGGCGGCGAGCAAGTTCTGCCACGGTCAGCGGGCCGGCTTCGCGCAGAGTGGCGATCAGCTCCCAGCGCTTGGGCGTAAAGGCAGCAAGCATTTGTCCGATTTGCTCGAAGTTTACGCCGAAGTGAGCTTGAACCTTTTCGCCACGTGCGATCGCTTTCATGGTGGCCGCTGCGCGGGCGCCGGAGTCGCGCAGGGATTCACCCACGGTCACGTTCAGAATCTGTTTGCTGGTCGTCATTGCATGGCCTCCACGTCGCGGAGAAAGTCCGCCATCAGGGTTTCAATAT
>NZ_JBDNGU010000233.1:0-5944 GCF_041689105.1 Polaromonas sp. | reverse complement strand
GCCTTGGTCGCGCGCGGTGTTGGCCGGCGCGCTGTTCGGCTTCTTTGCCTATGCCACCTACGACCTCAGCAACCTGGCTACGCTGCGGGGCTGGCCGTTGCGCCTGACCCTGGTCGATATCGCCTGGGGCACGGCACTCACAGCCGCCGCAGCTGCGGCGGGACGCTGGGCGCTGGGGCGCATGACATGAGACGCGCGCACTATCGGCTACTGGAACGTGAGTAAAAAAAATTGACCTGGTTGTTCGTGATGGCCAAGGCTATGTTCAGCGGCAAAAAGCCCGCGGGGCGCCCGGTGTGCTATCGAACAGACCGGACGAAGCCTGTCGCGCAAGCTTCAGCTTTCAGACACCCCGAACCTGCCGACTGCGCATCCGCCTCGCGGCCAGCGGGATCGGTCGATCACTCGTCCATGGGCGCGCCGCCGGTACCCGCCGATTTCAATCGCGAGTTGCGTGCCGCCTTCGACGGTCTGTTCATCCTCTCCGGCGGCTTCGACTACGCGAGCTCCGAGCAGGCGCTGCTGGACAAGCGCGGCGACCTGATCGCCTTCGGGTGCCCGTTCCTGGCCAACCCCTACTTCGTGGCGCGGATGCGCAAGGACGCACCGCTCAACGCGCCCGACACGGCTACGTTTTACGTGCCCGGCGCCAAGGGCTACACCGACTATCCCGCCCAGATGGTCTGATCCGCGAAGATCAATAACCCCAAAGGACGACATCCCGTGACCTACCAAAGCATCAACCCCAACACCGGCAAGCTGCTCAAGAGCTTCGAGCACCTGACCGAGGCGCAGCTCGAAAAGGCGCTGGCCGCCGCCGACAACTGCTTTCAGACCTGGCGGCACAAGAGTTATGCCGAGCGCGCGGTCATCGTCAACAAAGCGGCTGCGCTGATGCACGCGCACGTCGATGACTTCGCCAGGCTCGCGACGCAGGACATGGGCAAGCGCATCGATGAGGCGCGTGGCGAGGTGACGTTCAGCGCCGACATCCTGGCCTACTACGCCGAGCACGCCGAGTCTTTCCTCGCGCCGACAAAGCTGCAACCCAAGGTCGGCCAAGCGCACATGGAAAATTCACCCATCGGCGTGTTGTTCTGCGTCGAACCCTGGAACTTCCCGTACTACCAACTCGCCCGCGTGGCCGGCCCGCAGTTGATGGCCGGCAACGTGCTGGTGGTCAAGCATGCCGGCTGCGTGCCGCAATGCGCCATCGCCTTCGAGAAGTTGCTGCGCGATGCCGGCGCGCCCGTTGGCGCCTACACCAACCTGCGCATCTCTTACGAACAGTCCGACCGCGTGATTGATGATGCGCGCGTCAAGGGCGTGGCGCTGACCGGCAGCGTGGAGGCAGGCCGCAAAGTGGCGGCCCGGGCCGGCCAGAACCTGAAGAAGTCCACCATGGAACTGGGCGGCAGCGACGCCTTCATCGTGCTCGACGATGCCGACATCGACAAGACCATCCCCTGGGCCGTCTGGGGCCGCATGTACAACGGCGGCCAGACCTGCAACGCGGCCAAGCGATTCATCGTGCTGGATGCCGTAGCCGACCCATTCCTGGCCAAGTTCAGGACCGCGCTGGAAGCCTTGAAGCCGGGCGACCCGATGATTGAAGCAACCACCCATGGTCCGCTGTCCACCGAAGCCGCGTTGGTGAAACTACTGGCGCAGGTAGATGCCGCAGTGAAGGGCGGCGCGACGCTGCTGATGGGTGGCAAGCGCATAGACCGGCCAGGCTGGTTCATGCAGCCGACTATCCTCACCGACATCAAGCCCGACAACCCCGCCTTCCGCGACGAGTTTTTTGGCCCGGTGGTTTCGTTCTTCCGCGTCAAGGACGAGGCCGCCGCCATTGCCCTGACCAACGATTCCGACTTCGGCCTGGGCGGCTCGGTGTGGACCAAGGACGAGGCCCGAGGCAAGCGGGTCGCGAGCCAGGTCGACACCGGGATGATGTTCGTCAACAACATCGATGGGTCCGATGCCGAACTGCCTTTCGGCGGCATCAAGGGCTCTGGTTATGGACGCGAGCTGGGCCACATGGGCATCCAGGAGTTCGTCAACAAGAAGCTGATCCGCACCGGGCACTTCCCGGCACCGGCCTGACCCTGGGCTACCACAACCAGCACAAGCACCAGACTGATGACTACATGACCGCTGCCAGCAAGGTGAGTGTTGCCAAGCGCGCTACCAGGGCCATCGTTGCGGCGGTGGCCCAGGGTAAACCACCGCACCGCCTGCTGCTCGACAAAAATCCCTTTCGTCAACATCCCTCGCCTGCTTCGCCCTCCAATATGCGCCAACCTACGTTGTCTGTCAGCCACTCTCGTTCGCTGCTGCTGCTTCTGGCAGCCGGCACTACGCTCGGCCTGACCAGCAACCTTGCCAAAATAGCGGGGGAGAACGGTCTGCCCCCGCTTGCTTTCCTTGCCTGGTCAGTCAGCGGCGCTGCGCTGATCCTGTTGGTGATTGCTGCCGTCCGCGGCCTGCTTCCAGCGTTGAACGCCCGGACTTTAGAGTACTTCGTGGTCGCCGCGTTTTTCACCGTCGCCGGTTCGAATCTGCTGTTCTTCTCTGCCGTTGAGCACGTGGGTGCCTCCTTCGTGGCACTCGCGATCACGTTTCCACCGCTGCTGACGTATTTGGGCGCGCTGCTGTTCGGCGTGGAACGGTTCAGCACCCTTCGGGCGGCCGGCGTGGTGCTCGCCCTTGCGGGCGCCGCAGTGCTGGCTGCGTTCGGGCTTTCGTCGCCCGATGCTTCGGCGCGCTGGATCTTGATCACGCTATGTGGCCCGGTGCTACTCGCCGCAGGTAACCTCTACCGCACTCTGCGCTGGCCCGAGAACGAGCACCCCGAGGGCCTAGCTTCGGGCATGTTGATCACAGCAGCTGCAATGCTTGTGATAACTGGGTTTATGCCGGGCTTTTCGCTTGCAGTGCCGCATGGGAGCGCGCTGCCTTACCTTCTGATCGGCGTGCAGACCGGACTGTTTGCAGCGCAGTTTCTGCTTCTGCTCCTGCTACAGAAGAGCGGCGGTCCTGTGCTGCTGAGTTTGCTGGGGTCGGTGGGCGCGGTTGTGGGCGTACCCGTGGCCATCCTGTTTCTGAACGAAGCCCCTCCTCGCGGGCTGGTCTATGCCGTCCCTCTGATCACCATTGGGGTGGCGCTCGTCGCTTGGGGCGGCATGAAGGAAGCCACAGCATGAGCGAACCCAGGCAAGAGCCTGATGAGCAGGCACGCGATTTTGTCATCTTCAACCCCGACACCATGTTCGATCCCACACTGCTCGGCTTCTCGCAGGTCGCGATCTTCTCGGCCGCAGCGCGCACGGTCTACGTGGCCGGCCACGGAGGAGGGGCACGCAAGAGCCACTTCGCCGACCCATGCCGTGTGGCATTTGAGAACGTCGACACGGCCATGCGCGCTCATTGGGTCAGCCGTCACGCTCGCTCCTCCGAAAACACAGAAGGGAATACTTCGTCCATGAAAACACGCCTGATCACCATCACGCTACTTCTAGCTGCATTTTTACTGCCGACTGCTGCCTTTGCACATCAGCCGAGGATCGTGAAAGAGAACCCGACCGTCGTCACGTTGCCAGAAGTCTCCAAGGCCTACTATGGGACTCTCGATGGCAAACCTGCGGTCTACACGATCAGATCCGAAAAAGCTTTTGCACTTTATGTCGGAGTCCTTGTCCCGGACATTGCTGGCCAAAAAAAAGATGTCTCGGCTGTCATTCTGAAAGATGGCAAACAACTCGCACTTCTGGACAGTACGAACTTTCAGTGGAAGACATTTTTTGAAGAATTTGGTCGTGACACGTATTGGAAGGGGCCAGAGTACAAAGCGCAGGCAGATGCGGGCACCTACGAGATACGTGTCACAAGCGCCAACAATGACAGCAAGTACTCGCTCGCTGTAGGCGAGATAGAAACTTTTGACTTCAAGGAAGGCATGAATGCACTCACACTTATTCCAGAATTGAAAAAAGATTTCTTCAATAAATCTCCCATAGGCTTCATCCTGTCGCCATTGGGCTGGGGATTCATTCTCATTATGTTTGTGCTGGCGTTTATATCCGGATTTATCTATCGCGCCCTGCTTAAGCGATTTGCAAGAAATACGACTCACGGCGCCAGCAAAAATATTGGTACCAATGACAGAGTGGTACGAGCGCTTGTCGGCGTCGTACTTCTTCTCGTTGCCATAACCACCACATGGAGCCCCTGGTTGCTTTTCTTCTCGGGCTTTGCCTTTTTTGCAGCACTGTTTAGCTGGTGTGGGCTGTATGCAGCGTTTGGTAAAAATACCTGCACAGGTAATTAGTTAAAATTCTGGACCCTGATAGATACGACTGGTAAAGCACTCTCATCAAGCCAACATCGGCACCGCTTTGGGATGTGCTGAGGCTGAGCTGCTTAGGGTACTTGGCGTTGCAGCTTTGGTGTATTCGTGGCGGGCACGCCCACCAGCAGGCGCGCTCCTCAGTCCGTATCTGCTGCTTGTCAGCTTCGCTGCCGTGCTCAATTTTCTTTGTGGCAACTCAATCCGCAAGTTCTGGGGTAAGGCGCCGAGCGAAGTTAACTTGACCAGATTGCGCAGTAATGTTCAGCGATCTGCTGGTAGCTGTACTTGCCAGTCGCATGCGCGGTGGCCATAGCCGTCAGCGATGTCAATCGCCACTTTGCTCGCCCTGACCCAGACTGTGCATGGGATCCCGCCCGTGCGCCCAACGCCTTGGAAAACTTACGGAACGACTAGAATACGACCGCTTCGGCGGCCCGGAGCTGTTTTGAAACCTGAAAGGAAAACACTTTATGGTGACCGTGATTTTCGAAGTCTGGCCAGCCCCCGAGCATCGCGAGGGCTACCTGAACTGGGCGGCCGAGCTCAAGACCGAGCTGCTCAAGATGGATGGCTTTATTTCCATCGAACGCTTCCAGAGCCTGACCGAGCCCGACAAGCTGCTGTCGCTGCAGTTCTGGCGCGACGAAGCCTGCCTGACGGCCTGGCGCAACCTGGAGACGCACCGCGCCGCGCAGGCCGCAGGGCGCGGCACCATGTTCAGGGATTACCGGCTGCGCATTGCCGAGGTAAGGCGTGACTACGGGCTCAAGGAGCGCGAGCAGGCACCGGCCGACTCCCGGCAGGCGCACGGCTAATTCCATTTCTATTTCAATCTGATGGTCATTGCGGGCCTGACCCGCCATCCATGTCGCGCCGGCCTGCTCCGTAGCTGAGTGGCATGGATCCCGGATCAGGTCCGGGATGACAGATGTGGCGAGTCAGATACCGGCAAGTGCGACAGAGTTTTCCAGCGCCTGGCCGCCGCCGTAGCCGTCCTGCACCGGCGGCACGCCGCCCAGCGAGACCTTGATCGCGCAGTACTTGAATTCCGGAATCTTGGCAAACGGGTCCAGCGCCGCGTTGGTCAGCTTGTTGATGGCTGCTTCGTAGTAGCAGAAAGGCACGAACACCGCGCCGCGTGGCGAGCTTTCGTCGGCCCGGGCGTAGAGCGCCACCTCGCCGCGGCGCGACGCAATGGTCACCACATCGCCGGGTTTGCCGCCCATGGCGGCCAGGTCCAACGGGTGCACCATGGCCACCGGATCGGGCTCGATCGCATCGAGCACCGTGGCGCGCCGCGTCATGCTGCCGGTGTGCCAGTGTTCGAGCTGGCGGCCGGTGATAAGCACCATGGGGTACTCGGTGTCCGGCCGCTCGTCGGCCGGAATAATGTCGGCGGGCACGAAGCGGGCACGGCCGGTGTCGCGCGGGAAGGTGTCCACAAACACCACCGACTGGCCTGGGTCACCCTCCTTCATGCAGGGGTAGGTGACCGAGTGCTCGCGGTCCAGCCGGTCCCAGGTGATGCCGCCAATGCTGGGCATGGTGTGGCGCATCTCGTCGAAGACTTCGCTGACGTGGTTGTAGTGCCAG
>NZ_JBDNGU010000232.1:0-7138 GCF_041689105.1 Polaromonas sp. | reverse complement strand
CCTTTTTTGTACAACCTCACGACTTGCTTGCGACGCTCGTGAAGTTGCTCCAGTGTTTGCTTTCTTGCGCTTTCTTTTTCCATCAAGCTTCGACACGAAAAATCGAAGAAAGTTCAGACTTTATGGGGCCTTATCTATAGTCGCGGTGATCAACGTGGCGCTAGCGCGGACCCCTTAAGCGAGGAGAGGCCTTAGCCGTTTTGCGGGGCCTCGGTAAGCAAAACTCAGGCGCGATGTACCAAACATCCCAGTCCCCGTAGCACTTGCCACCATAGATCAGCGTTCCCTCGATGACTTCAAGGGAATTTATGGCGAGCGTCGTATCCGGAAAGAAGCGTTTCGCACCCAGGCGATTTGCAAAGCGCAGGGTTACACGGTGGGCGTAATGGGATTGCATGTACAACAAAGGCCCAATTTCGGGCCAGCAAAGCCGCGCTGTCGCATCGCTTTTTGTTGGAAGTTTCCACCGTGCGAGAGCGACAAATAAAGGCCAGCCCGTTTCGGCATTTCGCCCCAATCTGGCGTTTCTTGGTGGTTGCGGTCATGCGATGCGTAAAAGGTGGTCATGCGGCGCAGCTTAGCCACGGTCGAATCGTCTGTGACCCAGGGCTTTGCCTTGCGTGACGCGCGCCGCACCTAGCTGCGCAGTGATCCGCCCTGAGGGCCAGTGAGGTGCCAGGTGAAGCGCGGTGGCTATTGGCAGGGAATGCGGAACTGACGATCGCGTAGTTTCTTTCGTTCCGCAGTAATCCAATCCTGGGTTTGCCCGCTCTGTGGCTGGCGAGCCATCGCGTCCAGGTTTTTTATCTGCGTATCGATTAGTACGCACTCAGCTTTTTTTGCATCCACCGTAGGGCTGTGAGTAACGACGGTTTCCTGGGTAAACGTTGTTTCAGTGCGCGCGGCTGGTTGTGGTCGAACCGCGTCCATCAGGTTGTGGTCCTGTCTGGTTGTAACCCTGCTAACGACGGAGCCTTGCGTACACGCCCCATCTCCATAACTTGTTTTGCCATTTACAACGCATTTGGTGACTGTGCGTGTTCCGGATTCCGTGGGTTGCACATATTTGTAGGCAGACTCTGCTTGGCGAGGGATTGCTGCAGGCAGTTGCGTAGAGGGCCTTACAGCGGTGGCGGGCTCGTTTTGTGAGGTTGGAGAACTCGGCTGCGTGGGTCTGGCTCGCTGGTTCAGCTTCCAGTCGGCGACCTTGTATAGAAGGAAGAGCACGGCCACGAAGATGAGCACTTTGCTCAGCGTGCTGAAGCGATCAGGTGGTGGGCCGAAAGGGCGCCGGCGGCCTTTTTCATGCATGTAGTCTCGGTCCATCAAGCCCATCGATTACCCTTCTGCTCAGTGTTTGTAGCCTGACGATACCGCATGCAGCGCTCATGCCGATGGTTTTCGTGCCGCTAAACTTTTCCGCCCTTTCGCCCTCAAGGAGCCATCATGCCAAATCCCCCCGATCTTCTCCTCAGCATCATCTCCCACATCTCCATACACACCAACGACTGTCCGCGCGCCAAGACGTTTTACGACGCGGTGCTGGCCACCTGCAGATTGGCCAAGAAATGCGGCATGGCGAGTCTGCGGCGTATGGCCGGGCCTTTCCGGAGTTCTGGGTGGGGCGGCTGCAATGGTATGAGTAACAGCGGAAAGTGCTTTTCGCCCAATACCCATGGACGCAAGCAACTTCGTTAGCTGCGTTGCCCTCCTTTCGTCGCGGCAGCAAACGCGGCGCTGTCCGACACGGCGCGTGTTGCAACCAGCCAAAAATGAGGTAGTGCCCGTCGGTACTGCCGCACTAGTCAAGCCGGGCGCTGCCGACAACGTTTAGCCAACAGGAAACAAGGAAAGCACCATGACTTACAAGCAAAATCCGCGCGACGAGCAGGCCCCGAAGACCGGCAAGGTGGCGAACAACACCAACAAGCTGGGTGAGCAAGAGGCCACGCAGTTGAATCAGGGCAAGCGCACGCCGGACAGCCGTACCGACCGCGAGGCGCATATCGGCGGCAGCAACCAGTCGCAGTCGCGCCGCGGGTCGGTGGGTAGCTCCAAGCGCTGAGCTGCTGTCGGCCAGCGCGGGTTGCCGCATCGGCAGTGGCAAAACTGGGCTGGCCACGGACCCGCGCCACTGCCTGCCGAGTCGCACACAAAGTCGCAAAATGTTGCGCACTAATTGCGAAAAAGCTTTATGTGACATAGACTTAGGCATGTCCACCAAGTCGCAAAAATTCGCGTTATACGATCATCCATCACAGATGGAGCCCCTGCTGCCGGGTGAGCACCACCTTCGGCCGCTGCTGGAGCAGGCACACGATTTGCAGAGAGCGGCGCAAAGTCTGGCGGGTGCGGGTGCACCGGCTGAGCTTCGCCAGTTGCTGCGGGCGATGAACTCTTATTACAGCAACAAGATTGAGGGGCAGCACACGCTGCCGTTTGAGATTGAGAACGCGCTGCGCAGCGACTATTCGCAAGACCAGGACAAGGCGCGGCGTCAGCGGCTGGCGCTGGCGCATATGGAGGCTGAGCGCGCGATAGAGTCCCGCTGGAAGGGCTGGACCAGCGGGCAGGTGTGGTCGGCGCAGATGGTACGCGACATTCACCAGGACCTGTTTGCCCGCCTGCCGGATGCGGACCGGGTGTTGCCCGAAGGCGAGGTGCTGCTGCCGGGCGCGCTGCGTGATCGTGGGTTCAGCGTGGGCGTGCATGCGGCGCCGGCGCACACAGCCATTGGCGTGATGCTGGACCGCTGGGGTGCTTTTTATGGTGGTGTGCGGCGCGGTGAGCTGCAAATTCTGGCCGTGGCCGCCTCGCACCACCGGCTGGCGTGGATTCACCCTTTTCGTGACGGCAATGGCCGTGTGGCGCGCCTGCACACGCACCTAGCGCTGGGGTCGCTGGGGCTGACCAATGGCTTATGGTCGCCGCTGCGCGGTTTTGCCCGCAGCCACGAGGCCTACTATGCGCACCTGGCCGCCGCCGATGAGCCGCGTGCTGGCGACCTGGACGGGCGCGGCAATTTGTCAGAGCGGGCGCTGATTGCATGGATGGGCTATGTGCTGGCTCTGTGCATTGACCAGGTGCGCTTCATGACCGGCCTGCTTGACATGGCGGCGATGAAGGACCGCATCGCGGCCTGTCTGGCCTTTGAAGAAAACGTGGTCAAACTCGGTGTGCGCAGCGAGTCGCTTCGGGCGCTGCACTACCTGCTGCTGACGCAGTCAGCGCTGGAGCGCAGCGAGTTCAAGGCGCTGCTGGGTCTGGGCGAGCGGCTGGCCACGGCGCAGGTGGCGGCGCTGCTCAAGCGCGGTCTGTTGGCCACCGACTCGCCGCACGGCAAGTTGCGCTTTGGTGTGCCGCAGCATGCGTTGCGGTTTTACTTTCCCAGGCTGTGGCCGGAAGCAGAGGCCGATGCCGGGCGTGCTGCGACGGGTTGACGCGCTTTTTGCATGAAAACGGCCGTTAGCCCCTGTCGCAAATGAGTAGACAGCTATTAAAGTTATAGCGAGTGAGGGGTGCGCCCGGCGGCGCCACCTGCTGCTGAATCAGTAGCCGGTCTCACCCGCCACCCGCTCCACCTCGTTGATGGCGTAGTCGGTGAACTCGTCGATCTCGGTGGCTTTGTCAAAGACGGCGTCGGCGCCGGCGGCCAGGCAACGCTGGCGCATGGCGGGGGTGGCGTAGTTGGTGAGCACCACAATTTTTTGCCGCAGTGCCCGGTTGCTGCAGCTTGTGACGACGTTCAGGCCGCTGCCCTGCGGCAAAAACAGGTCCATCACGGCCAGGTCCCAGCCGGAGGGGTTGTTGGCCAGCCAGGTCACGGCCTCGTCCTCGGTGCTGGCCCAGCCCACCATGCGTGCGCCGACCAGCTCTTCGAGTGATTCGGAGAGGGCGTCGCGGATGACAGGGCTGTCTTCGACCAGGTAGATTCTCAGGCGCATTGGGGTAGTGTCTTGAACGGGTGAGCTTTGAGTCTACACAAGGCGCGTGGAAAAACACACCCCCGGTTCACCGGGCGATGGTGTGGGCGGGTGCGGTGCCGCTGCTGCTGCATCACGCACATAATTGCTCACACACTTCAAGGAGAACGCTGTGGCCGTGCTGATTCTGGGACTGGTGCTTTTTCTGGGCGTGCACTCTGTGCGCATCGTTGCCGATGGCTGGCGCACGGCAACCATCGCCCGCGTTGGCGAGCTGCCGTGGAAGGCGGGTTACGCCGTGTTGTCCATCGTCGGTTTTGTGCTGATCGTCTGGGGCTTTGGCCTGGCGCGGCAGCAGCCGGTGCAGCTGTGGATGCCGCCGCGCGGCATGCGGCACCTGGCTGCGCTGCTGACGCTGATCGCTTTTGTGTTGCTGGCGGCCACCTATGTGCCGCGCAACGCGATCAAGGCGCGGCTGCACCACCCGATGGTGCTGGCGGTCAAGGTGTGGGCGCTGGCGCACTTGCTGGCTGCCGGCAACCTGGCGCATGTCGTGCTGTTCGGCGCCTTTTTGGTGTGGGCCGCGCTGAGCTTTCGCGCGGCGCGGGCGCGTGACCGGGCGGCTGGTACGGTGTACGCGGCGGGTACGGCGGCGGGCACGGGCATCACGGTGGCGGTGGGTGTCGCGGGCTGGGCGCTGTTTGCCTTCTGGGCGCATGGTGCGTTGATTGGCGTGCGGCCCATCGGCTGAGTAGGGACCTGAGTAGGGACCTGAGTCGTGCGCATCCGGGCTTGTTGGTCAAATCGGGCTCCAGCCCTTGCCGCACAAGCGCAAGCAGCTATCGAACTGATAGCGGCTTAACACAAGCTGGCAGTCTTTGCGCGAAGCGGTGGTTTATTTCCATGCGCTGCGGTGCGTGAAACGCCTGGTTTTGACAGATGGGCGTGGGGGGCAAACAATGGACCGGTCCGGCCTTTGCCTGATCTTTGCCTGATGGCCGTGCCGGTTTTGTCTGCGCTGCCTGCAGGCCGCTTGTTCCCACCCCCTTGCCACCCTGGAGCCTCATGACCCGCCTGAAAAGCCTGCCCCTGTTGTTGTTGTCGTCGTTGTTGTTGTTATTGCTGCTGCTGCTGCTTGCGCAGGCGGCGCACGCGCGTGAGATGGTCAGTGTGAACCGGTCGGTGATCAACATGCGCGAGGGCGTGGGTACGCAGCATGACGCCCTGTGGGCGCTGAACCGCGGCTACCCGCTGGAGGTCACGGGTCGCAAGGGCAAGTGGTTCAAGGTGCGTGATTTTGAAAACGACACGGGCTGGGTGTACCGCCCGCTGGTGGGCAAGACGCCGCACCATGTGGTGAAGTCGCGTGTGGCCAACATCCGCAGCGGGCCATCGACTGGCAACCGCATTGTTGGAAAGGCGCAGCAGGGGGATGTGCTGCGCACCCTTGAGCGGCGCGACCGCTGGGTCAAGGTCCAGCAAGAGGGCGGCCTCAAGGGCTGGGTGGCGCGCCGGCTGCTTTGGGGCTGGTAGGCGGCGCTGTGGCCGCATTCAGCGCTCAGGGCGCGACGGCGGTCTTGATCCAGGCGATGACCTCGTCGCTGGCCACGCGCGGTGTGTCGAGGTGGCCGCCGGAGACTTCCAGGTATTTGTTCTTCGGGTTGGCGGGCAGCTTGTCAACGTAATAGGCCCGGACAAACTTGAACAGCGGGTCCTTCTCGCCAATTGCCGTCAGCACCGCCGTTTTGGCCGGAATGCGGGGCGCGGTGACGGACATCTCGCCGTCGGACGTGGGGTCGAACCAGGACAGGTAGTCTTTGGCCGTGGTCACCACCGTCTGCTGGCGGCCCTGGTTGATGTCGCTGAAGCGCTCACGCGAATCACCTTTGCCAGCGGCGACCAGCGCGCGGGCTTCGTTGATGCTGTCATGAACCACCTTGCCCCAGGGTTGGGTGTAATAGCCCACAGGGGCGTGCCCCGGCGCCAGCAGCACCAGCGCGTCCACGTCGCCGCCACGCGCGGCATAGGCCATGCCGGCGGGCGAACCCATGCTGTGGCCGGCAATCACAATTTTTGTCGCGCCCTGGTCGCGCAGGCTTTTGATATGACCACCCATCTCGGCCAGGGCCTTGTCCACGCCGCCGTCGATGTAGCGGCCGCGCGACCACGGCATGTCAGGGAAGGCAACCAGCCAACCCTGGCGCTCGAAGGTGCCTTTCATGACGCCGAAGTTCGGGTCCATGTTGCTGCCCGGGTTTTTGCCGTGCAGCATCAGCACGCCGATGCGCTCCTGGGCGTAGCTGGTGAAGGCGGTGGCGAGCAAAGCGGTGGCAAGAGCCAGGGCAAAAAACGGACGACGTTGCATGGGGCTTCCTGTACGGTGGGGTGGCCGCGCGAGGACCGCGCAGAGGGTGTGTGCGGCAGTGTAAGGAATAGACGCCACGCCAGCAAGGGGCTGTCATACCATGAATATGGGGGGTACCTGATTTGACGCATGGCCCGGCCGGGCTTCATCCGTCTCATGGTGCTGGTGGCGCTGTGCCGGGTTCTGACGACACTCTATGGCGTCACGCCCGGCACCTGCCGCTCGGGTGAGCGCGCTGATCAACGCGGCCTGCGGGTCAGCGATGCGCCCTATGGCAAACTGCGTTTTGGTGTTCCGCAGCAGGTCTTGCGGGTTTATTTTTCCAGGTTGTGGCCCGAAGCGGAGGCGGGTGCCCATCATGAAAATGTTTCTTCGCGTTCTTCTTTTCCTTTTTATCGGCTTGGTGCTGCTGGGCACGGTGGCGGTGGTGGCCACCTGGGCGCCGGACAAGCCGGTGGACGAACTCAAGCCGCGCTGGGCGCAGGCGCCCTCACAGTTCATTGCGGTTGACGGCCTGAAGGTGCATTTGCGCGACGAAGGGCCGCGCAGCGACCCGCTGCCCATTGTGCTGATTCACGGCACGTCGGCCAGCCTGCACACGTGGGAGGGTTGGGCCGCAGCCTTGCGCGGTCAGCGGCGCGTGATTCGCTTTGACCTGCCGGGTTTTGCGCTGACCGGACCGAACCTGCAGAACGATTATTCAGTGCAAGCTTATGTGCGCTTTGTCACTGCCGTGATGGACCAGCTGGGCGTGCAGCGCTTTGTGCTTGCGGGCAACTCACTGGGCGGGCAGGTGGCCTGGGAGACGGCGGTGGCGCTGCCGCAGCGCGTGGCGCAGCTGGTGCTGGTT
>NZ_JBDNGU010000231.1:0-17328 GCF_041689105.1 Polaromonas sp. | reverse complement strand
CTGGGACTTCTTCTACAGCTGCTACGAACGCACTTATTACGAACACGGCAACGCCCCCTACCTGAGCCGCGACTTCTTCCAGCGCATGCAGGACACCATGCCGGAGAACTGGCTGCTGTTTGTGGCCGAGCGCGGCGACAGTCCGATTGCTACAAGTTTGATAGCTGTCAGCGCAGGTGGAATAAGGGCTGCAGACCAATTTGACGCCACAAATCCGGTCAAAGTCGCCTATGGCCGTTACTGGGGCGCCATCGAGCGTGTGGACTGCCTGCACTTCGAGGCCTGTTACTACCAGCCCCTGCAGTGGTGCATAGAACACGGCTACCAGCGCTTCGAGGGCGGCGCGCAAGGCGAGCACAAGATGGCGCGCGCCCTGCTGCCGGTCCAAACCACCAGCGCCCACTGGCTGGCGCACCCGGCGTTTGCCGATGCGGTGGAACGTTTTCTGGAGCGCGAGGGCCAGGGCATCGCCGGATACATGGACGAGCTGGAGCGGCGCAACCCGTTTCGACAGGCTTTGAAGCTAGCGTGAATCAGAGGCTCCTCAGCGCATTACAATTGCAATGCAATACAGGAGCCCATCATGAAAACCTCCACCTTTCCTGCCCTGCGCGTCACACCCGCGTTGCGCGAAGCTGCGGAACGCGCGCTTCGGCCCAACGAAACCCTGTCAAACCTGATGGAAGCATCGCTGCAGAGCTTTATTGCTCACCGCGCAGCTGAAGACGACTTTATTGCCTGCGGCTTGCGTTCTGCGCAAAAGGCCAAGGAAGAAAATCGCTATGTCAGCGTAGAAGCCGTGTTCGCCAAACTCGAACAAAAACTGGCTGCGGCCAAACGAGCAACATCTACGCCACGTAAAAACAAGAAGCCAGTTGCAAGCTCGTCATGAGCCGGTACCAGGTCCGGTTTACAGAAGACGCCGAAAACGACTTGCTGAGGCTTTACGACTTCCTGCTCCAAATGGACATCGACGTTGCCGACCGTGCCCTGGTCGTCATCAAAGACGCCTTTCGTTTGCTGGAGCAGTTTCCGTTTTCATGCCGCAAAGCCGCCAACGGCTCACACGGGCCACGCATCCGGGAGCTGGTCATTTCTTTCGGTGCATCTGGTTATGTCGCGCTGTTTGAGATTGACGACGCAAGCACCGTCACTATCTTAGCAGTCCGTCATCAGCGCGAAGATGACTACCATTGAGGCTAGAACCAGAAGCGCTATCTATTCGATAGCATCTTACGCTTTTCAGAAAAGGGCTGGAAGCTGATTTGACATATAGCCGCTTGTTTTGATCTACTACCTGTAGCGTTTTTATTTCCGACATGTTCGACCCCTCCTCCGCTCCGCCCTGCACAGCAGCACCCGGCGACCCATCCGCCCCGCTGGGCCGCCTGCACGCCAGACGCCTGCGCGAGATTTACCGCTCGGCCGGCTGGCCCTGCCAGGACCTGATTGAAATTGAACTGCTGGCGGCGGGCATGCTGCATCGTGTGGCCGGGTCGGCAGGCCATGAGACGCTGCGTGTGACCGACGCCGGCGTGAGCTACCTGGCGGCCACGCTGGTGCGCAACCGGTCTGCCCTGTCCGCGCATGAAGCGCTGGTCGAACGTGTGGCCTGCGAGATGCTGCGGGCCGGCCGCATCACCTGGCGCGGCCTCGGTCTGCGGGCACAACTTCCGCCCGCTGAAGAAGGAGGTTCGGCCCGCTGGTGCATTGCCCGGCCCGATGTCTTTTCAATCCGCAACACCTCGGTCGCCGCCTACGTGGACCCCATCGTCCACGAGATCAAGGTGCGCCGCTCAGACCTGCTCGGCGATTTGCGCCGCCCCGAGAAACGCGCGGCCTACCTCGACCTGGGTGGCGAGTGCTGGTACGTGCTGGGCTGCGATGCCAAAGGCCGCTGCATCGCCGCGGCTGACGAGGTGCCTGCTGAGTGCGGCGTGATGCAGGCAGAAAGCAACCGCGTGGTGGTGTTGCGGACCGCGCCGCGCCGGCCACGGCAATCTCTGCCCTTTGGCGTCTGGCTCGCGCTAGCCAAGGCGACACCGTTGGCCGGCCTGCAGGATGATGAGCAGGGAATGCTCGGGGAGTTTGAGCCACTTGGTAGGGCGATTGACGACTGAATTCCGCGTCTCCTCTGTTTTACGGGGCGATCTAAGGTCACTACCTTCCATCAATCCAGCCGTCGCTTTAGGCAGGCGCCCAACACCGGCCATTCACCTCCTCTATTCGGAGGACGGCAGCTTGTAACAAATGGTCTACTATCTGTTCTTTGCATTTATAGCCCCCCGTGTTACTTAAACGGGGTGGAGCTGGGCAACTTCACGCGCAGAAATAAACACGGTGTTTTCAAATGTCCGTTCGCGGATTGCATTGTCGCTGACCGGGCCGCCTAGCCAAACGCTTCTGCATGCACCCATGATAAAGGTGGGTGCCCCGCTGACGCTTGGGATATTGGCTTTTGCCAATACTCAAATCGCCCACAATACGAGTTTAAAAATGGTAGGGTGGCAACAAGTGGTGAAGTCGGCGCCAATTGAAAACGTGGATAAATCTGTGTCGAAGTTACTCGAAATTTTTACGGCTATCGTCGCCGCTGTTGGTACGCTATTAGTCCTGTTGGCGGCACTATTTTGGATAAAGGGATCGTCAGAAATGCTTTGGTCCCAAGAAGCTGCAGCGTGGTCGCAGGCTATAGGATCGGTCCTAGCAATTGGTGTAGCAATAGAGTTGTCGCGACGGCAGAGTCGCGATGCGAAACGTATGATGATTGAGGCAGATCTACGTCAGTTGCATAGACGGTTAGATGGTTTCCGAGGTATTTTGAACAGTGCGACGACACAAATGTTGCGCGTAGCAGATGATCTTAAGGGAGTGAATAGGAGGGAGATGATCCAGCGCTCCCCAAGTCCCGAAGATGACCGAATGTATATGACAATTGCATTAAGCAACATGCAAGGTACACACCCGTTCAAAGAAACGTTAGCGATCATTGATGCGATCCCGTTTTATGACTTAGGTTCGGCCGACCTTATAGAAGCGGTTCGCGATTTTAAGTTTGCCATCCAGACTTTTGCAAATCATATTGAACATGCGTTGGCTGAAGGGGAGGATAAGTATTGTGATTCATCCCTTTGGAATGGTGCATCGCTTTGGCCAGGTATAGCCGCGGATGCGGCAAAAAGGTTCAACATGTCCGTAGAAAAGCTCATAACTTAAGAACGGGTATAGCTGGGAGCCGAGCATTTATAAGCTATTGATGGTCGATTGAAGGTCGATACGTACAGAACTGCTACCGTGCAAATGCCTGCAATGAATCGTTAGCGGTCAAATTTTGTTAGGCAAGCTGCAAATATATTCCCAACAGTGCCCAGATTTGTTCTGGTCGGGGAGCCATATAAGGCACGAACCCAAAAAACCCGCCCTCGCCCCGCCCCGGCAAACCCCAATGCCCCAACAAGTCCCCCTCGGTTAATGTCTCCTTCACGGAGGCATAACAATGAAAACCCTCACCGGCCTGGACGCCACCTTTCTCTACCTCGAAACCCCCGAGATGCCCATGCATGTCGGTTCGCTCAACCTGTGTGAGCTGCCTGCGGGCTTCAAGGGCAGCTTTCACAAGGCCGTGACGGCCCACATCGCCAGCCGCATGCACCTGGCGCCGGTGTTCAGCCGCAAGCTGGTGTTCATGCCTTTTGATCTGGGCCATCCGCTGTGGGTGGAAGCAGAATCGGTGGACATCAGTTTTCACGTGCGCCGCGTCGGGCCGCCCCAAGCAAGCACAGCCCCCCGGGGGGGCAGCGCGGCACACGAAGTGGCAAGCGTGGGGGCCAAAATCCGCCGCGCCGACCCTGCCAAAAAAGGCGCTGCCCCGATGACGCTGGCCGCGGTGCACAAGCTCTGCGCACAGCTGCATGGCGAGCTGATAGACCGCCACTTTCCGCTCTGGGAGTTCTACATCTTCGACCGCATCAAGCTGCCGGACGGAAAGGTGGTGGCTGGTTTCTTCTCAAAGATTCACCACGCGGCGCTGGACGGCAAGGGCAGCGTGATGCTGGCCAACGCCATGCTGGACATGGGACCGGTGCCGCGCGAGGTGGCACCGCCCGACCCTACGCGCCGCCGCAAGCTGGAGTCTGACCTCAAGCTGGGCAAGATGATTGGCTCTGTGTTTTCCAGCTCGCTCGGGCAACTGGCCAAGCTGGCCAGAGCCTTGCCGTCGGCGGCCGGCACCTTGGGCACTACCCTGGCCCGCCAGACCGCCTCTGGCGCGGCAGGCGGGCGGCCCAAAATGCCGATGAAGCTGGCGCCGGCCACACCGTTCAACACCGGCATCACCGCCGAGCGCGTGTTTGTCACCGCCACCGTACCGCTGGCCGACTGCAAGGCCATGGGCAAGGCCGTGGGTGGCTCTTTCAACGACATCGTTCTGTGGATCTGCTCAACCGCGCTACGCACTTATCTCACGCAGCACCACAGTCTGCCCAAGAAGTCGTTGGTCGCCGCCATGCCGGTCTCGCTGCGTAAAGCCGGGGCCACGGATGCCACCGACCTGGGCAACCAGGTCAGCATGAGCCTGGTGGAACTGGGCACGCACCTTGCCAATCCACTCAAGCGCATGACTGCGATCATGGCGTCCACCGCCAAGGTAAAAACCTCGATGCAAAGCCTCAAGGGCCTGCTGCCGACCGACTACCCGTCCCTGCTGGCGCCCTGGCTGGTAGGCGGTGCCGCAAAAGCGGCACTCAACGCCTACGGCAAAAGCGGGCTGGCCAGCCGCCTGCCCATGGTGGCCAACCTGGCGATCTCCAATGTGCCCGGCCCGCCCGTGCCGCTGTACCTGGCCGGCGCGCGGTTTTTGACCTTTCACCCGCTGTCCATCGTGCTGCATGGTCTGGGCCTGAACATCACCATCCAGACCTACGCCGGCCAGGTGGACTTTGGCATCGTTGCCGGCAAAACCGCGTTGCCCCATGCCCAGAGCCTGGCGCAGGCCATTCAGGTCGCTTTTGAGGAGGCACAAGGGCTGCTCGCCCCTGCCGCAGAAACCGGTCCGAAACCAGTGAAAACCCGTACAAAGCCTGTCGCCTCAGAGACGGGGTTAGGGAAGCCTCCCTCTGTCAAACGTGCCGGCAGTCCCAAGATGGATTCCATCAACAACAAGGCAACAAAAAGACTCAATGCATCCAGCCATGGCACAACCCGCTCCCCGGCAGTCCGCGCAAGCACAAAACCAAAAACCAGAGCAAAAACAGGCGCTGCACGACGGGCCGCCGCCTAACGCGTGGCTACTGGCGCTGGAGTTTCGCGCTTTCTGGGAGTTTGGTGCCTTGTTACCGGCCTGGCCGAAGCTGGCCAGGGCACCACGCGGCGACGGCCACGGTGTCGTGGTATTCCCCGGCCTGTCGGCCAACGATGGATCGACCATGCCGCTTCGCCGTTACCTCGACGCACTGGGTTACGCGACCTCCGGCTGGAAGCAGGGTTTTAATTTTGGCCCGCGCGCCGGTGTGCTTGAAGCCGCACGGGCACAGGTCACACGCGCTTTTGCCGACAGCGGGCGCAAGGTCAGCCTGATTGGCTGGAGCCTGGGCGGGGTCTATGCACGCGAGCTGGCCAAGGAGTTTCCGCACATGGTGCGCGGCGTGATCACGCTGGGTACGCCGTTTGGCGGTTCACACCGCTCGACCAACGCCTGGCGCATTTACGAGTTGGCCAGCGGCCGCAAGGTGGCGCTGGAGTCCGCCAATTACGACCTGCCCGCCGCGCCGCCTGTACCGACCACCAGCATTTATTCGCGCAGCGACGGCATCGTGGCGTGGCAAGGCAGTGTGCAAAAGCCCGCGCCGCACAACCCGCACACCGAAAACGTCGAGGTGATCGCCAGCCACGTCGGCCTGGGCGTCAACCCCAGCGCCTGGTGGGCGGTGGCCGACCGGCTGGCGCAGGCTGAAGGCAACTGGCAGGCCTTCGAGCGCAAGGGCACGTTTTTTCATGGGCTGATTTACCCGGACCCGGCCCGCGCAGCCTGAGGACAGAGTGCCCGACAAATAGCGCCTTCAGCTCACGCTGCAGGCGCTCTTCTTTTGATAGCTACTCACGTCCGCCAGGTAGGGGCTGGAGTTCCAAAACACATGAATCAGGCCACTTCGGGGTGTTCCTTGCGGTAGTTGGCAATACCGTCGGTGATTTCCTTGTGCGCGGCCTCCGGACCTTGCCAGCCGTTGATCTTGACCCACTTGCCCTCTTCCAGGTCCTTGTAGTGCTCGAAAAAATGGGAGATGGTTTTCAGACGCAGCGGGTTCATGTCTTCAGGTTTTTGCCACTGGGTGTACAGCGAACATTTCTTGTCGATGGGTACGGCCAGCACCTTGCCGTCTTCGCCGGCTTCATCGGTCATCTTCAGGATGCCGATGGCGCGGCAGGTCACCACCACACCGGGGATCAGGGGCACCGGGGTGATCACCAGCACATCGACCGGGTCGCCGTCGCCGCTCAGGGTCTTGGGCACATAACCGTAGTTGGTCGGGTAGTGCATGGAGGTGCTCATGAAGCGGTCCACAAAAATCGCGCCAGATTCCTTGTCCACTTCGTATTTCACGGGGTCGGCGTTCATCGGGATTTCGATGATGACGTTGAAGGCGTCGGGCGCATTTTTGCCGGGGGTAACTTTATCGAGGGACATGGTCGCTTTGCTGAAGTAATGGGAGTAATGAGAAGAGAAGGTAAGGGGGAATGATCTGTCAGTATTTACCCTCATTTTAGGGGTTCAGACCTGACGCTTCGCGAACTTGTCACGTTTTGGCGTTAAATTTCGAGGGTTGGCCAATCGTCTCCATTCAAGTTGAGAGCAACGAGGAAGCAACGCAGCGGGGGTTCAGACCATTGGCTAGTGTTGCAACCTCCTCCAAGCGAAAAACAACGTAGGAGATTTCTATGACAGGCAACTCAGCGCTTATCCTTGCGCTCGTTTGCGGACTGGTCGCCGTGGGTTACGGTTTCTGGGCCCGCAGCTGGATTCTTTCCCAGGACGCAGGCAACTCGCGCATGCAGGAGATCGCAGCCGCGATCCAGACCGGCGCCGCCGCCTACCTGGCGCGCCAATACAAAACCATTGCCATCGTCGGCGTCGTGCTGGCGATACTGATAGGCATCTTCCTGGACGTGCCCAGTGCCATCGGCTTCGTTGTCGGCGCGGTGCTGTCGGGCGCTTGCGGTTTCATCGGCATGAACGTCTCGGTGCGCGCCAACGTGCGCACCGCACAGGCTGCCACACGCGGCATTGGCCCCGCCCTTGACGTTGCCTTCCGCGGCGGTGCCATCACCGGCATGCTGGTCGTCGGCCTGGGCCTGCTGGGCGTCACGGCCTTCTACTGGTTTCTGGTCGGCAACGGCAACCACAAGCCCGACAGCAACCTGGCCGCGCTGCTGAACCCGCTGATCGGTTTTGCCTTCGGCGCCTCGCTGATCTCCATCTTCGCGCGTCTGGGTGGCGGCATCTTCACCAAGGGCGCCGACGTCGGCGCCGACCTGGTGGGCAAGGTCGAAGCCGGCATTCCGGAAGACGACCCGCGCAACCCGGCCGTGATTGCCGACAACGTCGGCGACAACGTCGGTGACTGCGCCGGCATGGCCGCTGACCTGTTTGAAACCTACGCGGTGACCCTGATTGCCACCATGATCCTGGGCGCCCTGCTGGTCACCGGTGCGGGCGCCAGCGCGGTGGTGTATCCGTTGGCACTCGGCGCGGTGTCCATCATCGCGTCCATCATCGGCTGCTTCTTTGTCAAAGCCTCACCCGGCATGACCAATGTGATGCCGGCACTGTACAAAGGCCTGGCCGTCGCTGGCGGCCTGTCGCTGATCGCGTTTTACTTTGTCACCACCTGGCTGATGCCCGACAACGCGATCAAGGCTGCCGGCACGCAGATGGCCCTGTTTGGCGCCTGCGCCGTCGGCCTGGTGCTGACCGGCGCACTGGTCTGGATCACCGAGTACTACACCGGCACGCAGTACGCCCCGGTCAAGCACATCGCACAGGCCTCGACCACCGGCCACGGTACCAACATCATTGCTGGCCTCGGGGTGTCCATGCGTTCCACCGCCTGGCCCGTGATTTGCGTCTGTATCGCGATCTGGGTCTCCTACACGCTTGCCGGTCTGTACGGCATTGCGATTGCAGCGACCTCAATGCTGAGCATGGCCGGCATTGTGGTGGCCCTGGACGCCTATGGCCCGATCACCGACAACGCCGGCGGCATTGCCGAAATGGCCGACATGCCACCTGAGGTGCGCGCCGTCACCGACCCGCTGGACGCGGTGGGCAACACCACCAAGGCCGTGACCAAGGGTTACGCGATCGGCTCGGCAGGTCTGGCCGCGCTGGTGCTGTTTGCCGACTACACGCACAAACTCGAAGCCTACGGCAAGGCCATCAGCTTTGACCTCTCCGACCCGATGGTGATCATCGGCCTGTTCATCGGCGGGCTGATTCCCTACCTGTTCGGTGCCATGGCCATGGAGGCCGTGGGCCGCGCTGCGGGTGCGGTGGTGGTGGAAGTGCGTCGTCAGTTCCGCGAGATCCCCGGCATCATGGAAGGCACGGCCAAACCTGAATACGGCCGCGCTGTGGACATGCTGACCACGGCAGCCATCAAGGAAATGATGATCCCGTCGCTGCTGCCGGTGGTTATCCCCATCCTGGTCGGCTTGCTGCTCGGCCCCGCGGCTTTGGGCGGCCTGCTGATGGGCACCATCGTGACCGGCCTGTTCGTGGCGATCTCCATGTGCACCGGCGGCGGTGCCTGGGACAACGCCAAGAAATACATCGAAGACGGCAACCACGGCGGCAAGGGCTCAGAGACGCACAAGGCGGCTGTCACCGGCGACACCGTGGGCGACCCCTACAAAGACACGGCCGGCCCGGCCATCAACCCGCTGATCAAGATCATCAACATCGTGGCCCTGCTTATTGTGCCGCTGATGATGAAGTTCCACGGTGGCAGCGCCACGGCAGCGCCGGTCACGCCAGTTGCCGCCCCGTCGGTCATGAGCGCACCGGCCGTGCAGCCCACCACGGTGATGGCGCCCGGTGCCATGCCCGCGCCAGCGCCGGTGCAGGCGGCCAACGCATCGGCGACGCCTACACCGTCCCCCGCAGCGCCGGCCTCAGCAGCCAAATAGCGCCACGCGTTCCATGAAAAAAGCCCGGTCCGCCGGGCTTTTTTATGCCCGCAAGGCGGCGGGGTTGGGAGCAGGCGCGGTCAGCACCGCGCGCACCAGGGCGCTGCAGGCTGGCGTCAAGGTGGCCAGTTTCGCCGTGCCGCCGTTTTCAATCGCCTGCAAAACCAGCTCGTTGATGCCGCCCACCACAGCCATCGCCATGGCGGCCGTGTGGGCGCTGTCCTGCGCCGGGTGTGAATGGCCGACGCCAACGACCTGAACCACAAAGTCGGCAAGCTCCTGGTTCATGCGCCGGCGCACCTGCAGGCCTTCTGACCCCAGGCCCAGGATTTCGATAAACAGCGTGCGCAACAGCGCCGGGTTGCTCGCCAGGCAGGCCAGGTAGGCGCCCAGGGCATGCTCGACCTGGGTTTTCCAGTCGCGCCCGGGGTCGATGGCCTCCTTGAGCACCTTGAGCGCGCCGTGGCTGGCTGCAACATACAGCGCAATCAGGCAGTCGTTCTTGGTCGCGAAACATTCATAAAACGTGCGCTTGGACACCCCGGCTTCCCGCACGATGTCGGCCACGGTGATGTCGGCATACCCTTTGGCTGCCACGCTGTGCGCCATGCCCTCGATCAGGCGTGAGCGGTGGGCACTGGCCGGTTCCGCAGCTTGGGCAGTTGCACCGGCAGGAAGTTTTTCGTCAGGCATGTGGGGTTCGCGCAATGATCGGGTGGGTCTGATTCTGGCTCTGGCTCTGGCTCTGGCTCTGGCTCTGGATTGGTACTTGACAGTACCACAGCACGATCCTATAGTCACTCCAAGTGGTACCTGACGGTACCAATGTCATGCTTCCGGAGAAACCCATGAGCGATCTTGTTGCACGCCGCCTGCTGATTGATCTTGAAACGCCCCTGGCCCGCCACTGGTGCGACGGCGATGCGTTTCAGACCGCTTTTTTCAATGCGCTGTCCATGAGTTTTCCGGTGGGAGAGCAGTTCTTCATTGACGCGGTGCGCAACGGGCTCAAGGCCCTGCCGGCCGAGCGCCAGCAGGCCTACTGGGCAGAAGTTCAGGGGTTTATTGGCCAGGAAGCGACGCACCGTCGCATCCACAGCCTGTTCAATGGCCACCTCGAAAAGCGCGGCCTGGTCAACGACTGGGCGCCGCGCGCCGAGCGCAACATGAAGCTGCTGGCCGGCACCAACCCGCTGCACGCGCTGGCTATCACAGCCGCCAACGAACACTTCACCGCGATTTTTGCCGAATGGCTGCTGCACAACCACGACCTGCTGGACGGCTGCGAGCCGCGCCTGAAAACCATGTGGCTCTGGCACAGCGCCGAAGAGTCCGAGCACAAGAACACCGCCTTCGATGTCTACACCGCGCTGGGCGGCAGCCATGTGTGGCGCATCAAGTGGTTCCGCCGCATCACCTTTGTCTTTTTAACCGACACCCTGCGCCAGACCGTGAACAACCTGTACCACGACGGCACCTTGTGGCAATGGCGCACCTGGACAAGCGCCGGCCGCTACCTGTTTGGTCAGCGCGGCCTGATCCGCCAGACCTTCAAGCCCTGGCGCGACTACATTCGCGCGGACTTTCACCCGGACCAGCAGGCGAGCGATCTGTCGGCACGCTGGCTGGCCGACAACGCCCCGGCCTACACCACGGTCGGAAACGCGGCCTGACCAGCTGGCGCGGGGGCGACAGTGCCGCCCCCGGATTGCTACTGTTTGGATAGCACACTCTCTATACCGGACAATGGCAATCCGATGATTTAACGTAAAATCAAGCGCCTTCAGGCGTACGTTGCAAACTGTCTCCAGCGGGCTAAACTGGCCGCTCAAAAAACAAGGAGGCAACATGACACGTATTCGCCCAAGCCTGCGCGGCCTGGCCTTTTGCATGGCTTTGGTCGTGCCGCTGCTGGCCACCGCCCGCGAGTTGCCACGCACCTCCCCGGAACGCGTGGACCTGTCGTCGCAGCGGCTGGACATGATCACCGAAACCCTCAAGGCCGATGTGGCGGCCAACAAGATACCGGGTGCCGTGCTGCTGGTGGCGCGCCGTGGCAAGGTGGCCTATTTTGAAAGTGTCGGTAAGCTCGACGCCGCCACCCCGGCGCCCATGACCAAGGATGCCATTTTCCGCATCTATTCCATGAGCAAACCGATTACGACGGTGGCGGCGATGATGCTGGTCGAAGACGGCAAGCTCAAACTGGACGACCCGATTTCCCTGTATCTGCCCGAGTTCGCAAAAATGACGGTCGGCGTCGAGAAGCCCGACGCCAGCGGCACGCCCAGCCTGGACATCGTGCCCGCCCGCCGCGCCATCACCGTGCAGGACTTGATGCGCCACACCTCCGGCATCACCTACGGTTTCTTCGGGCCGGGACTGGTCAAAAAGGCCTATAACGACGCCAACCTCAATGCGGGCGACCCTGACAACCACGAATTTTCCCAACGTATTGCCAAACTGCCGCTCGCCTACCAGCCCGGCACCACCTGGGACTACAGCTACTCCACCGACATCCTTGGGCGCGTGGTGGAAGTGGTCTCTGGCAAGTCGCTGTTTGCCTTTGAGAAAGAGCGTCTGCTGGACCCGCTGGGCATGGATGACACCAGCTTTTACGTGACGGATGCCGCCCGGCAAAACCGCCTGGCAGAACCGCTGGCCAACGACCGCAACTTCGGCGTTGGCGCCGACATCAGCAACCCGCGCATTGCCAGAAAGCTGGAATCCGGCGGCGGCGGCATGGTGTCCACCGCCGCCGACTACGCACAGTTTCTGCAAATGCTGCTCAACGGCGGCACGCTGGACGGCAAACGTTACCTCGGGCCACGCACCTTGCGCCTGATGACATCCGACCATGCCAATGCCGGCGCAGGTGTAGTGCCGGGCCCGCTCTACCTTCCGGGTGCAGGTTACGGCTTTGGCCTTGGTTTTGCCGTCCGGCGCTCGACCGGCGAAGCAGCCTACCCCAGCGAGGCCGGCGAGTACTACTGGGGCGGCGCTGGCGGCACCTACATGTGGGTCGACCCGAAATCGGAGATGTTCGTGATCTTCATGATGCAGTCACCCAAACACCGCACCCACTACCGCAGCCTGATTCGCAACATGGTCTACGCCGCCGTACTGAAATAAGGGGCAAGGGCAGCCTGGCGGCCCGCGCCGGTGTCGGCTTGCATGAGAATGTAGCCATGCAGCTCAACTACATTGCCAACGCCCCGCATCGCTCCTCGTCCGGCAAAACCATTCCCGTGGTGGACCCTTCCGACGGCCAGCCCTTTGACGAGATCCAGCGCAGCAATGCGCAGGACATCGACAGCGCCGTCCGCGCCGCGCATGACTGCCTGGAGACGGTCTGGTGCAAGCTCAGCGCGGCCGAGCGCGGCCGCTTGCTGATGCGCCTGTCGCAAAAAGTAGCCCAACACGCCGACGAGCTGGCGCTGATCGAGCAACGCGACTGCGGCAAACCGACCCAGCAGGCCAAGGCCGATGCTGCCGCACTGGTGCGTTATTTCGAGTTTTACGCTGGCGCCTGCGACAAACTACACGGCGACACCCTGCCCTACCTGGACGGCTACAGCGTGATGACCTGGCGCGAGCCGCATGGCGTGACCGGCCACATCATTCCGTGGAACTACCCGATGCAGATTTTTGGCCGCAGCGTCGGCGGCGCGCTGGCCGCCGGCAACGTCTGCGTCGTCAAACCGGCGGAAGACGCCTGCCTGTCGCTGATCCGCGTGGCCCAACTCGCGGCTGAGGTGGGTTTCCCGGCCGGCGCCATCAACATCGTCACCGGTTACGGCCACGAAGTTGGTGATGCGCTCGCCCGGCACAAGGGCATCCATCACATCAGTTTCACCGGCAGTCCCACCGTGGGCACGCTGATCCAGCAGGTGGCGGCGGAACGCCACTGCCCGGTCACGCTGGAGCTGGGCGGCAAAAGCCCGCAAATCGTTTTTGCCGACGCTGACCTGGACGCCGCCATCCCGGCCATCATCAACGCCATCGTGCAAAACGCCGGCCAGACCTGCTCGGCCGGCTCGCGACTGCTGGTCGATGAAAAAATTTACGAGCCGCTGCTGGAGCGTCTGGGCCAGGCTTTCGAGAAGCTGCGCGTCGGTCCCGCCACGATGGACCTGGACGTCGGTCCGCTGATCCGCCAGACCCAGCAGCAGCGCGTGTGGGACTTTCTGAGCGACGCGCAGGTCGCGGGCATCCCCATGGTCGCGCAGGGGCAGATCGTCGACGAAGCGCCCGACACCGGCTTTTACCAGGCGCCGACCCTGCTGCGCGACGTGCCGGTGATGCACCGGCTGGCGCAGGAAGAAGTCTTTGGCCCGGTGCTCTGCGCGATGAGTTTCACCGACGAAGATGAGGCGGTGGCCCTCGCCAACGCCACGCAGTTCGGCCTGGTGGCCGGTATCTGGACGCGCGACGGTGCGCGCCAGTTCCGCATGGCCAAACGTGTGAAAAGCGGCCAGGTCTTCATCAACAACTACGGCGCTGGCGGCGGCGTGGAGCTGCCGTTTGGCGGCGTCAAGTCATCCGGTTATGGGCGCGAAAAAGGCTTTGAAGCGCTGTATGGTTTCACCACGCTGAAGACCGTCGCCATCAAGCACGGTTAGAGCCGCCGGACGCAAAGATCATCTATCAAATCGACCTCCAGCCCTTGTGCCACCTGCATAAGCCGCTATCAAATCCATAGTAAAAAGGAACTCCCATGCGACTCCAGGACAAATCCATCATCGTCACCGGTTCGGGTGGCGGCATCGGCGAAGGCATTGCGAAGCGCCTGGCGGCTGAAGGCGCGAAGGTCATCGTCAACGACATCAACAGCGCGCTCGGCGAAAAGGTTGTGGCCGACATCGTCAAGGCCGGCGGCACGGCCTCTTTCTTCGCAGCCGACGTGACCAAAACCGTTGAGGTCAAGGCGCTGGTGGCTGCGGCGGTGCAGCGTTACGGCAAGCTCGACGTTGTGGTCAACAACGCCGGCTGGACGCACCTGAACCAGCCCGCACTGGAAACCACCGAAGAAGAGTTCGACCGCTGCTACGCGATCAACGTCAAAAGCATTTACCTCTCGACCATCCACGCAACACCGGTGTTTCGCGCCCAGGGCGGCGGCAGCTTCATCAACATTGCGTCCACCGCTGGCGTGCGGCCCCGTCCGGGCCTCTCCTGGTACAACGGCTCCAAGGGCGCGGTGATCACGACCTCGAAGTCACTGGCGGCTGAACTCGGGCCGGACAACATCCGGGTGAACTGTATCAACCCGGTGTTCAACCCCGACACCGCCCTGTCCACCCAGTTTGCCGGCGGCAGCGTCACCGGCCCCGAGGGCGAAGCGCGCCGGGCCAAATTTCTGGCCAGTATTCCGCTGGGCCGCTTTTCAACAGCGCTGGACGTGGCCAACGCGGCCTTGTACCTGGCCAGCGATGAGGCGTCTTTCATCAGCGGGGTGTGTATCGAAGTCGACGGCGCACGCTGCGTCTGATCCGGCTGCCCGGAGACTTGGAGCGACCCGTGGGGGATTTCATTTTGTGACAAACTGAATGGATTTGGAGGAAATCGATGCTTGTTCAACTCACCTATGCCAGCCGTACGGCGGGCGTTCTTGGCGCGAGCGATGTCAAGGACATTCTTGCCGCGTCCAAACGAAACAACACGCAAATTGGCGTGACCGGCGCGCTGTGCCTGAGCAACGGCATCTTCCTTCAACAGCTCGAAGGAGACAAAACCGAGGTCAACGCCCTTTATCACCGGATACTGCGGGACGAACGCCACCGAGACCCGGCCATCCTGGATTTTTCCGAAATCACCCAGCGCAGATTTGGAAGCTGGGCGATGGGGTTGCTGTCGTCAGTGGAAGAAAACCGGCAGGTTTTTTTGAAGTATTCGGGCACCCGTGAATTTGACCCCTACGCCATGAGCATCGCTTCACTGCGCGCCTTTTTTGGCGAAGTTGTGGACAACGTGCGCTGGCTGGGTGAGGCGCCAGACATCAGTTTGGCCTCGCGCGTGCCGCATATTCCTGACCGGCAGCAGGCGCTTCAAGCACCTTGAGTGGCGGCTTGGCTTGCTGGCAGCGAGTATCATGAGATTGCACTTACTTGGGGAAATTATGCTCAAGCAACTGACCTACGCAAGCCGTGCCAATCGCGTCATGAACATCATGGACATGAACGACATCCTGAAGATCTCACGCGCCAACAACGCGGCACTGGGCATCACAGGCTCGTTGTGCCTGCACGACGACATGTTTGTGCAGCAGCTCGAAGGCGCGGTGTCTGTGGTCGACGCCCTCTACGAACGCATTGTTCAGGACCCGCGGCATCGTGACGCAACGGTGGTCGTTATGAGCGATATCCCCAGGCGCCGGTTTGACCAGTGGTCCATGGGCCTGCTGGTTGAAGACCAGGACAACCGCTACATTTTCGACAAACACTCCCCAACGGGCAAATTTGCCCCCTTCACCATGGGCGTGGCCAATTTTCGCGCTTTTTTCAGCGAAATTCGGGACCACACGCGCTGGATCAGTTGATACACCTGGCCGGCAAATAGACGTGGCCCGCCTGCGGTTAAGGCCATGCGAATCGCCCCGCTCAGGACCAATGGGGTAAATTCTCCCTCGAGCCACTCCACCATGGACAAAAAAATCATCCCCCTTGCCGACATGCGCTACGCCGCGCGCGTACCGCATATTCCCGCGCAGTTGCAGGCACCCACCGGCCTGCTGGCCGACACGCTGGCGCGGCCTTTGCACGACCTGCGCATCAGCGTGACCGACCGCTGCAACTTCCGCTGCAGTTACTGCATGCCGAGCGAGGTGTTCAACAAGGACTACGCGTTTTTGCCGCAGACCTCGCTGCTCAGTTTTGAAGAGATCACGCGCCTGACGAAAATTTTTGTGGCGCATGGCGTGGAGAAAATCCGCCTGACGGGTGGCGAGCCCTTGCTGCGCAAGCACCTCGAAGTGCTGATAGAAATGCTGGCCAGGATTGAAACGCCGGGCGGCAAACCGCTGGACATCACCCTGACCACGAATGCCTCGCTGCTGGTAAAAAAAGCCCAGGCGCTGAAAGATGCGGGTCTGCAGCGCGTCACCGTGAGCCTGGACGGACTGGACGATGCAGTCTTCCGGCGCATGAACGATGTGGACTTTCCGGTGGCCGATGTGCTCAAGGGCATAGAAGCAGCCCACAAGGTCGGGCTGGCGCCCATCAAGGTCAACATGGTGGTCAAACGCGGCACCAACGATGCAGAGATCCTTCCCATGGCCCGGCACTTCCGCAACTCGGGCGTGGTTCTGCGTTTTATCGAATACATGGACGTGGGCGCGACCAATGGCTGGCGCATGGACGAGGTTCTGCCCTCGGCCCAGGTGATCGAACGCCTGCAGGCGGAGTTTCCGCTGGAAGCCATCAGAGCCAACTACCTGGGTGAGACCGCTGAGCGCTGGCGCTATCGGGACGGTGCCGGCGAAGTCGGCGTGATCAGCAGTGTCACCCATGCGTTTTGCGGCGACTGCAACCGGGCCCGACTTTCGACCGAGGGCAAGCTTTTTCTCTGCCTGTTCGCCAGCCAGGGTCATGACCTGCGCGCGTTGCTGCGCGACGGCAACTATTCGGATGAGCAGATTTCCGGCGCCGTCGCTCATGTCTGGCAACGCCGCGATGACCGGTACTCAGAGCTGCGCGCGGCGCTGCCTGCGGATACAGGCATGCCCGACAGCAACGCAAAACGTGTCGAAATGAGTTACATAGGTGGGTAGCAACATGGCCCCCACGCTTGTCGCTTCGCGTACTGCGCTGCCCCCCGAGGGGGCTGCACTTGCTAGGGGCGGCCCGTCGCTACGTGCGTTCGCAAGATATTTACCGTCGTCAGGAGAGTTCAAGGCAGGGTCAGGTTAGGGCAACCTTCCATCATAGCCAGATGCAGGACGTTTGGCATTCGCTGCGCCTCGCGGGTAAACTGTCATCAACAGGAGAACACACCATGGCCTCAATCAATAAAGTCATCATCGTCGGCAACCTGGGCAAAGACCCTGAAATGCGCAGCTTCCCCAGCGGCGACCAGATCGCCAACGTCACTATTGCCACCACCGACAAGTGGAAAGACAAAACCAGCGGCGAAATGAAAGAAGCCACCGAG
>NZ_JBDNGU010000230.1:0-1078 GCF_041689105.1 Polaromonas sp. | reverse complement strand
GGTTGCCAATGCGCTGGGCATGCTGGCGGCCTTTGGCCTGTCGCTGCTGGCGGGCAAGGCGCTGTACCTGGGCGTTGAAGCCCGGCGTCGGCCGGCGCCTGCGGTGCCCAGGATGGGTGCCATCGCGCCGTGATCGTGACAACCAGCGTTTGACGCGGCCGCATGACCACCGGACGTCGGCGTGATGCTGCTGAGCGTCGCCGATCTTCTTCTTCCGATCCCAACACCCCCCCACCGATCCAAGCTCAAGGATTTGCCTTACTTTTATAAACGTCTTACACTTAAAAAAGTAAAGGAAAAGTTATGCAAATAGAAGCTGTTGTTTCGAGCAAAGGCCAGGTCACGTTGCCGGCTGCCATGCGCGCCAAGTTGGGGATTCAGGCGGGCTCACACATCCGTTTTGAGCTGCGTGGAAGTGAGTTGGTGATCAAGCCTGAACTGCCCATGAGCGCTTACCGCGGGATTCTCAAAGGCTACGACTTAGGCGATATTGAACCCCCTAAGGAAAAAGACCGGGATTTCGAGTGAATGTCGTCGATTCTTCCGGCTGGATCGAATACTTCCAAGACAATCCGCGCGCTGATTTGTTTGCGTCGGCCATCGAAGACCGCACCCGACTGCTGGTGCCGACGATTTCACTGTTTGAGGTTCACCGCATCTTGAGCCGCGCGCTGCCTGCCGAGGTCGTGGAAACTTGCCTGGATGTGATGCGCCGTGGCAAAGTGCTTGACCTGACTGACCGCCGTGCCATAGCCGCCTCCGAGGCCGCCACCCGGCATGGCCTGGCCTTGGCCGATGCCGCCATTTACAGCATGGCGCTGGAGCACGGCGCCACGCTGTGGACTCAGGATGTGGACTATCAGGGGTTGCCTGGCGTCAACTACAGCGCGAAGGCTTGAGTTGAGAGCATTTAATTGGAATCTGACCCCGAATATCGCTTCTCCGTGTGCCTGCTGGTCAATGCGGTGATCACGTATGTCTGGCCCACACAGGTGGTTGCCAATGCGCTGGGCATGCTGGCGGCCTTTGGCCTGTCGCTGCTGGCGGGCAAGGCGCTGTACCTGGGCGTTGAAGCCCG
>NZ_JBDNGU010000229.1:0-16316 GCF_041689105.1 Polaromonas sp. | reverse complement strand
TCCATTTTTCACCGTCTTTTTGTCCCATAGCTGGGCTATGGGTCTGCAAATCCGGCAAAAACTGTCCTCGCTGGGCCCGATTTTCGCTCTCGACGCCCCAAGTCCGACAGGCTCCTAGTGCAGTGTTGCACGCTATCTGAAACATAAAACCGCGTCTTTTGCGCCATGGCGGTGTTGCAAATCCGCGCGATACCCGGGGTATCGCTGTGGTTTGCGCCTTGCCCTGACCCAACATCTATCGCTTTTATTTGTTCCATCAAGCGTGGAACACTGCGCTAGCCGTGGTCGCTGGGCGCGCCGCTCCGCTACTTATTTGATAGCTTACTACGCCCTTTGGACGGGGGCTGGCGCCACTTTTTTGTTGAGAAGGTCGACCCAGCCGGAAAAGGGGCGGAGCAATCCACCGTGAAGCCGCCCAAGGCAAAAATTCTGCACGCTGACCAGCGCGATGCGCAGTGCGGCGCTTGTGAGGATGCGGGCAGGCGTTTTATTGAACCGACGGTTCGTCTTTGGCCTGAGCGAGGGTTGCCTTGGTTCTGGCCAGCTCGCGCTCCAGGTCGGCACGTTCGCCGATCTCCTTCTCCAGCACCTGGTTGACTTGTGCGAGATTCGAGGCCGACTCCTGAATCCGGGTTTCCAGCTCGTCAGTTTTGCGCAGCGCCTGCGCCGCATCGCCGCTCTGCGTTCCCTTGGGAAGCTCCTGCTTGAGCACCGCGTTGATCACGAACAACTCGTTCGCCGACTGCTCGACCGTGTCCTTGACATGCTCGTTTTGATCGAGCGCACGCTCGAGCGGCGTGGTGGCGGAAGTGGCTTTGGGCTGCTGGTACATGGTTGGTGTCGGACAAACAAACGAACAAGCGGGCGGTACTGTGTTTTACCCGCAACTTTCAGGCGCATGCCGCAATATAGCACCCGGGCAACAGCCGCAGGTGGGGAAAACCCAGCACGGCAACGGGGTTACGGGCGTCCTGCCGGATGCCCCGGCGTCTGGGGTTTTGCCGGGCTTGGTCGCGTGCCTTATTTGCGGTCGGGATCGGGGCTGAAGATTTTGCCCAGCGTGGCGCCCAAGCGGGCGCCTATGGCCGTGCCAATACCTGGCAGCACCGCCGTACCGATCACGGCACCAGCCACCGCGCCAGCGGGCACAGACACTTTGACATCTTCGAAAGGCCCGCTGACCTTGAGCGGCACGCCAACCACGCCGTCCACCAGATCGACCGCGAACTCGGCTTCGATCCGCTGGTTGGCAATCCGGGCCTGGCCCGATGCTGTGAGCGCCCCTGAGGTGGCCTTGACGCCGGTGCAGGTCACCACCATCCCCTGCGGCGTGTTTTGCGTCACCATCTGCCCGGTGACGGAGTCCAGCGCCGTCCGCCCGACGTGGTCCTTGCCGAGGCTGCGCACTGCCTTGTCCATGTCAAAGCGGAGCAGGCTGGATCGGCCCATGGTGAAAATGGTTTTGGTTTGCAGCGACTGGCCCAGCGCGCCAACGGTGTCGCCGTCTGCCACCAGTGCGGTATCCCCCGAGATTTCGCCCGAAAGCACAGACCTGCGGTTGAAAGCCGCCAGCGCAGTGGCGACCTCGATGCGTTGTGATTTGAGTTTGCCCTGCAGGTGCAAGCGGCCGCTTTCGCTGGTCTTGAGCTCGATCTCGCCGTCGGCCGTGCCGCCACCGACGCGAACGGCCGTGGTCCAGCGGTCTTCCTGGCCTTGCCGGGTCAGCGTGAGGTCGGTGGCGGGCTGGACACCCGGGCGGCGCAACTGGGCCTGGCGCGGGCGCCATTGAGGGTCGAAGTCGATCTCGCCGTCGTACACCACGGCGACGCCGTGCCGCGAGATCCAGGTCAGGTCTCGGAACACAAAACGGTCCAGAGGCGTGGAGTCGGGATTGCCGTTGAGCTTGCCGGCGCTCTGGTCCAGCGCGCGCAACGAAAGCTGCGGCACCACCGCGCCATCCAGCTCGGCGCGTTCGAGCCTCACGCGGCCATCCATGAGGGCCGGCAGGTTCGGATACACCGTGAGCTTTTTGAGGGTGATGGGCTGTGGCTGGACCGTGGCCACGTCCCTGACCACCACGGATAGAACAGGAAAGAAGCGCCAGTGCAGCTCGCCCACCACCACCTGCACACCCAGGCGGCTCTGCAGCTCCGTGGAAGCCCTGGCGGCCAGCTCTTCGTTTGTGGGCAGGAGCATCACCAATGCCAGCCACGCCACGCCCAACAGCGCCATCAGCAAACCGGCGCCCAGCATCCATTTTTGGTTACGTCGCATGAAGTCTTTCGTGTCCGGCACCCTGGTTGAGAAGCAAGCCTACCGGAGCGGCCATTGCGAACGTGTAGGCGGTAATCTCTTTATAGTCAGAGCGTTGAGGCCAACTGGAATTGCGATGCGTATCTGGAAAAGACCGATTTCTATCGACTTGCTGAACATCAACAACGCCAACAGTGCCGTGACGCATCTGGGCATCGAGTTTCTGGAGGTGGGCGACGACTTCATACGCGCACGCGTGCCGGTGGACGAGCGCACGCGGCAACCTTACGGCCTGCTGCATGGTGGCGTGTCCGTGGTGCTCGCTGAAACCCTGGGCTCCTGCGGCGCTGCCTTTGCAACGCCCGAAGGTCACCGCACAGTCGGCCTGGACATCAATGCCAACCACCTCAAGGGCGCCACCAGCGGCTGGGTCACCGGCATCACGCGCCCGGTCCACATAGGTCGTAGCACGCAGGTGTGGGCCATCGAATTGAGCAACGAAGCGGGCGAGCTGACCTGTGTGTCCCGCATCACCATGGCCGTGCTCCGGCCAGCCGGCACCGCCTGACAGGCCGGGATATCCGCATGTTCACCGGCTATACACAAAGTTATCCACAGCGCGCCATGTTGGCAGCGCAGAGTTGACGGTCGTATAGCGCTCGCTTGGCCCGGCAACACAGCGTTCAGGCGGAAAACGCCTTGTCGGCGGCCCGTTCAAGCGCCTGGCGCAGCCAGACATGCGCGCTGCGTTGCTGCGAGCGCCGGTGCCACACCGCATCCACGTGCACCGGCGATACATCAAAAGGCAGGGCGCGCAGCACCAGCTGGTCGGCAATACCCGTCACGCCGACAAAGTGGCGCGGCAACACCGTCAGGAGGTTGGAGTTGGCCACCACCCGACCGGCGGTGAAGAACTGGTTGACCGTCAACACCACCTGCCGCTCGCGACCCAGTGAAGCCAGCGACTCGTCGATAAAACCATAAGGGCGGCCCGAAAAGCTCACCAGCATGTGGCGCGCCGCGCAAAAGCGGTTCAGCGTGAAGGGGCCGCTGGACAGGGGGTGATCCTTGCGCATCACACACACGTATTCGCCGTCGTACAGCCGCTTGTGAAAAAAAGGCGTGGGCTCGCCGCTCTGGGCGCGCGCTGTCAGGTCGGCCAGCACCGAAGGGAAGTGGCCCACGGCCAGGTCGCAGCTCTCCTCGTCCAGCAGCCGCCTGGGGTCGCGCGTGGTCAGCGGAATGACGCGCGCCGACACGCCGGGCGCTTCCTGCTCCAGGGTGTCGACCAACCCGGGGATCAGCTCGGCTGCGGTGGCGTCGGCCATGGCCAGCACAAAGGTGGAGTTGGCTGTGGCGGGCTCGAATTGACTGGGTGCCAGCGACTCCTGCAGCTGCTGCAGCGAGTCACGCACGGCCGGCCAGATCGCGAGGGCCCGGGGCGTGGGCGCCATGCCGTGGCCGCTGCGCTGGACCAGCTCGTCGCCCAGGGTTTCGCGCAGGCGGCGCAAGGCATTGCTCACCGCCGGCTGGGTCAGTGACAGATTGCGGGCGGCGCGCGTCAGGCTGCGCTCGGCCATCACCTCGTCAAAGACCCGCAGCAGATTCAGGTCCAGGGTGCGAAAGTTGGGCTGAGTCATGGTTGTTTCGGGAGGATCAGCAATCATCACTGTTGTGAATGATAGACATCATAAAGATAAAGTTGAATAACATCAGTACAAACCCTAATATCTGTCTGTGCCCAAACCAATATCGGTGGTGGCACTCATCAAGGGGAACCATCATGACCAGCTTCGTCAACACCAAGTACTCCACAGAGCATACCGGCGCGGCCCGGCTTGAGTCGGCAATGTACGCTGCCAGCCAGCTGCGTCAGGGATTCTCCGGCACCCGTGGCTTGGCCACGCTGCTGCTGTCCGCCATCGTCGCTTCCATCATGGTCGTGGCTTATCAAGTGACGGACAGCGTCGCGGAAGGGCACTTGCTGGTGATCTGGATGGCACTGTGGGTCGTGGCCTTTGCCGGCTTGGCCCTGTTTGCCGGTACTGCGCGCAACCTGGCGGCACGCACCGTCGCAGCGCTGGACGCCTGGTCGCACACCCTGGCCCAAGCCCGCGCCGACATCCGCATGTGGGAAATGGCCAAAACCGACCCCCGCGTGATGGCCGACCTGCGCGTCGCTCTGGACCGCCAGGAAGTTGCTGCGGATGTCGCACCTGCAACGCCTGCAGTTGCCGGGCAGCCCACTCCTGCGGCTGGTTTGTCCAAACGTGCTGTCCGTCTGGGCGGTGCCGATCTGCGCGCTTATCAGCACAGCTATTACGTCTGAGTTGCCACGCTCAAGGGCCCCGCTGAGGCGGGAATGAAAAAGCCACCGGATCGGTGGCTTTTTTCGTCCGGGGTGATTTGCCCAGGACGTCCGGACCAAACGCAGGTTGCGCGTTTGGCCCCCTTGCAACAGAAGCGCCGCCGCCGGTCAGGCAGCCAGGCGCTGTTCGATTGCAGCCTTGGTCTCCTCCAGCTCTTTTGGCAGGTGATGCTCGAGTTGCTTGAACAGGTCGGCGTGAAGCTCCAGCTCTTTCAGCCAGGCGGACTTGTCCATGCTGGTTACTGACTTGAACTTTTCGGCGCTGAAGTCAAGGCCCTTCCAGTTCATGTCTTCGTAACGCGGGCTGACGCCTGTGAAGTGATCCACGCCCTGGCCCTTGCCTTCGATGCGGTCGATCATCCACTTGAGAACGCGCATGTTCTCGCCGTAGCCGGGCCAGACGAACTTGCCGTCCTCTCCCTTGCGAAACCAGTTGGCGGTGAAGATTTTTGGCGGTGTGGCGCCCGAGGCTTCAAGTTTTTTGCCTACATTGAGCCAATGCTGAAAGTAGTCCGCCATGTTGTAGCCGGCGAAGGCCAGCATGGCGAACGGGTCGCGGCGCACCACGCCGACCTGGCCGGTGATGGCCGCGGTGGTTTCCGATCCCATGGTCGCGGCCATGTACACGCCCTCGACCCAGTTGCGGCCTTCGGTGACCAGTGGGACCGTGTTGGACCGGCGGCCGCCGAAAATGAAGGCGTCGATGGGAACGCCAGCCGGGTCGTCCCAAGCCGGGTCCAGCGCCGGGTTATTGGTGGCGGCCACGGTAAAACGCGAGTTCGGGTGGGCCGCCTTGGCGCCGGTTTCCTTCGCGATCTGCGGTGTCCAGTCCTTGCCCTGCCAGTCGATCAGGTGCGCTGGCAGCGCTTTGCCAGGTGCGTCCTGCTCCATGCCTTCCCACCAGACGTCCCCGTCGTCGGTCAGACCGACGTTGGTGAAAATCACGTCGTGATCCAGGCTGCGCAGGCAGTTGGGGTTGGTCAGCATGTTGGTGCCGGGGGCCACGCCGAAGTAACCGGCTTCGGGGTTGATCGCATAGAGCCGCCCGTCCTTGCCGGGCTTGATCCAGGCGATGTCGTCGCCGATGGTCGTGACCTTCCAGCCTTCAAAGCCTTCGGGCGGCACCAGCATCGAGAAGTTGGTCTTGCCACAAGCCGAAGGGAAGGCTGCCGCCACGTGGTACTTTTTGCCCTCTGGCGAGGTCACGCCCAGGATCAGCATGTGCTCGGCGAGCCAGCCTTCATCGCGGCCCATGTTGGAAGCAATGCGGAGCGCGAAACACTTTTTGCCCAGTAGCGCGTTGCCGCCGTAGCCGGAGCCGTAGGACCAGATCTCGCGGGTTTCGGGGTAGTGCACGATGTACTTGGTCTTGTTGCAGGGCCAGGTCACGTCCTTCTGACCTTCGGCCAGCGGGGCGCCCACGGTGTGCACGCAGGGGACGAATTCACCGTCGTCGCCGAGCACGTCAAACACCGCCTTGCCCATGCGCGTCATGATTTTCATGTTGACGCCGACGTAAGGGCTGTCGGACAGCTCGATGCCGATGTGGGCGATCGGGGAGCCGAGCGGGCCCATCGAAAACGGCACCACATACATGGTGCGGCCTTGCATGCAGCCGTCAAACAGGGGCTGCAGCGTGGCGCGCATCTCGGCGGGGGCCATCCAGTTGTTGGTTGGGCCCGCGTCATCCTTGCTGGCTGAGCAGATGAAGGTGCGGTCTTCCACGCGGGCCACGTCGCTCGGGTCTGAGTTGGCCAGGAAACTGTTCGGGCGCTTGGTGCTGTTGAGTTTCTTGAAAGTGCCGGCATCGACCAGTTGCTGGCACAGTTGCTGGTACTCGGCGTCGCTGCCATCACACCAGTAGATGGTGTCGGGTTTGCACAGGGCGGCCATGTCGGCCACCCAGGCAATCAACCTGGCGTGTTTGACATAACTGGGCGTGTTCGGGTTCAGCCCTTGCATCGCGGGGTGGTTCATCGAAAGCTCCAAAGTTAAAAAGCGTGATTTCGACAAACGCCAGATGGGGCGCAGCCGCAGCTGGCGCATCGGGGCGCCTGTCGAAATGGCGCTGGTAGCCGCTTGATCCCCCATCAAAAACACCCCGGCATCAGCTGCGATCAGCGGCTTTTTTGGCCGCATCGAAACAGCCGGCAAATTCATTTTAAGAACATCAACGAGAGTTACCTCATGGTTACGGCCAAAACATATGCAAAACTTGCATGACGTTATGCATTACTGACGGCCGGGTTCAGGCAGCAATGACGAGGAGGCGGGGAATGCCGAAAGCGAGGCACTGTCGGGTCGAAGCGCTTCGTACAGCGACAGGGTTTTTTCTGCTATTTCCGCCGGTGATATATCGTTGACGTCCGGCGAGCTGGAGCAGGCAAACAGCGTGAGCGGTCGCGAAGGGAGAAGCCGCCACGCCGGTCGGATGGCAGAGCTGAAAAGGCCAATTAGAGGCGTCTGGGTGGTGGCGGCTAGGTGCATCAGCCCGCCATCGACACAAACAATGACGCGGGCCGCGGTCAGCAGCGCATGGCTTTGCGCCAGGGAGTATTTGCCCACGCAGTTGTGCACAAGCGCCGAGCTGCCCAGTTCCAGCTCTATTCGACAGGCCTCGGCCAGGCCATTGTCGCTACCGAGGAGAATGAACTCGGCTTTGCCCTGGCGCACCAACTGCGCCATCACCGCCGGCCAGCGCTTGTAAGTGCGGAGCGGGTCCACGCCGCCGACCGAAAGGGCAATAGCTTGCCCTATCTGTGTGATATCCCGCGCCAGCCCGGTGCGCGCTGTGCTGGGCTTGAGTTTCTGGCGGGCATGGCGCGCAAACTCCGCCGGGTTCAAATTCAGCTCCAGCAAGTCGGCAAGACGCTGGGTGGCGAAGGCGGCCCGATCAAAATTGGGTCCCGTGAAGTCTTCCAGAATCGACACCCATGGCAATGCCCGGAAGTGACGCATCTTGAGTTGAAGGGAGCGCCGCTTGTGGCTCAGGACAATTACAAAATCGTAGGGTGCCTTGGTCGCTGCAGAAATGTCATCGGTGACGCTGGTAAACCATGGATCATCATGAAACAGCCGGGCTATTGTTCTGTCAGTCAGCAGATCCATGCTGAAGCCTTGCGCGTGCAAAAGCGAGCGTGGCGCCAGATCCATCAGGGCGTCTCCGATTTGCCCCTCGCTGAAATAGAGCCACAGCCCACGTTTCCCCGCCTTTTTCAGCGAATCCATTTTTAGTTTCGCCTGGCTGGACATTATGAACACGAGGCGCCTTCTCAAGGCGCGCCATCCGAGCTTGCGATAGCCGACGTCGGAAAGATATTCCTGCGAAGATGCGGTGCTGACGGGCTTTTTCAACTTAGGCGTTGTTGTTGCAAGGGCAGCCTCTCTCAATTGACGATCAAGCGCGGAGAAAAACTTTCTTAGCATGAACTTAAGCGGTGTCCGCGCCTGCTGGGCGGATATTGGCAAGGCATGCCAACAGTACAAAAGTCCAGCCCTCCGATTCATTGTTCAACGATGAATCGGTCATCGCGTTGATCAGAAAAATGACCAGCCCAAACCTCACTACGCCTTTGAGCCAGGGGTCCTGCCGAGCGGCCTGTAGGTGGACCTGGCGGACCAGAAGCAGGAACAGCATGAGGCCGACTCCCCCGTGTTGGGACAGAAGAGTCAGGTACTCATTGTGGGCATGTTTATGTGGTTCGGTGCGCAAGGGGTTGTCAAGCCGGAGGAGATTTTCACGGAAAGCGCCCGGGCCCTTGCCGAACAGAGGCGCTTCGATGAACATCCCAAGACTCGTACTCCAGTAATTCAGCCGGATTCCGCCGCTTGTCTTGACACCTGGATCGGTCATATAGACACGCGCTTCCTGCGCCACAGAATCGATCCGTGCGTGGATTTTCCCAGAAAATTGGTACGCGAAAATACTAGCTGCGAAGATGGCACCAAGCAATCCAAAGCGGAGGCGCGGACTGGAGATATAACTGATGGTCATTATCAGGCAGACTGCCAGTAAAGTAATCAGGGCAATTCGTCCATTGATGAAAAACAGGATATTGACAGCACAAATTGCTGCCACGGCCAGGAACAGCCACGCGAGGCGTCGATAGCGGATTGCCGTAAGAAGGCAAATGGCAAACAGCATCGATGCATGAAAACCATGGACGATGTGATTGCGCCAATATACCAGCGTCTCCGGGGAATAACTGATGTTCTGAAATCTGGATAAGTCGAGGGACAAAAAATTTGCTAGACCGGTTCCATCCAACATTGTGGGCATCATGAGAATCAAGGCACCGCAGCCATAGGCTACGACTACCCGATACGCCCATTTGGTGTCGCGATAGAGCATCAAAAATACCGGGATTAGCAGGAGCTTCCGGTATTTCTTGATGTCATGAATAGCCAGGTCTATAGGTGCAGACGTGTAGATCAAGCCGGCTGCGATGTATGCAAAAAGCAAAATCGCCAGCAATGCGCTGTTCTCCCGGCAGGCGGTGATGCTCTGTCTGTAATAAGCCGGGGAGGCAAGCAAGCAGGCCAGCATCCCTACCAGCCCGATGTAAAAAAAAGCGTGTGACCAAGGAACGCCAAATATCATGACCAAGCCAAACCAGCAGGCCTTAGGATAGGCAAAATCGGAAACTCTTTGAAGAATCTGTTTCATCTTTGGCGTTCAGTGTGTCTGGCCGGCGGAGTCGAACACATACGCCAGCATCGTCCGCAGGCCCATGGCGCCTGAGCGTGTCTGATATCCTTCGCACGGATGAAAGAGTCGAGCAAAACGATAACTATTCGCGGTTTCGTAGCCCGCCAGTGATTCCTGAAGGGTCGCGTGATTGATATTGGCGCGGGTAATGACTAAGTCTGCGCCTTGGCCGAGGGCTTCGATGTTTCGCAGGGCGATGCGAACTATATTACGAAATTCAGGCCGATCGGTGCTTATGACGCTGTTTGCAGTTCGCATTGCCCCGAGCACATGTTTAACGCCAATGATGCGCTCGTGGAGTGGTGGCCCTTGGTCAAGCCGGGGGGCTATCTTCTATTGACGGTGCCCGATGAGGATTTGTACGAGCAGGGGGTTTTCCCGAGCAGGTTCAATTCGGATCACAAGGCGACCTCCCGGTTTCGAAAGTCCGATTCCTGGAGCCCGGTCTCGCTTGACCTTGAACGCATGGTTTCGCGACTGCCCGGAACGCGCATTATTTCCGCCGAACTGCAGAGCGACAACTATGATTTCTCCCTCCAGATCAAATTTGGCGACCGCGTCGGCAGCAGCTGTTTGTTGACCAAGGTTTACCTGAAGCTGGAGAAAAAGCTAGGAGCCTGTCGGACTTGGGGCGTCGAGAGCGAAAATCGGGCCCAGCGAGGACAGGTTTTGCCGGATTTGCAGACCCATAGCCCAGCTATGGGAAAAAAGACGGTGAAAAATGGACCGCTGCGGTCGATTTGCAGCCGACGATTCCCAAGTCCGACAGGCTCCTAGGCTATGACAAACCCCTGGTGAAGGCTTTGCGCCGTCGCCTGTTCCTGAAAGGGGTGCCACTTGATCAGACGCATGGAAATGTTCTATCCCAGATCCAGGTAGTAGCTCAAAAAATGACTGACCCGCTTTCGTCCCAGACAGTGTGAGTGCACATATCAGCGCCCGAAAGGACGGCTAAGCCTATCGAATTTTGAAACATTCTGGTCGGTTACTAGAAGCGGTTGACCTCTCTGCAGACTCAGGCCAAATAGATGGCGATAAAAGCCAGCAGAAACATCAGGACCGCACCTGCGGCAGGCAGTACCAGGGGCATCAGCGGCACGATGGCTTCGACGGCGTCCTGTTCTTGTGCGGGGGTCGGGCTGCTATGAGCAGCATTGGTGGTTTGTTCGGGGCTGGACATGGTGGAGGCTTCCTGAAAACGGGGCAACACGCGTATTTTACCTGCACAGCCGAAGCACTGAATATTTCCCAGCCTTTACCATCCTGCTTTGTTTTTGCGTCCACCGTGCCCGTCTCTGCTCTGCAGGAGGGAAATGACCCGGCCAGCCTTGTCCTGGAGTCTGATATGCGTTTTTATGCCAAATGGGGCCTCGCCGGCATCACGGCCGTCCTGCTGGGCGGCTGACGGGCTGTGCCAGCACCGGCGCCCACAGCCCCTCGGCGCGTCCTGTTCTGTACCCCAATGCCACATTGAACCGCGTTGGAGAGGCCCGGGGCCGTGCCGAGGCCGAGGCCTGCATGACGTGGGCCTCGCAGGCAGGCCTGACGCCTGACGAGAAAAACAACGCGGTGGCGCGCGGCGCCGGCGTCGGTGCCGCCACGGGCGCCGTCGCTTCTGCGGTCGGCGCGCTGATCAACGGCCGCAGCAGCGAAGGCGCAATCCGGGCCGGCGCGGCGGGCGCGGCCGTGGGTGGTTCGGCCGGCGCGGTGCAAGGCGCCTTCCACAACGACCGGCGCAGTGCCACGTACCGTAACTTCGTGCAACGCTGTCTGGGCGACAGGGGTTTTGAAGTGATCGGGTGGAACTAGCCGACCCCCGTGCGCTGCGAGGACCACCGGCCGTGGCGCGCCAGCTGCTTTCGGTTCAGGTGGGTGCGGCGCGTCGCGTGCAGATGGGTGGCCGCTCGGTGCTGACCGCCATGGGCAAACACCCGGTGCCCGGTCCGGTACCGGTTTTGCCCATGGGACTGCTGGGTGACGAACAGGCCGATCCCTCCGTCCACGGCGGACTGGAAAAAGCGGTCTATGCCTACCCGGCTGAGCACTATCCGTTCTGGCAGGCGGCGCGCCGCGAGCATGGCCTGACCCAGATCGAGGACAGCCTGCCGCATGGCAGCCTGGGCGAAAACCTGACCCTGCAGGGATTGCTCGACAGCGAGCTGTGGGCCGGCGATGTGCTGAAGTTTCCGAACTGCGCGCTGCAGGTGCGCATTCCGCGCGAGCCTTGCTACAAATTCAATGCCGCCATGGGGTTTTCACGTGCCTCCCGCCTGATGGCCGAAAGCGGCTTTTGCGGCGTTTATCTGTCGGTACGGCTACCAGGCAGCCTTTGCGCGGGCGAAAGCTTCGAGTTGCTGCCAGGGCAGCGCAGCGTCAGCATCGCGCAGCTCTTTGCCGCCAAAATGCGCAAACACCTGCGCTGAGAAAGTCTCAAAGCAAGGCGTAGGTGGTGCTGGCGCGACTGACACTTTTGCCATCGTCGGCGCCGCGGATGTCGATCTCTCCAAAGGCCAACGACTTGCCGGCGCGTATCACGCGCGCCTCGATCAGGGCGTCCTGCATCGAGAGCGGCTTGAGAAAACTGCTGTTCATCTGCACCGTGGTGCAGGGCCTGAACTCGCCGAAATGCCGGATCAGCGCCAGCACCATGGCCGTGTCGGCGGCGGCCATCATGGCCTGGCCACACAGCATGCCGCCCACGCGCGAAAGCGCCGGGTTTTTCGGCAGGCGCAGGGTCACGCCCTGCTCGTCGAAAGCCTCGACTTTCAAGTCAAGAGCCTGCACCCAAGGCGCAAAATATTCCGCCAGCGCGGCCTGCAACGTTGCGGTATTCATGACTGTTCCTCGGCTTCAAAGCCCGCTGTTTTCAAGACGGCCAGCACCTGCGCAATGTGCTCCCGGCCGCGGGTCTGGATCACCAGTTCGATGTCCACATTCTGCGCGGACAACATCGTAAAGGCGCGCTGGTGGTGGACTTCATCGATGTTGGCGCCCGCGCCAGCCACCGTGGCGGTGATTTTTGCCAGCGAGCCAGGCACGTCGCGTGCGCTCACGCGGATACGCGCCAGCCTGCCGGCGCGCGCCATGCCGCGCTCGATGATGGCCGCCAGCAGCAAAGGGTCGATGTTGCCGCCGCAAAGCACCAGGCCGACCTTCTTCCTCTTGAAACGCTCAGGGTACTTGAGCAGCGCGGCCAGACCGGCGGCGCCCGCGCCCTCGACCAGGGTTTTCTCGATCTCCAGCAGCATCACCATGGCCTGCTCGATATCGCCTTCGTCGACCAGCACCAGGTCATCCACCAGCCGTTCAATGATGGCCTTCGGGATGACGCCGGGCGTGCCGACGGCAATGCCTTCGGCGATCGTGCTGGTGCCTTGCGGGTGTTGCGTGCCCTTGATGGCGTTGACCATGGCCGGAAACCGCGAGGTTTGCACGCCGATGATCGTGATGCCCGGCTGGATCGCCTTGGCCGCCGTGGCTATGCCGGCGATCAGGCCGCCGCCGCCGACCGCCACGACCAGCGTGTCCAGCCCGGGCACGGCGCGCAGCATTTCCAGACCCACCGTGCCCTGGCCGGCGACGATGGCTTCATCGTCGTAAGGGTGGACAAACACCAGGCCCTCGCGCTGCGCGAGCTCCAGCGCATGGGTGCGCGACTCATCCAGCGTGTCACCGTGCAGCATCACCTCGGCGCCAAAGCCCCTTGTGCGATCAATCTTCACGCCCGGTGTGAAACGCGGCATGACGATCACTGCGCGCAGGCCCAGCCGCTGCGCATGGTAGGCCACGCCTTGGGCGTGGTTGCCGGCACTCATCGCAATCACGCCCCGGCGCTGTTCTTCGGCGGACAGCTGCGCCAGCTTGTTGCAGGCGCCCCGCTCCTTGAAGGAGGCGGTGTATTGCAGGTTCTCGAACTTGAGGAAAACTTCGGCCCCGGTGATCTGGGACAACGTTTTGGATGCCACACAAGGGGTGTCCATCAATTGGCCTTGCAGGCGAAGGGCGGCGGCCTCAATATCGGCGAATGTGAGCATGGTGCGTCCTGGCGAGATGGGGAACACGGGCGCCCCTGAAGGGTAGTGATTGTGGCCGGTTTTGTGGCGCATTCAATACGCGGACATCCGATCGGTGTATTCCATGATGCTTCGCGCTGCGTTATGGTTAGCATGTGCCATTTGTGCGATGTCGCGCAGGCGGGTTATCTTCCAGGCTGGAGGTCCATCGATGAGCAAGCGTTTGGGTGCTGACAAGCATGGGCAGCTGCTGCTGTCTCCCGGCCTGAAAGACGCGCCGGTGCTGGACCTGATGTGCTCCCATTTTGTGCTGACGCTGGCTGCGCGCCAGGGTGCCAAGTTCAACGTAAGACGCGACCTCAACAGCCTGCTGTCGCTGTCGGGCCGGCATCTCGTCTGGCCTCTGCCCGCCTTGCAGCGCCTGCGCGAGTTCCTCGGCCGCCGCTGCCGGGACAACGAATTCTGGCGTGGCCACGAAGCCCTCGGCGACATCGCCTTCCTGAACCGCCACGGCGCTTGGCGCGGGCCGTACGAAGAAGGCACACTGTTCTTTTACCTCGACGAACATGCCAAGGACCAACCCAAGGACCTGCTGTCGGTACTGGGCGCGACCGGGGACTGGCTGACGCATGCGCTCAAGAAACAGTCCACGCTGGTAGAAAAAAACATCGATGCGCTGGCCAATCTGCTGCAGCTCAACCAGGCCGAACGCGCTTTGCTGCTCTACGGCACGCTGGCGCGCTACCAGCGCGATCTGCGCTCGCTGCTGGTCGAGTTCAAGGTCAACAATGCGCCGGAAGCCTACGCCGCGATTGCCGAGGTAGCGGGTGTCAAGGCCAATGAAGTGGCCGAAGCCCTGCGCGCCGGCTCCCGGCTGGAGCGCATCGGCATGGTTGAGAACCTGATCTCCGAACACAACATCACCGACCTGGCCGACCTCATGAAGGTCAGCGAGAAGCTGCCGCCGGTGCTGATGCGCGAGTACCGCGACCAGAATGAGTTGATGGCCGTGTTCACGCGGCCGGTGGACCGCAGCAGCCTGGGGCTGGCCGACTTCGCCTTCGCGCAGGACGACGCGCAGGTCATGGTGTCCCTGCTTCGTAATGCCGTGGCCGGCAAGGAACTCGGCGTCAACGTGTTGCTGTATGGCCCGCCCGGCACCGGCAAGACCGAGCTGGCCAAGGTGGTGGCTCTGGCCGCCGGGCTGGACTTGTTTGAGGTCGAGTACGCCGACCGCGACGGCAACTCGCTGAGCGGTCGCGACCGTTACCGCTCGCTGCAGATTGCCCAGGTCTTCCTCAAGGGCAGCGCACACGCAGCGTTGCTGTTTGACGAGGTCGAGGATGTGTTTCCGGCCATCTCCAGCGAGGCGGCCCAGCTGATGGCGCGCTCCGACCAGCTGGTGGCGCCAGCCACAGGCTCAGTCAACGGCAAGGCCTGGGTCAACCAGATCCTCGAGTCGAACACCGTGCCCACCTTGTGGGTAACCAACCGGATCGAGCAGATTGACCCGGCCTTCCGGCGGCGTTTTGCCTACCATCTGGAACTGAAATCGCCTCCTCCGGGCGCCCGCGAAGGACTGTTGCGCAAGACGCTCGAAGGCGTGCTGGTCAGCGATGCGTTTGTGGCCCGGCTGACCGCGCGCAAGGGCCTGACCCCTGCACAGATCCGCACGGCGGTGCGGTTTGCCAAGCTGGCCAGTGAACCCGGCAGCGAGGGCATGCAGGCCACCCTGACCGGCGGGCAGTCGGCCCTGATGGAGTCGCTGATCGAGCGCCAGCTCAAAAACGCCGACCTGGCGCTGGGCAACAAGGCCGACGCGTCCGGACGGCACAGCGTCACGACCTATGACCTGTCCATGCTCCACGTCGAGTCGCGCTTCGACGTGCCGCGCATCGTGCAGGCCCTGAAAAGCCGTGGCCATGGCACCTTGTGTTTTTATGGCGCACCCGGCACCGGCAAGACGGCGCTGGCCGAGCATCTGGCCGGGGAGCTGGAGCGGCCGCTGCTGATCAAGCAGGCCAGCGACCTGATGAGCAAATACGTGGGCGAAACCGAGCAGAACATGGCGGCGATGTTCGCCGAGGCCGAAGCCGAGAAGGCGCTGTTGCTGCTTGATGAGGCCGACAGCTTTCTGCAGGACAGACGTGGCGCGCAGCGGACCTATGAGGTGACCGAGGTCAACGAGATGCTGCAGGGCATGGAGCGTTTCAACGGCATTTTTGTCTGCACCACCAACCTGCTGGAGAGCCTGGACCAGGCGGCGCTCAGGCGCTTCACCTTCAAGATCAAGTTCATGCCGCTGACCCCAGCGCAGCGTGAAAAAATGTTTGTCACCGAAGCCCTGGCGGGCGATATAGCCGCGCTGACCGGCGAAGTGCGCGAGCGGCTGGCCCGGCTGGAGCAGCTCTGCCCCGGAGACTTTGCGGCGGTCAAACGCCAGACCGACATCCTTGCGGCTGAGTTCACGGTCGATGAGTTCTTGAGCCAGCTGGAAGCGGAGCACCGCATCAAGCCGGAGGTGCGCGAGGCGCGCGGGATGGGCTTTATCCAGTAATTTGTTCTGGCGTAATGACGGCCGGCAAAAAAGCGACCTTCAAGCGGCATTACTTCGGGTTGTAATGGCTGGGCGGGAGCAGCCCGTGATGGTCGCCTGGTCCACGCGGGGCTGGCCGGCGCGTTTTCCACGGGCGAGGCGATTGCTGTCTTAATGGAGCGCGACGCTGATTCGACTAGTCCTTGGCTCGCCCGCAGGGTGCGGTGCGATTCACCGCAGCGAAATTGGTGTCTGATCTCAATAACCCCAGACAACGCGGACTTGGAGGGGCCTTGTTCTATAGATAAGGCCCCATAAAGTCTGAACTTTCTTCGATTTTTCGTGTCGAAGCTTGATGGAAAAAGAAAGCGCAAGAAAGCAAACACTGGAGCAACTTCACGAGCGTCGCAAGCAAGTCGTGAGGTTGTACAAAAAAGG
>NZ_JBDNGU010000228.1:0-2438 GCF_041689105.1 Polaromonas sp. | reverse complement strand
CTGCAAAGACCTCGCCGTGGTGGTCGGCGTGAAACTTGTAAATCATCACCCGATCCAGACCCGAAAGCAGACGCACCTCCTCAGCCAGAGACTGGCAGAGCGTCTGGCCCGTTTCCAAGGTCTGCAGCCGGGCCACCGTTTTCTTGATGAGCGAGTAATAGTCGGGGCCATGTCGCGGTCGCGGCGCCACAAAGCCGGTTTCAACGCCCGGCTGGCTTAGACCGGTGGTCTCGAACTCCACCATCGCCGCGCCGTCGATGGTGTGCAGCGTCACATCCAGAGCGGCAAGCTGACCATTGGCTGGCAGCGTGAAGGCGTAAATCGGGTTGCGCTCGGTCGGCTCGGTCGCCAGAATGCTGCGCAGCCGGATTTCGCCCTCATTCTTGACGACGGCCGCGACGCTAAAGCCGAGCAGTTCGTGAGGCTCGTGGCCGAGGATGGCCTGGGTGTTTTCGCTTACCTGCAATACCGAAAGATCGGACAGGCGCAACACCAGCAGCGCCCCGTGGGCCTGGATGCAACCGGGTGTGCGCACCGGTTCGGCGTCGCAGTTGGTGATGCTAAAGCCGTGGCGCTTGATGCTGTAAGGCTGGGCGTCCCATGGCGCGGAACTGCCCACGTCTGGCGCGACGGCGGCGAGCGTTGCGGCCCGCCCGCTCTGCACATCTTCGGTCAAGTTTTCAGGCATGGCGCGTGGTCCCGTTGTCTAGCTGTTTTTGGAAATGTTTCACACCAGCCGCGCAGGCGGGCGAAGGTGGTAATCGCGTTGGTCACGATGCTGTTTTCGGCCTGGGTGTCTGTCGAGCCGCTGACGAGCAACTGCCGCATGCCTTGCCACATGCGCCCGGTGTCGTCGCCGTAGCCCTCAAAAAAACAGCCACCTGTCATTGGCGTGATGCCCAGCGTGGCACGGACATGCTGGGTAATCATGCGCCCGCCCAGCGTCGCGCCTTCCATCACATACAGGCAGCCCAGAACCTCGGCTTGGGTGCCCAACGGCGGTAAATCGCGACAAAGCAGCAGCCCGTCGGTCAGGACGCCGAAGTGGTGAAGGTCTTGCTGCAGATGGGCGGTTTTGTTCAGGCGGGCGGCAAGCGCTGAAGAGATGGCTTCTGAAAGAGGGGGCTTGTAAGCTCCGTGCGGTCTGTCGGCTATGTCGGGCGGCGATTTGCCATGGGATTGCAACGCCTTTTCCAGGGGTGCATAAAAGCCGTAGAACTGTTCGAGCCGCTGGCGGTAGCTTTGGTGCGTGAGCGAGCCACCCATCAAGTCAAGAACCTGCTCGACGGCGTCGTGCTCGCCTCGCGTCTCAAGCCGCAGCCGCGACAAAATCGAGGACGGCGCGACAGGCGGAAATGCTGCCTCATGCTGACTCTCAGGATCGGTGACTACCAATACGGCCATAGAAAGTCTCGCGCCATCTTAAGAATTAGACAGTTTTGACAGGGTGAAAGATACCACGTGTCGACCTGCGCGGATCGATTGAGATCATGTCCACCGTGACCGCAGGCAAAGGCATCATTGTGTGCTTGGCGGATACTTTGACTCTGCCCAAGGGCTGCTTCGCGGCGCTGGACCTGCTACGCCCGATCTACGAAAAGACCGCCGCCTACGGCCACTTCGGCCGCGACGAACCCGAATTCACGTGGGAGCGAACAGACAAAGCTGCTGCCCTTCGGGCGGCTACCGGGCTGTAAAAACGCCAGTTTTCCGTCCCCCGTCTGCTCCAGGAGCCTGTCGGACTTGGGAATCGTCGGCTGCAAATCGACCGCAGCGGTCCATTTTTCACCGTCTTTTTGTCCCATAGCTAGGCTATGGGTCTGCAAATCCGGCAAAAACTGTCCTCGCTGGGGCCGATTTTCGCTTTCGACGCCCCATGCCCGACAGGCTCCTAGGACTGAATGCCGGTTCGGCATCCCGACGAACTGGGCAGCTGGTGGAGCCCGTCACCACGCAGCATCTGCGCGACGGTGGCAAACAGGGCCAGGCAGCAAAAAGCCACCGCACGCGGTGGCTTTTTGCTGGAGCAGGCTCAACGTGTAAAAGGCGTGGGCTCGATGAATTTGCCGCCACTGCCCACATCGGACGGTTCGGCGTTCGGATCCGGCTTGGGTTGCGTTTTATTCGTACCCTCCTCACCAAAGGTCTTTTTTGAGGGCGTGTTTTTGCCCACGTGGTTTTCATTGTTGTCACTCTGGTTGCCCTGTCCGACGCTTGCTTTACCCATGGTGTTGTTCCTTGATTGACTTGAGGCGGCCATTAACTTGCAAAGCCGGGTTGGCTGAAGGGGTCTTCTTCGGGCGCTTGTTTATCGCCCGCCGCGCTGGCGTTGACCAAAAACGGCCACGTAGTTCGCACCGGCCCGCCGCGCGCAGTGACGGATACCTTGAGGTCACCAGCGGCTGGGTGACTGGAACGCACTCCCGGCTGGCTGCTTG
>NZ_JBDNGU010000227.1:0-37062 GCF_041689105.1 Polaromonas sp. | reverse complement strand
CTATTCCGAAGGCTCGATCCGCGTGCTCAAGGGCCTGGAGCCCGTCAAGCAGCGGCCGGGCATGTACACGCGCACCGACAACCCGCTGCACATCATCCAGGAAGTGCTGGACAACTCGGCCGACGAAGCGCTGGGCGGCTACGGCAAGAAGATCAAGGTCACGCTGCATGGCGACGGCTCGGTCAGCATCGACGATGATGGCCGCGGCATTCCCTACGGCCTGCACCCTGAAGAAAAAGCGCCGGTGATCGAGCTGGTCTTCACCCGTCTGCACACCGGCGGCAAGTTCGACAAGGGCAAGGGTGGGGCGTACAGCTTTTCCGGCGGCCTGCATGGCGTCGGTGTCAGCGTGACCAATGCCTTGTCCAAACGCCTGGAAGCCACCTCCTACCGGGACGGCATGGTTGCCAGGCTGGTGTTTTCAGGTGGCGATGTGCTGGAGAAACTGCACCTGCGAAAGGCGGGCGAAGGCGACCGCAAGTGCGGCACCACAGTGCGCGCCTGGCCCGATGCCAAGTACTTTGAAGCATTGGCTTTGCCGATGGCCGAACTCACTCACCTGCTGCGCAGCAAGGCGGTGTTGATGCCTGGCGTCACCGTGACGCTGGTCGTGGAAAAGACCAAAGAGGTGCAGGCCTGGATTTACAAAGGCGGCCTGCGTGACTACCTGATGCAGACGCTCCCGGCGGACCCGGTCATCCCTCTGTTTGAAGGCGAAGGTTTTGCCGATGCCGCGCACGACAGTTTTGCCGAAGGTGAGGGCGCGCAGTGGGCCCTAGCCTTTACCGAAGACGGCCAGCCGGTGCGCGAGAGTTACGTCAACCTGATCCCGACCAGTGCCGGCGGCACGCACGAAAGCGGCTTGCGCGACGGCGTGTTCCAGGCGGTCAAGAGTTTTGTGGACCTGCATTCGCTGCTGCCCAAAGGCGTCAAGCTGCTGCCTGAGGACGTGTTTGCCCGCGCGAGTTACGTTCTTAGCGCCAAGGTGCTGGACCCGCAGTTCCAGGGCCAGATCAAGGAGCGCCTCAATTCGCGCGACGCCGTTCGGCTGGTCTCCAGCTTTGTGCGGCCGGCGCTGGAGCTCTGGCTCAACCACCACGTCGATTACGGCAAAAAACTGGCCGAATTGGCCATCAAGGCCGCGCAAACGCGGCAGAAAGCCGGCCAGAAGGTTGAAAAACGCAAAGGTTCTGGCGTGGCCGTGCTGCCCGGCAAACTGACCGACTGTGAAAGCAAGGACCTGGCGCACAACGAGGTGTTTCTGGTCGAGGGCGACTCTGCCGGCGGCAGTGCCAAGATGGGCCGCGACAAGGAAAGCCAGGCGATTTTGCCACTGCGCGGCAAGGTGCTCAACACCTGGGAGGTCGAGCGTGACCGGCTGTTTGCCAACACCGAAATCCACGACATCTCGGTGGCCATCGGTGTCGATCCACATGGCCCCAACGACTCGCCGGATTTGAGCGGCTTGCGTTACGGCAAGGTCTGCATCCTCAGCGATGCCGATGTCGATGGCTCGCACATTCAGGTTCTGCTGTTGACCCTGTTTTTCCGGCATTTCCCCAAACTGATCGAAACCGGCCATGTGTTTGTGGCCCGACCGCCGCTTTTCAGGGTGGACGCCCCCGCCCGGGGTAAAAAGCCTGCGTCCAAGGCGTACGCGCTCGATGAAGGCGAGTTAACAGCCATTCTGGATAAATTGCGCAAGGAAGGGGTGCGTGAAGGGGCCTGGGCCATCAGCCGTTTCAAGGGCCTGGGCGAAATGAATGCGGAACAATTATGGGAAACCACACTCAATCCAGACACCCGTCGCCTTTTACCCGTGCAACTCGGTAATCTGGACTTTGCCCAGACCGAGAGCCTGGTGACCAAATTGATGGGCAAAGGCGAAGCCGCAGCGCGGCGCGAATTGATGGAACTCCACGGCGACGCCGTGGAGATCGATATTTAAAGGATCCGATGGACACCACGAATCCCAGTGCCCGGAAAGACCGGGGCGCATGAGGTTTTTTATGTATGAAAAGTGGCTTCAGCCCTTATGGAGCTTGCGTAAGCAGCTATCATTTTTGGTGGCCGCCGCTGCCCTGCTGCTGGCCGGCACGCCTGCCCGCGCCGATGTCTGGGGTTATGTGGACGACCAGGGTGTGGCGCATTTCTCGGCCGAGCGGCTCGACGAGCGTTACCAGCTGTTTTTTCGCAGCGGCGAGAGTTTTGACACCAGTCGCGGGGTTCGCGGCCTGGGGGGCAACGGCCAGGGATCACCTGGTGCACCGCCCAGTCTGCTGGCCTTTTTCGACGTTTCGCCCAATTACAAGGCGGTCAAACATTTGCTGCGCGAGGCGTCGGTGGCCAATGACATCGACTACGAACTGCTGCAGGCGCTGATTGCCACCGAGTCGGGCTTCAATACCCACGCGGTGTCGCCCAAGGGGGCTGTGGGCCTGATGCAGCTGATGCCCCCCACGGCCCGGCGTTACGGCGTGCGTGCCGACAAAAATTCCCCCATCGAAAAAAAGCTGACCGATCCCAAAACCAACATCGGTGCCGGTTCGCGTTACCTGCGCTACCTGATCGACCTGTTCCCCGGCCAGCTGGAGCTGGCGGTGGCGGCCTACAACGCTGGCGAAGGTGCGGTCCAGCGCTACGGCAACAAGATCCCCAACTATCCCGAGACCAAAAATTACGTCAAGACCGTGATGCAGCTCTACAGCCATCTCAAGCCGCCCAGCATGATCGGTGAGGCACGGCGCTCGGGTCGCGTCAGGATGGAAATGATGGGCGGCAGCAACATGTCATCGAGCTCGCCTGCCGGCGGCGCCACCGGACGCGGCAATCAGTTGCCGACCCTGGTCGTGCAAAGCCCGGTCGCACCGGAGTTCCGGGTCGAGCGCGACTAGGGCACTTGCACAGATAGTGTGAACAGGCTCTGGTGCTGCGACCCGAAAATATCGAAACATGAAAACGCGTCTTCGCACCCATGGCGGCGTGGCTATCCTTGCGAAGGTGGTCAGCCTTCGATGCGGCTTGCGCCTTGCCCTGGGCGCTAGCCCTTCACTTTCATCTTGTTCCGCTGCTTCCGGGTCGCAGTACCCGTGTCCTGACGTGGCGCTGCAGTTTCGCGCGAGGCCATAACTCCCTGCGACGGCCTGCCGGCCCTTCGGTCCGGCCACTCCCTTTGATCCTGATCCTTTTTTGCAGTTTGAACCCCGATGGACGACCTTTTTACGCCTGCCCCGCCTTCCTCCCCCGACGCGCCCGACCAGGAGTCGCTGGCGGCTTATGCCCAACGCGCCTATCTTGAATATGCGCTGAGCGTGGTCAAAGGCCGGGCCTTGCCCGATCTCTGCGACGGTCAAAAACCCGTGCAACGCCGCATCATGTACGCCATGGCGCGGATGGGCCTGGGCTTTTCCGGCAACAGCGGCGCCAAGCCGGTCAAGAGCGCGCGTGTGGTCGGCGATGTGCTGGGCAAATACCATCCGCACGGCGACCAGGCGGCCTATGACGCGATGGTGCGCATGGCGCAGGACTTCAGCCAGCGTTACCCGCTGATCGACGGTCAGGGCAACTTCGGCAGCCGCGACGGTGACGGCGCCGCGGCCATGCGTTACACCGAGGCGCGGCTGGCGAAAATCACCACCCTGCTGCTCGACGAACTTGACGAAGGCACGGTCGACTTCGTGCCGAACTACGACGGATCGTTCGAGGAGCCGCGCCAGCTGCCGGCGCGTTTGCCCTTCACGTTGCTCAACGGCGCCAGCGGCATCGCCGTCGGCCTGGCCACCGAGATTCCCAGCCACAACCTGCGCGAGGTGGCCGACGCCTGCATCGCGCTGATCAAGACCCCCAAGCTCACCGACGAAGAGCTGTATACGCTGATCGCCGGGCCGGACTACCCGGGTGGCGGGCAGATCATCTCGACGGCCGCCGATATCGCCGCCGCCTACGGCACGGGGCGCGGCTCGCTCAAGGTGCGTGCGCGCTGGAAGATCGAGGACCTGGCGCGCGGCCAGTGGCAGCTCGTCGTGCAGGAGTTGCCGCCCGGCGTCAGCACGCAGCGTGTGCTCGAGGAGATCGAGGAGATCACCAATCCGAAAATCAAGGCCGGCAAAAAAGCGCTGAGCCTGGACCAGGTCCAGCTCAAGCAGACCGTGTTGGCCGTGCTCGATGTGGTGCGCGACGAGTCCAGCAAGGACGCGGCCGTGCGTCTGGTGTTCGAGCCCAAGACCAGTCGCATCAGCCAGGCGGAGCTGATCACCACCTTGCTGGCCCACACCAGCCTGGAAAGCTCATCCAGCATCAACCTGACCATGGTCGGACTGGACGGCCGGCCGACGCAGAAAAACCTGCGCCAGATGTTCACCGAGTGGATCAGCTTTCGCCAGACCACGATAGAGCGGCGTTCGCAGCACCGTCTGGACAAGGTGCTCGACCGGATCCACATCCTCGAAGGCCGGCAACTGGTGCTGCTCAACATCGACGAAGTGATCGCCCTCATCCGTCAGGCCGAGGAGCCCAAGGCTGCGCTGATCGCGCGCTTCAATCTCAGCGACCGGCAGGCCGAGGACATTCTGGAAATCCGCCTGCGCCAGCTCGCACGGCTCGAAGCCATCAAGATCGAGCAGGAGCTCAAGAACCTGCGCGAAGAGCAGGGCAGGCTCGAGGAAATTCTCGACAGCCCCGCGGCTTTGAAGCGCCTGATGATCAAGGAAATCGAGGCGGACGCCAAACAGTTTGCCGATGCGCGCCGCACCTTGATTCAGGCCGATAAAAAAGCCGTGCTAGAAGTCAAGGTGCTGGACGAGCCGGTCACCGTCGTCGTCAGCGCCAAAGGCTGGGTGCGCGCGCGCAACGGCCACGGCCACGACGCAGGCAGTTTTGCCTTCAAGTCCGGCGACGCGCTATATGGCACTTTTGAATGCCGCACCGTGGACAGCCTGCTGGTTTTCGGCACGGCCGCCAAGGGCGTGGGTCGTGCCTATTCGATCCCGGTGGCGATGTTGCCCGGCGCGCGTGGCGACGGGCAGCCGGTCACCACGCTGATCGAGCTGGAGGCGGGCACCCAGCCCGCGCATTACTTCGCCGGGCCGGCCAGCGCCACCTTGCTGCTCAGCAGCAGCGGTGGCTACGGTTTTCTGGCGAGCGTTGAAAACATGTCCACGCGGCTCAAGGCCGGCAAGGCCTTCATCAGCTGCGCCGAGGGCGAGGCCATTTGCAGGCCGTCACATGTCTCGGGCAGCAGCGGTTCCGTGCCCCTGGCCCCGGCCACCCATGTCGCCTGTGCCTCCACGGGGGGACGCATCCTGACCTTCGACATCAGCGAACTCAAGACCCAGCCCGCCGGTGGGCGGGGTCTGGTGCTGATCGACCTGGACGCCAAGGACACGCTGGCCGGCGCGGCGGCCTACACCCGCAGCGTGAGCATCGAAGGCATAGGCCGGGGCGGCAAGCTGCGCGACGAAACCCTGGAGATACGCAGCCTGAACAACGCCCGGACTGCGCGGGCGCGCAAGGGCAAGGTTGCCGATCTGGGTTTCAAGCCCACGGCCCTGTCCCGGTTGGAGTAAGCGGCAGGCCACTGTTTGCGGTGAAGCCTTCAACTACAACGGGAAAAGGCCCCTGGCCCTTATGCAGCAAGCGCAACCGCCTATAAAAATCATGGCTGACTTGCCCGCCTGGCAGATGCCAGCCGAAAAATCTCTGCCTGGTGCCCAAGGCGGGGCCAAAGGCGGGTAAGGTGCAGGTGCAACATTGAACAACAGCGGCGACTCCGGTACCCCGCGAACAAACATGGCCCCATCCCAAACTCCAGGTCCCCTCCCCACCGACGACAAGCCACTGGCTGGCTGGCGGCTGCGCTGGTACACCATTATTTTCGAAGCAGACACCCGTGCGGGCCGGTGGTTTGACCTGGGATTGATTGTTGTCATCCTGTTGAGCATTGTGGTGGTGATGGCCGACAGCGTGCAGGCCATTCATCTGCGCCACGGCCGGTCGCTTGCATCGCTCGAATGGATTTTTACCCTGCTGTTCACGGCGGAATACATCGCCCGTCTGCTTTGCGTGCGGCGGCCGATGCAATACGCGACGAGCTTTTTCGGCATCATTGACCTGATCGCGGTGTTGCCGACGTACCTGGCGCTGTTTTTCCCGGAGTTACATGCGTTGATCGACGTGCGCGTGCTGCGCCTGCTGCGCGTGTTCCGGGTGTTCAAGCTGGCAGCGTATGTGGCCGAGTACCAGTTTCTCGGGCGCGCGCTGGCGGCCAGCGGGCGCAAGATCCTGGTGTTCCTGTCGGCGGTGCTGATGGCGGTGCTGGTCATGGGCACGGTGATGTACGTGGTGGAAGGTCCCGCCAACGGCTTCACCAGCATTCCAACCTCGGTGTACTGGGCCATCAGCACGGTGACCACCGTGGGTTATGGGGACATCACGCCCAAGACCGATCTCGGGCGGCTGATCTCGTCCTTCATGATGCTGATGGGCTGGGGCATCCTGGCGGTTCCCACGGGCATTGTGACTGCGGAGATGGCATCGCAGCGGCGCTCGCAGCTGTCGCAGGCACCGACCACGCGCACTTGCCACGAGTGCCTGACGGAGGGCCACGCCGCCGACGCGAATTTCTGCTTTAATTGCGGCGCCCGTTTGCCCTTCTACCATCACAGGCCCGCTGCGGCTGGCACAACGCCATACGGATCAGGGTCCTAAGCGCCTGCAGTGAGCCGGCGCGGCGTGATCTCCACCGAATCGGCTGCTGTGCTCATCCAGACCGTGCCGTCCTGCACCGACACCTGCAGCTGCATGCTGCGCTCGGCGAGTTTGGCCAGCGCCTGGCTTTGCGCCGCGTCGATCTGCCAGACCACCAGGTTGGCGGCGCGCGTCAATTTGCTTTCAATGGCCTTCCACCAGACCGGCGTGCTGCTGGCAAAGCTGTAAACGCTGACCCGACCGGCGCGGCCGGCGGCGCGCATCAGGCGCTTGTCGTCGGGCTGGCCGACGTCGATCCAGTGCAGCACTGCGTCGGTGTAGTCCTTGTGCCAGAGGGCCGCTTCATCGACGTTCCACAAGTCCTTGGCAAATTCAAGATGGCCTTTTTTGTCGTCGGCCGGCACATTGAGTGCATAGGCCAGCAGCCGGATCATCATGCGTTCATCGGCCTCGGACGGATGGCGCGCGATCGTGACGTTGTGGTCGCCGTAGATCCCCCGGTCCATGTCGGCAATGGCCAGCTGGGCTTTGTAGATGGTGGCTTTGAGTGCCATGATTTTTTTCGAGTCTTCCATAAATCCGATTCTCGGGCGCATGGCTGCGTTGCGCGGTGCTCGGAATCCTCATGCACCCAAGTGCATTCCGGTTCCTGCGCTCCGTGCGCCTTGCCCTGCATCACGATAACCGAATTTCTGGAGGCCCCGGGTACTTGTTGCTAAGCTTGTATTGGAACAGAGCCGGGTACGCCAGCATTGATCGCTGTGTCTGGCTATAGTCAAGCCATGATCCGACTGTCTGTTCTTGACCAATCGGTGGCTATGACCGGCCGCAGCGCTAATGCTTCCATCCGTGAAACCCTGGCCCTGGCGCAGCATTGCGAAGCCCTGGGGTATGAGCGTTTCTGGGTCAGCGAGCACCACAGCCATCCGACCATTGTCGGCAGCGCGCCCGAAGTGCTCATGGCGGCGATTGCCGCGACCACCCAGCGCATACGCATAGGCAGTGCGGGTGTGATGCTGCCGCATTATTCGGCGCTGAAGGTGGCCGAGCAGTTTCGGGTGCTGGAGGCGCTGGCGCCCGGCCGCATCGACCTCGGTGTCGGGCGTGCGCCCGGCTCAGACGGGCGTACCGCCCAACTGCTCAATCCCAATGCGCGCCATGCGGCCGACGATTTTCCATTGCAGGTGCGTGAGCTGCAGGCCTGGGTTGGCGGCACCGAATTGCCCGACGGCCATCCGGGCCGCGGCGTCACTGCCGAGCCGGGCGGACCGGGCGGCCCCACCTTGTGGATGCTGGGCAGCTCAAACTATGGCGCGCAGCTGGCGGCGCATTACGGTCTGCCTTATGCGTTTGCATATTTCATCACTGACGGGCAAGGCGCCGAAGAGGCGCTGAACCTGTACCGTGACATGTACCGGCCCAGCCCGCACCACCCGAAGCCGCAGCCTGCGCTGTGTGTCTGGGCGCTGGCCGCCGACACCGAAGCCGAGGCCTGGCATCATTTTTCGGGCCGCGAGCGCTGGAAGATAGACCGCAACCGCGGTGCGCTCGGGCCGCTGCAATCTCCCGCAGAGGTGTCGCTGCGGCCCTACAGCCCTGCCGAGCAGATGCAGGTCGACCAGCTCAGGCGCACGGCGCTGGTGGGTAGCGGGCTGCAGGTTGCGGAAAAGTTGCGCGCTCTGTCCGCCGCGCTCGACGTTGAGGAACTGGTGGTCATCACCTGGACCCACGAACCTGCTGCGCGGCGACGCTCCTATGAATTGCTGGCCGCGCAGTTCTGTGCCGCGCCAGGCGCACTGATCTGATAAAACCCCTCATTCACCAACAGGAGTCATTCGTGGCAAGACCAATTTTCAGCACCGCCATTGCAGGCAGTCTGCCCAAACCGGCCTGGCTGTCGGAAACCCGCAAACTCTGGCCGCAATGGAAAGCCGAAGGCGTCGAGCTGGCGCAGGCCAAGGCTGACGCCACGCTGCTGTGGATCAAGGCGCAGGAAGACGCCGGGCTGGACGTGATCGGCGACGGCGAGCAGTCACGCCAGCATTTTGTGCATGGCTTTCTGGAGCAGGTCGAGGGGATCGACTTCGAGCACAAGGTCAAGATGGGCATACGCGACAACCGCTACGACGCGATGGTGCCGCAGGTGGTGGCCGCGCTCAGACTCGAGGGTCGCGTGCATGCGGCCGAGGCCAGGCTGCTGCGAGCGCATACCACCCACAAGATCAAGTTCACGCTGCCCGGTCCGATGACGATTGTGGACACCGTGGCCGACCGCTTTTACGGCGACCGTATCAAGCTTGCCATGGCCTTTGCGGAACTGCTCAACCAGGAGGCACTGGCGCTGCAGGCCGACGGCGTGGACATCATCCAGTTCGATGAACCGGCCTTCAACGTCTACATGAAAGACGCCGCCGATTGGGGCGTGCTAGCGCTGGAGCGCGCTGCGCAGGGACTGACCTGCACCACCGCTGTCCACATCTGCTACGGCTACGGCATCAAGGCCAACGACGACTGGAAGCAGACTTTGGGCGAAGAGTGGCGCCAGTACGAACAGGTGCTGCCTGCGTTGGCTAAAAGCAGCATCCAGCAGGTCAGCCTCGAGTGTTACCACTCGCATGTGCCGCCGCACCTGATGGCACTGCTCGAAGGCAAGGACGTGATGGTCGGCGTGATCGATGTGGCCAGCGACGAGATTGAAACGCCCGAGCAGATTGCTGACACCATCGGCAAGGCGCTGCAGTATGTGCCGAAAAACCGTTTGCTGCCCTGCACCAACTGCGGACTGGCACCCATGGATCGGGACGTTGCGCTGAAAAAACTGCAGGCCCTGGCGCGTGAACGCTTCGGCGCCTGACATGGCAAGCATGACCGACCTCGATTTCGCCCCGCCCGCCGAGCTGGGTTTGTGTCCCGAGCGTTTGCAGCACATGCTCGACGTGTTGCAGTCCAACGTAGATCGGGGCCGCTTGCCCGGGGCTGTCGTGCTGGTGGCCCGCCGTGGCAAGCTGGCGCTGTTCGAAAGCCTGGGCCGGCAGGACCCGGCAGCGGGAACGCCCATGCAGCGCGACGCGATTTTCCGCATTTACTCAATGACCAAACCCGTGGTCTCGGTCGCCGTGATGATGCTGATGGAGCAGGGCAAGCTGCTGCTCAGTGACCCGGTGGCCCAACATTTACCCGAATTTGCCAACCAGAAGGTGGCGGTGGAACGTGATGGCCAGGTGATCCTTGAAGACGTGGCCCGCCCTGCCACTGTGCAGGACCTGCTGCGCCACACTGCCGGCCTGACTTATGAGTTTCTCGGAGCTGCGGCGGTGCAGCGGCAATATGCGCAGCATCAGTTGGGTTCGCGCGAACGCAGCAATGCGGAGTTTTCGCGCGACCTGGCTGCACTGCCCCTGATGCACCAGCCCGGCAGCGTCTGGGAGTACAGCCGCGCCACGGACGTGCTGGGGCGGCTGGTCGAAGTCATCAGCGGGCAGGCCCTGGGCGACTACCTGCGCCAGAATATTTTCACGCCGCTGGGCATGCATGAGACCGCCTTTGCGGTGGATGCAGCCGACCATCACCGCATTGCCGAACCGTTTGGACACGACCCCGACGGCGGCGTGCCGATGCGGGTGCTCGATCCACGCCGTCCTGCTGCCATGGAAAGCGGCGGCGGCGGCTTGCTGTCCACGGCCATGGACTATGCGCGTTTCCTGCAGTTCATGCGTAACCGGGGCGAGCTTCAAGGGGCACGCCTGCTGGGTCCGCGCACGGTGGACTACATGACGGCCGACCACCTGGGCGGGATCCCCTCCACTGGCGACCTGCTGCCTCCGGGCCACGGCTTCGGTCTCGGGTTTGCCGTACGCATGGCTGCGGGGATTTCGCCGGTGCCTGGCTCGGTGGGCTCGTATTTCTGGGGGGGCATCGCGGGAACCACCTTTTTTGTCGATCCCGCCGAAGACCTGTATGCGCTGCTGATGATCCAGGCGCCGAATCAGCGCGATTACTACCGGCCGCTGTTCCGCAGTCTGGTTTACGCGGCGCTGCTGTAACCGATTTCCTGGAGGCACACCATGAACCACGACACCGGCCACAAGCTTCCCCACGGCCACAGCCACAGCCCCGAATCCCCGCCCACCGACTGGAAGCACGACGGTGTGCGTGTGGTGCCAGGCGGACAGCTCGATGGAAATGTCCCGTCCACCCCCGGCATGGACCGCAAGGCCGCCATCAACTTCGCCCGTGTCGGTGCGCAAAAGCTTTGGGCCGGCACGGTCACCATCCACGCCAACGCCAAAACCGGCGCGCACCACCATGGCCACCTTGAAAGCGTGATCTACGTCGTCAGGGGACGCGCCCGCATGCGATGGGGCGAGCATCTTGAATTCACCGCAGAGGCTGGCCCTGGCGACTTCATTTATGTCCCGCCCTATGTACCGCACCAGGAAATCAACGCCAGTCCGACCGAGCTGCTGGAGTGTGTGCTGTGCCGCAGTGATGGCGAGGCGGTGGCGATCAACCTGGACATCGCGCCGGCCGAAAAACCCGAGCAGGTGTTGTGGATTGACCCGACGCACCCCCACGGCGGCGTGTAAAGCGCCAGCAAACCCTTGGTGACAAGCCGGTGAAGTGGCCTGAAAGTGTGCAAAAAAACACGCTGGACACCCCCTTCGGCATACCTTTACTTACGGATGTCACTGCGTCCTACAGGCGCGTTGACAGGAGTTGGTTACAACAGGGGCTCACACAAGGAGTACCCATCATGGATACAAACAATCAGATTCCCGCAGCGCCGGGCAACCAGCCTGGTTTCTCGCAACGCATGCAGCACAGCAAGGCGTTGATCGCCATTGCGGCGGTGCTGGGCGTCACGGTGATGGCGCTGGCCGCCGCGCTGGTGGTCAACCGGTCTGACGCCCAGCCTGGTGGCACGGATGCCAAGGCCCCGACGACGCAGTCGAGCACAAGCACCAAGCTGGCCAGCAACACGGCGCCTGAGAAACAGGCGCCCGCGAAACCGGCAGTGCAGCAGCGTCCTGCCGTGGTGGCTCAAGCACCGGCACCCAAGGCCGTGGTCTGCGCCGACTGCGGCACCGTGGAAGCCGTGACGGCGGTCCAGCGCCAGGGTCAGGTCAACGGCGTGGCCGTTGGCAATACCACGGTCGGCCTGGGTACAGTGGCCGGCGGCGTGATCGGTGGCCTGCTTGGCAACCAGGTCGGTGGCGGCAGCGGCAAAACAGCCATGACCGTGCTGGGCGCGGCTGGCGGTGCATTTGCCGGCAACAAGATCGAGCAGAACATGAAGACAGTCACCGTCTACCAGGTGCGCGTGCGCATGAATGACGGTTCGACCCGCAACGTCGAGGTGTCGAGTTCGGTGCCGGTCGGTTCGCGCGTGATTGTTGAAGGCAACAACCTGCGTATGGCCTGAGGCCCCAATGGCTGAAAGGCCTTCCCGACAAGGTGTGATGGCTTGCCCTCACACTTTTTTTTGGCCCGGAGAACATAAATTGCCCGCTCCCCCATCGCGGCAGACTGTGCGAAGATTGCTTGAACTCCACCCTTGGTCCGGCAGCGGATCCGTAACCCATGAAAGACGTGTCATGAAAGCCATCTGGAACGACGCAGTCATTGCGCAAAGCGACGATATCGTGACCATCGAAGGCAACCACTACTTTCCCGAGAGTGCACTGAACCGGGACCATGTGACCTTCAGCAACCACCACACCATGTGCGCCTGGAAGGGCCAGGCCAGCTACTACTCCTTGCTGGTCAATGGCGAGATGAACACCGACGCCGCCTGGTATTACCCCGACCCGAAACCTGAAGCCGAAGAGATCAAGGGCCGCATTGCATTCTGGAAGGGCGTGAAGATCGAAGCCTGAGGTCGGCGCCACTTTTTTTGAGGAGATCGCGATCATGTTCAAGCACATCCTGTTGCCGGTAGACGGCTCTTCCACATCGCTGATGGCGGTCGAGAAAGCCAGGGGACTGGCGCAGGCCTTCAACAGCGTCGTCACAGCGATCTACGTGATCGATCCCTATGCCTTCAGCGGTGTAGGCACAGATTTCGCCTATGGCCAGGCGCAATACCTGGGCGCCGCCACGGCCGAAGCCAACGAGGCGCTGGCCGGCGCCCGGCAGGCGCTGGAGGCGGCGGGTATTGCGGTCGCTTCCTCTGTTGTTGAGAGCCACACCATTTACCGCGGCATTCTCGAAACTGCGAGTGCGGTTGAGGCAGACCTCATCGTCATGGGCTCGCACGGCCGGCGCGGCCTCGAAAAACTCGTGCTCGGCAGCGTGGCTGCGCAGGTACTGGCTCATGCCCACCTGCCGATCCTGATTGTTCGTGATTGAGGCATTTATCCCTGTCCGTTTTCACAGAGCACAAGTTCAAGCATCAAATAGGCCTCCAGCCCATAAGGGACAGGCGCTGGCAGCTATTGAATTTGTAGCGTTGGCTGTCATCCCGGACTTGATCCGGGATCCATGTGGGCAAGCTCCAGCCGGTTGTTGTGCCAGCAAGCCGGGGGTTGCCCGGCAGCAACTCACTTTCTTTTTGCGTCGCCAAAAAGAAAGTAAGCAAAGAAAAAGGCGACCCGATGGTCTGGGTCCCGCAGCGATGCTACGGGCAACCTGCGGTGCTCGCCGAAAACGGGGTCGAGCTCGAACTCGGCTAGCGCCTCAGACAATCGCTCGCCCTGATCCGTTGTCGGCTGCGCTCCTCGGCCCAGCCCGACGGGTGGGGGAGAAGACTAATACCCAAGACCGAATCCAAATCCTGAGTGCATGAAGCGCGAAGCGCTTCAGGGACGGGAATCCCAAGAGACCGTCATGCTTGCACGCGTGCGCAGCGCACGCGGCCAAATGTGGCTCCCTTCCATCGCCCAGCGGGGCAAGGGAAGGGCGGGGGGTTGGGAGTGGGGAGTTGGACCTACTGTCGACGGTAAGCCGGGGACGCAGCGTGACGCTTTACAGACGTCGAACCACGTACACAGTCGATTTCACGAAGAAATGAGCCTCCAGCCCTTATGCAGCAAGCGCAGACAGCTATCAAAATCGCAGCTGACAGATCAGTCGCGGACATCCGCGACTGGCTGGCTGCCAAAATCCGGCCTGGCAAGGTAGGCCAGGATGCGCGCGGCGGCTTCGTCGGGCGAGGTTAGCTGGCCCTTGTCCTTGAGGCTGATGAAATTGGCTTGATCGGGAAAGGCCGAGGCGTCAGCACCGCGCAGCTGGGTTTGCATGTCAGTGTCGATCACTCCCGGCGCCAGCGAGCAGATGGCGGCGCCGTTGGGCTTGAGCGCCTCTTCCAGCGCCACGCAGCGCGTGAAGTGATCCATGCCGGCCTTGGCCGCGCAGTAAATCGATTGCGAAGCCATGGCCTTGCGGCCCAGTCCCGAAGAAATGTTCAGTATCTTGCGGCGGGCGCTCCAGCCTTGGGTGGCGCGCAGGAAAGACGCCGTGAGTTGCATGGGCGCCTCCAGCCCGACGCTGAGTCCTTGGTGCAAGTTATCGGCGTCCGCATCGCTCAGCGGGCCGATGCCCGGAATCATGCCGGCATTGTTGATCAGCACGGCGGTGGAAAAACTGCCATGCGCCTGCTCGCGCAGCCACTGTTCCAGGCGCGCGCTGGTCTCAATGCTGTTGGCAAGATCCTGCGCCCACTGCAGCAGCGGGGTGTCAGCCATCCTGGCTTGCGCCGCCAATGTTTCGTTGGTCTTGCGCGAGATGCACAGCAGGCTGTTGCCCGGCTTGAGAAGCTTCCTGGCCATGGCCAGCCCCATGCCGCGTGAGGCACCGGTCAGAATAAAAAGGTGTTGGGTCATGGCTGTCGATATTACCGACAAATGGCGGCGGGAAGTCCGGCCTTCACGCTTCGACCACCATCGGGAAACTGGCCCACAAACCATCGCTGCCCGGTTTGAAGGGCACCGTCAGTGCCGCGCGGCCGGCGGCGTCCAGCCGTCGCCACAGGCCGTCACGCGCATTACCGGGGTCGTCCGCGACGTACAGCTGCGTGGTCAGCAGTTCGCGCTGGCCGAGCCGGACCTTGACATGGATGTGTGGCGCGCGGCCGCTGTAGGCGGCCGGCCGGATGGTGCGAAAGCGGTAGCGGCCGTCGGCGCCCAGCGTGACGCGGCCGAAGCCCTGGAAGCGCTCGTCCGCACGGCCGCCGTCCCCGGGGTGGTGGTAGTGCCCGGCGTGGTCGCACTGCCAGATATGCACCTCTGCGCCGGCCAGCGCTTTGCCGCCCAGGTCGGTGACCTGGCCCTCGACCCAGGCAAGCCGTCCTTCGGAATAATTCAGCCTGCCGTTTCGCAGCAGGTCGTGGTCGCTGTCTTTGGGAAAGTCCAGCGGGTAAAACGGCCCCTCTGACTGCGCGGGCGTCGCGCGGCGCGCTGGCGTGGGCTGGGCACGCGCCCCGAGCCACAGGGCCGGCGCTGCCACCAGGGCCGCCGCCACGGTGCGGCGGCGCAGCAGCCCGGCGGGCTCCGTCGAAAAAAGAGGTAGGGCTGGTTGCGTCAGCATCGGCATGGTGATCTCCGTGGTCTCCATGGGAGACCGCAGGCGTGCCGAAGTTCCGCGAGGCCAGGCGGGCGACAGCTTCAAAAGGGAACGCCGCTTTCAAACCGCAGCGCCTCGCCGCTGACCGGGTGCGCCAGGCGCAGTGTGCAGGCATGCAGCAGCAGGCGTGGCGCACGGGCCTGTACAGCCTCCGGCGCATAAAGCCTGTCGCCCAGAATGGGATGGCCGAGTGCCTGCAGGTGCACGCGCAGTTGATGCGACCTGCCAGTCACGGGTTCCAGGGCCAGCCGCGTGCTGTCGAGACCATGGCTGCGCACCTGCCAACGTGTCACGCTGGCCTTACCCAGCGCCGCATCGATGACCCGCAGCGGGCGCCGGGGCCAGTCCAGGGCAACCGGCAGATCGATGACGTTCCAGGCGTCACTGCCCTGCAACAGGCCAGCCGCATGGCCATGCACCACGGCTTCGTAGGTCTTGTGAACCGCCCGCTCTGCGAAGGCCTGGCTCAGCGTGCGCTGTACGGTGCGGCTGCGTGCCATCAGCAACAGGCCGGAGGTCGCCATGTCCAGCCGGTGCACCACCAGCGCTTCGGGGTAATGTTGCAATACCCGCGCGCTCAGGCAATCCTGCTTGTCCCCGCCTTTGCCGGGTACCGACAGCAGGCCCGCCGGCTTGTCCAGCACCAGCAGGCAGTCGTCCGCATACAGCAGCGTAAAGCCTGCTGGCACGGGTACATGACCTGCGAGGTCATTGTTTTGCAATGGGCCGGCCAGCATCATTCAGTCATCGGCAAGTTTGAAACCAAGGAGAAAAACCATGACGGACGCAGGTGCCATTTCCATTGCATGTGGCTTGATGATCGGCCTGGGCGCGGTAGGCGCCTGCCTGGGCATAGGCGTCATGGGCGGGCGTTTCATCGAAGGCTCGGTGCGCCAGCCCGAACTGATGGAGCCTCTGCAGGTCAAGATGTTTTTGCTGGCCGGCCTGATTGACGCCAACTTCCTGATTGGTGTGGGCGTGGCCATGATGCTGCTGTTTTCCAACCCGCTGGGTGCTTAAGTTTTTGGCGGCGGGAAGTTGTGCACCGTGGGGGCGGCACGCCGCTGCTCGCGCAGCATGAAGAGGTAGAGGCTTTCGACCTTTTCCCGGGCCCAGGGTGTCTTGCGCAGAAACTTCAGGCTGGACGGCACGCTGGGTTCCAGGGTGAAGCAGCGAATCGCAATGCGCTGGCCGAGCCCGTCCCAGCCATAGTGACCCGACAAGGCGGTGACCATGGCTTCCAGTGTGACGCCATGCAGCGGGTCTTTCATAGAGCCCCCACGCTCGTCACGTCGTGTACTTCACGAGGCCTTGCTGGCCATCGCTCGCCAGAGGCTTCGCTTCTGTCGCCTGCCCAAACCTGCGCAGGCAGTTTTGGAGCCGCAGACTCCTGCCCCTTGGGGTCGCTGTGCCTGCGGCCCGGCAAAGCCGGTTCCGCTGCCCTGGCTGGGTTTTCCCGGGATGGCCCTGCGGAGAATCCCTGCGCTGCAGAGGCAGTCACTGTCTTATTTGTTCTTGAGTTTGCCGCGCAGGGGGATTTGCGTGACGACGGTCGGGCGCACCGCATCGGGCGACACCCCCTTCGGTGGCGTGGTGTCCTTTTTCGGTTTCTTGACCATCTTGTCCTTGTTCTGCTGTCCTTTTGCCATGGTTTTCTCCGTTGATTGATGGGAATGCCGCTGATTATCAATGCAACTTGATGCGCGGACGGTAGGTGCGGTCAATCATTTCCGACAGCGTGATCAGCGCGGTTTTTTTCCAGCCGCCCAAGGCCAGCTGGTGCTGTTTGTGCAGCGCCCAGTACATGATCTTTGCGATTTGACCTTCGACAAAAAAACTGCCCTTGGTCAGGCTGCCCATCAGGCTGCCGACCGAGGAGTATTCCGACAGCGAGACCAGCGAACCCTGGTCCCTGAAGACAAACGGGGAGACCGGCTCACCGCGTTGCAGGCGCGGCAGGGCCTTCACCAGGTACATCGCCTGCTGATAGGCCGCCTGGGCGCGCGGCGGCACCCAGGTGCCATCCGGTTGCTGGCAGGCGGCACAGTCGCCAAAGGCGTAAATGCTGGCGTCGACCGTCTGCAGGTTGCCGTTGACCACCAGCTGGTTGAGCTTGTTGGTCTCCAGCGGCTGCGCGCCGCCAAGTGTTTTCAGGAAGTCAGCGGCCTTCACGCCAGCGGCCCAGACCGTGAGGCTGGACGAGATCACCTTGCCGCTGGCCATCTTCAGACTGCTATCGGTGACCTCGATCACCTTCTCGTTGGTGTGCACCTCGATGGCCAGCTTGCGCAGTTCCCGCAGCGCCGATTCGCTCAGGCGCTCCGGCAATTGCGCGAGCAGGCGCGGCGCAGCCTCGACCAGCACGATTTGCAAGTCTTTTTCGGGGTGGATGTGGTCAAAGCCGTAGTTGGCCAGCACTTTGGCCGAGGCATGCAGTTCGGCGGCAAGTTCCACCCCGGTGGCGCCCCCGCCGACGATGGCCACCGTCAGGCGACCACTGCCCGCGCTACGCGGCACAGTCTGCGCGCGGATGCAGGCATTGATCAGGCGGTCGTTGAAGCGTTTGGCGGCTTGCGGGCTGTCCAGCTTGATCGTGTGTTCGGCCGCACCGGGTGTGCCGAAGTCATTGGTCTGGCTGCCCACGGCAATCACCAGCGTGTCGTAGGCCAGCTCCTGGGCCGGCGTGATCTCACGCCCAGCCTCGTCGTGGCTGGCGGCGAGCTGCAGGGTTTTGGCGCTGCGGTCCACTCCTTCCAGGCGCCCCAGGCGGAACTTGAAGTGGTTCCAGCGAGCCTGCGCCAGGTATTCGATTTCTTCCGCGTGGGTGTCGAAGCTGCCGGCCGCCAGCTGGTGCAGCAGTGGCTTCCACACATGCGTGCGCGCGGCATCAACCAGCGCGATCTCAGCCAGGCCCTTTTTGCCCAAAAGTTTGCCCAACTGGGTGGCCAGTGCCAGCCCGCCTGCGCCTCCCCCGACGATGACGATGCGTTGCATGAGTTTTTCCTCTTCGGCCCCGGATGGCTGCCATGTTGTTGTGGCTACATGGTAACTGCGGGGCAGGGACAAGGACGCGGGGCGATAGGGGTGGCGAGTCCATCGGCGGGGAGACGCCTTTGAAGATGTTGCGCAGGGACCGGCTCAGAGATATCCGGGCGGCAGCGGGTAGGCCAGACACCTGCCACTGCAGGCTGCTGCTGCTGCGCAATGCCTGAAACCCCTCAAGCCACCTTGCCGAGCAGCAGGAACTCCATCAACGCCTTTTGCACATGCAGCCGATTCTCCGCTTCATCCCAGACCACGGACTGCGGCCCGTCGATCACATCGGCTTGGACCTCCTCACCGCGATGCGCGGGCAGGCAGTGCATGAAGAGCGCATCGGGTTTGGCAATCTTCATCATCTCAAGGTCCACACACCAGTCGGCAAAAGCTTTCTTGCGTTCCTCGTTTTCGGCCTCGTAACCCATGCTGGTCCACACGTCTGTGGTCACCAGGTCGGCACCGGCGCAGGCCTGCATCGGGTCCCTGAAAACCTTGTAGCTGTCGGCCGACCGGATGCCGGCCACAGATTGGTCCACTTCGTAGCCGGTGGGTGTGCTCAGGTGCACCTTGAAGCCGAGGATTTCGCTGGCTTGCAGCCAGGTGTTGGCCATGTTGTTGCCGTCACCGACCCAGGCCACGGTTTTGCCTTGGATGGAACCGCGGTGCTCGATGTAGGTGAAAATGTCAGCCAGGATCTGGCAGGGGTGGAACTCGTTGGTCAGGCCGTTGATGACCGGCACGCGTGAATGTTCGGCAAACAGCTCGATCTTGGTTTGCTCGTAAGTGCGGATCATCACCAGGTCCACCATGCGGCTGATCACGCGGGCGCTGTCTTCGATCGGCTCGGAGCGGCCGAGCTGGCTGTCGCCAGTGGTCAGGTGCACCACGCTGCCGCCCATCTGGTACATGCCGGTTTCAAAACTCACGCGCGTGCGGGTCGAGGCTTTTTCAAAAATCATGGCCAGCGTGCGGTCCACCAGCGGTTGGTGTTTCTCATAGGCCTTGAATTTTTTCTTGATCAGCGCGGCGCGCTCAAAAATATAGGCGTATTCGGCGGCGTTGAAGTCGCTGAACTGCAGGTAGTGGCGCATCTTGGTTGAGGCTGGGGCGCTGCTCATGGCTTTTCCCCCAGAAACTGCTTGATCAACGGGCACAGGATGGCCACGATTTCGTCGGCCTCGGCTTCGCTGAGGATCAGTGGCGGCACCAGCCGGATCACGCTGTCGGCCGTCACGCTGAGCAGCAGGCCCTTGTCGGCGGCACGGTTGAGGATCTCGCCACAGGGTTTCGCCAGATCGATGCCGAGCATCAGGCCGAAACCGCGGATTTCACGCACACCGCCCGTTTTCAGTTCGGCGGCAAGTTCACGCTCCAGTGCCGCCTTCAGGTGAGCGCCGACTTTGGCAGCATGGGCCAGCAGGCCGTCTTCCTCCATGATGCGAATCGTCTCGATGCCGGCGCGCATGGCCAGCGGGTTGCCGCCGAAGGTGGTGCCGTGGTTGCCCGGAGCGAAAATGTGTGCGGCTTTGGGGCCGGCCACCACGGCGCCTATCGGCACGCCTGAGCCCAGACCTTTGGCCAGCGGCATGACGTCGGGCTGAATGCCGGCCCACTGGTGCGCAAACCACTTGCCGGTGCGGCCCATGCCGCACTGCACCTCGTCGATCATCAGCAGCCAGTCGTTCTGGTCGCAGAGCTTGCGCACCTGCTGCATGTAGCCGGCATCCATGGGGTGGATGCCGCCTTCGCCCTGGATCGCTTCAAAAAATACCGCGACCACATTCGGGTTGCCGTCGGTAGCGGTTTCCAGCGCGGCCACGTCGTTGAGCGGAACGCGGATGAACCCTTCGACCAGTGGTCCAAAACCGGCCTGCACCTTGGAGTTGCCCGTGGCGCTGAGCGTGGCAATGCTGCGGCCGTGAAAAGCTTTTTCGTACACCACGATCTCGGGGCGATCTATGCCCTTGTCGTGGCCGAACTTGCGCGCCAGCTTCAGCGCGGCTTCATTGGCTTCGAGCCCCGTGGAGCAGAAGAACACGTTTTCCATGCCCGACAGCTCGACCAGCTTCGCCGCCAGTGTCTCCTGCCCCGGCACGTGGTAGTAATTGGAGCTGTGGATGATTTTGGCGATCTGGTCCTGCAGCGCCGGCACCAGGCGCGGGTGGTTATGGCCCAGGGTATTGACGGCGATACCGCCCAAACCGTCGAGATACTCCTTGCCGTTGACGTCCCAGACACGGCAACCCTGGCCGTGCGACAGCGCGATCGGCAGACGGCCATAGGTGTTCATCACGTGAGGCGAGGCGACTTCGATGTGGGAAGGCAGGGCAGCGGTCATAAGGAAACTCCGGGGCGTGACAAAAACAGGAGGCCGCCACAGAAAAGCGGCCTGAGGTGATTTTAGGCGCAGGCTTTTGCGTCTTTGGTGAGGATGTTGCATCACAGTCATGCGGCGCGCAGGCGCTTGCTGCCAGGTCTCAAGTCTTATATAAGATAGAATCATTGTGCGGTGCAGCATGAGGCAATATCCCCGCCTCTGGCACGCTAAAAACCTTCAACCCGAATGGTCTCCAACTCCGCCAAAGAAGTCTTCATTCAAGGCATCACCCGTGATGGCAAGACCTTTCGCCCCAGCGACTGGGCAGACCGCTTGTGTGGCGTGATGAGCCAGTTCCGCCCCGGTGGACCACAACCCGGCAGCCACCTGACCTACTCGCCCTGGTGTGTGCCCACGGTGATCAATGGCGTCAAATGTGTGGTGGTCAACAGCGAACTGCGCGAGGCCGAACCCATGGCCTGGGACTTTGCAATCAACTTTGCGAAGGACAATGACCTGCAGATGGCCGAGGCCTGTTTGATACCGGACGCGCCCAGGCTCTGACCGGACAGTGGATGCCGGAAACAAAAAAGCCGTCTTGCGACGGCTTTTTTGTTTTGCTGGCAGCGCACCCTGCGAAACGGCGGACTGAAGATCAGTCCGGGCGATGGACCTGGGTATCAGGCCGCTTTGGGGGCGGCGAGGGCGAGAGCCTTCACCTTGGTGGACAGGCGGCTCTTGTCGCGCGCTGCCTTGTTCTTGTGGAAGATGCCCTTGTCGGCAATCATGTCCACAACACTCTGCGCCTTGGCGAAGAGTTCGGTGGCTTTGGTCTTGTCGCCGGCGGCGACAGCTTTTTCGACGTTTTTCACGGCGGTGCGGTATTTCGAGCGCAGCGAGGTGTTGGCGGCGTTGAGTTTGGTGTCCTGGCGGACGCGTTTGCGGCCTGAGGCCAGGCGGGGGTTCTTTTTCTTGGGTTTGGCGGTAGCCATAATTAATTTCCTTTAATCCGGGGAGGAGTTCTGCGGATGATGCTTAGCAAAGCCTCTGATTATACCCCCACGGTTGCTCACTGCGTGTAGCGCCATGCCCCCCGAGGGGGCCGCTGCGCCTGCGGCCCGGCAAAGCCGGTTCCGCAGCCCCTACTTGAAAAGATTGCCGAAACATGTGAAGCGCATGGCCGTAGGCCTGACTGCAGGGGCCTTAAACTCCTCCGGTGTCACTTTTCAAAGCCGCCTCTACTGTTTCCCTGTTGACCCTGGTGTCCCGGATCACCGGCCTGGTGCGGGAGCTGCTGATGGCTTCGACCTTTGGCGCCAGCGCCATGACCGATGCTTTCAACGTCGCTTTTCGCATCCCCAACCTGTTTCGCCGCCTGTTTGCCGAGGGCGCTTTCAGCCAGGCGTTTGTACCGGTACTGGCGGCCAGCCATGCCAAAAACGGTGAAGCCGCCACCAGGCTGCTGATCGACCGGGTGGCGACCCTGCTGACCTGGGCCTTGCTGTTGACCTGTGTGATCGGTGTCGCGGCCGCGCCGGTGCTGGTCTGGATGATGGCCAGCGGCCTCAAGCAGGAGCCGCGCGGTTTTGAAGCTGCCGTGTTCATGACGCGCTGGATGTTTCCTTATATCGGCTTCATGTCGCTGGTGGCGCTGTCAGCCGGGATACTGAACACCTGGAAACGCTTTGCCTTGCCGGCCGCCACGCCGGTGCTGCTGAACTTGTCCATGATAGGCGCGGCCTGGCTGGGCGCGCCCTGGTTCAAGACGCAGGGCATTGAGCCGATTTACGCCATGGGCGCCGGTGTCATGCTGGGCGGCTTGCTGCAACTGTCGGTCCAGATTCCGGCGCTGCTGAAAATGGGTTTGCTGCCAAGAATAGGTCTCAGCGCGAGCGCGGTTCGTCTGGCTTGGGCCGACCCGGGAACCCGCAACATCGCGCGCCTGATGGTGCCGGCTCTGCTGGGGGTGAGCGTCGCGCAGGTGTCGCTGCTGATCAACACCCAGATCGCCTCCCATCTGGCACCAGGCAGTGTCAGCTGGCTGACCTACGCGGACCGGCTGATGGAATTCCCGACGGCCATGCTGGGCGTGGCCATCGGCGTGGTGCTGATGCCGCAGCTCGCCGCGGCCAAAGCCGCCAATGACGCGGAAAAATACTCGGCCATGCTGGACTGGGGCTTGCGCATCGTGGTGCTGCTGGCGGTGCCCAGCGCGGTGGCGCTGCTGACCTTTGCCCAGCCGCTGGTGGCCACGCTGTACCACTACGGCGCGTTTACCGACCGCGACGTGTACCAGACCACCACGGCGCTCATGGGTTACGGCGCCGGCCTCGTGGGGCTGGTGGCGATCAAGGTGCTGGCGCCAGGTTTTTACGCCAGCCAGGACATTCGCACGCCCGTGAAGATTGCCGTGGTGGTGCTGGTGATCACGCAATTGCTCAACCTGGCGCTCGTGCCTTTTTTCCAGCACGCAGGGCTGGCGCTGGCCATCGGAATCGGAGCGATGATCAATGCCTTGTGGCTGCTGCTGGGGCTGCGCAAGCGCGGCAGTTACCGGGCGGCACCCGGTTGGGGCGTGTTTGCGCTGCAGGTGCTGGCGGCCAGCGCCCTGCTGGCGGTATTTTTGCTGTGGTCCGCGCAGGCCGTCAGCTGGACCGGGCTGCGGGCCGAATCTTTCAAGAGGATTGGGCTGCTAGCTCTTGTCCTGCTTGCTTCATTCGCTATTTATTTCGGAGCACTCTGGGCCTCGGGCCTGAAGGTTCGCAAGTTGATGCGCCGCTGAACTTGCCGTAACGACTGGTAAACAACGGGCACTCGCGTCGCCTGCAGCTTTGTGAGAAAGTAGCGCCATGTCTCTCAACCTCGATGTTCCGTCGCCGCTGCAATACTTTGCCAGCCTGGTGCAGAGCGACGAGCATTTTCCGCTGCTGGAAGCGGCCATCAGTGTGGCGCAGGACGAGTACCCCGAACTCGATGTGCAGCAGGTCCTGGGCGACGTGGACCAGTTGTTGGCGCGCCTGAAGCGCCGCCTGCCGGCCGACGCCTCCGCGTTGCAGCGCCTGCGTGCGCTGAACCAGTTTTTCTTCCGGGACCTCAATTTCGGCGGCAACATCAATGACTACTACGACCCCGACAACAGTTACCTGAACGCGGTGCTCAGAACCCGCCGCGGCATCCCGATCTCCCTGGCAGTGCTGTGGCTGGAGCTGGCTGGCGGCATGGGGCTCAACGCCCGCGGTGTGTCCTTTCCCGGCCATTTCATGGTCAAAGTCAATCTGCCCAAGGGTCAGGTCGTGATCGACCCCTTCAGCGGCCACTCGCTGAGTCGTGAAGAGCTCTCTGAGCGACTCGAGGCTTTCAGACAGCGCAGCGGGCTGATGGATGAGTTCGAAGTGCCTATTGGCCTGTATCTGCAGTCGGTGCCGGCGCGCGACATCATCGGCCGCATGTTGCGCAATCTCAAGGAAATCCACAAGACCCAGCAGGACTGGCCACGGCTCATTGCCGTGCAAGACAGGCTGATCGTGCTGCAGCCGGAGGTCTGGGCCGAATACCGCGACCGCGGGCTGGCGTTGGCCGAGCAGGGTGAGGCCGGCCGTGCTGTGCCCGATCTGGAAATTTACCTGGACCACGCCAAGGACGCGCTGGATCTGGATGTGGTCGCCGACCGCCTGGCCCGCTTGCGCCGCCAGAAAAGCTGACCCGGCTTTCCAGCCGACTCATACAGTAGGCAAAGCGCGAAGCACTTCTCTTCACAAGCAGGGGCCGCGGGTCCGGCTTTGCCGGCCCGCAGGCCCAACGGCCCCCTCGGGGGGCAGGGAGCTACACGCAGTGAGTGACCGTGGGGGCTTTTGAAACAAGCAGGAGCCGCGGGTCCGGCTTTGCCGGCCCGCAGCCGCAGCGCCCCCTCGGGGGGCAGCGCAGCACACGCAGTGGCAAGCGTGGGGGCTCTTAACTTCGCCTTAAAAACTGCGGAATCTGCGGTCCATCGGCGGACCGCGTAGTGCGCGCCAGGGTGGGGGGGCTGACTGGTTTTTCTGGTACCGGCGTCCGCCCAGCACTCAGTGTGGACAGGCGTCCGCCCTGTACCATGGACTCCTGGGCCGGCATCAGGCTATTGGGCAGCGAGCCGCGGTGTCTGGAAACCACCTCTTCGGAAGCAGTTTTTGGCAAGATTGCGGCTTTGGGCGCCAGCGTCCGGGCTGGCGGCCGCAACACGCTGCTGCCGTCGTTGGCTGCCTGCGGCGGGTAAAGCTGGGGCTTGAGCCATTGCAAAATCGGCGCCCATTGCGCCAGGTCGACGGCGGTCTGCTGGGGCTGCAAATCAAAAATCGTCATGCCGCGCTCCAGGCTGCGCACATACAGCTGGGTTTCGCGCAGCGCACCGAGAAACGGCACGCCCAGCGACTCCGACCACTTGTCCAGTGTCTGGGCGGCATTGGTGCGCGCGTCGATGCGCATGCCGACCACCGCCAGCCGGCAGCGCCCGCTGGCCACGCGTGGCATGGTCATCAGTTCGGCATGGCACGCCTGGGCCGACTCGCGGTCAAACATTGAGCTGCAAACGGGCATCACGATGGCGTCGGCGAACATCACGACGCGCGCCAGCTCGAAGCCATGCATGCCGCCGGGGGTGTCGAGCACGACGTGGGTGATGCCTGTGGGCACACGCAACATGTTTTTCTGGTCCACGGCCCAGGGGGCGATGGCTGGAAGAGCCGCGTCGCGCCGTTTCAGCCAGGCCCGGGCCGACTGCTGGCGGTCCACGTCGCCCAACATGACGGAGCTGCCGTTGCGCGCGCACCAAGCCGCGATGTGGGCGGCCAACGTGCTTTTTCCACTGCCTCCCTTGCGGTTGATGACTGCGATGACCGGCATGACTGTTCCTCGTGCTAAATAATGGAACAGTTTGATACAAATAGACGTAAAAGTCCAGTACGCCCAATGGATATCTGCGCAGGCAGCTCGTTTTTTTGTAGCAACACAGGGGGAGGTTCAGGGTCGGGTGATCCTTGGTGGCGCGATTTTTTTCACGCTCCACGGCTCAGGCTGACGTCACACGGTCCCTCACGGCAAAACCCGAGAGCCACGCCAGCGCCACAGCAGCACCAGCGCCACCAGGCTGAAAGCAGCACCGGCAATAAACGTCGCGGAGGCGCCCAGCTGGTCCCACAACACCCCGGCCAGCGTGCTGGCCACCAGCAGGGCCACACCGCTGACAAGGTTGAAGAATCCAAACGCTGTGCCGCGCAGATCAGGCGGCGCGGCCTCGGCCACCATGGTGGCCAGCAGGCCCTGTGTCATGGCCATGTGCAGCCCCCACAGGGCAACGCCGGCCCAGACAAACTGCCATTGGTTGCTGTAGGCCAGCAGCAGATCGGCGGCGATCAGCACCACCAGCCCCCAGGCCAGTAGCGTGGTGTGGTTCACCGTGTCGGACAGTTTTCCGAAGGGGTAGGCGCCCAGCGCGTAAACGACATTCATGCCGATCAGCACCAGCGGCGTGTAGGCGATGGGCAAGCCGCCTTCCATGGCGCGCAGCAACAAAAAAGCCTCGCTAAAACGCGCCAGCGTGAACACCGCGCCCATCAGCACCACGCGCCGGTAGGCCGGGCTCAAGCGCCGCAACTGGGCCTTGCTGACCGGGTTGCGCCTTGGCGCGTCACTGGCAGCATGCAGCGGTGCGGGCTCTTTGACCCCCACCAGCAACAGCGCCACGGCCATAAAGCCGGGCACCATGGCGACCCAGAAAATCGCCCGGAAGTCGTTCGCCCAGAGCAGCATCAGGCCCATCGCTATCAGTGGCCCGACGAAGGCGCCCACGGTGTCGAGTGACTGGCGCAACCCAAAGGCCGCGCCGCGCATGCCGGGCGGCGCCAGGTCGGCCACCAGCGCATCGCGTGGTGCGCCGCGTATGCCTTTGCCAACACGGTCGATCAGGCGGGCAGCCAGCACCATGCCGGTGCTGGTGGCCAGTGCAAAAAGCGGTTTGGAGGCGGCACCCAGGCCGTAGCCCAGCACTGCCAGCGGCTTGCGTTTGCGCCAGTAGTCACTGAGCACGCCAGAAAAAACTTTCACGATCAGGGCGGTGGCCTCGGCTGCCCCCTCAATCAGGCCCACTGCCCACATGCTGGTGCCCAGCACCGTCACCATGAAAACCGGCAGCAGGCTGTGGATCATCTCGGAAGAGATGTCCATCAGCAGGCTGACAAAACCCAGCGCCCAGATGGCGGGCGGAAGGCGTGCAGGCGCTGCGACTGGCAGGTTGGACACCGGGCGGGGAGGACGGCTCTGCCAGTCTGGGTTGGGGCCTGCGGGCGGCTCAGCGAACGGTCACTGCGGCGCCGTCGCCCTTGTCGGCAATCACGCCAATCTCGTACACCTGCTCGCCGGCGTCCCTCAGGGTTTTGGCCGTGGCCTGGGCGCTGGCGGCGTCGATCACGACCACCATGCCAATGCCGTTGTTGAAGGTGCGGTTCATCTCGAAGTCGGAGATGGCCGCGGTTGTTTGCAGCCAGGCAAACAGCTCGGTCTGCGGCCAGCTGCCTTTCTTCAGGTGAGCGGCCGTGCCTTCGGGCAGCACGCGCGGAATGTTTTCCAGCAGGCCGCCGCCGGTGATGTGGGCCAGCGCCTTGATCGGGTGGGCGGCCAGGGCGGCCAGCACATTCTTGACATAGAGGCGGGTTGGCTCCATCAGGGCATGACGGAAAGGTTGGCCATCGAGTGTCGAGGGCAGGTCGGCGCCGGCGCGTTCAATACATTTGCGCACCAAGCTGAAGCCGTTGGAATGCACGCCGCTGCTGGCCAGACCCAGCACCACGTCGCCGGGCTTGACGTCTTTGCCCGTCAGGATCTTTGACTTTTCCACCGCGCCGACAGCAAAACCGGCCAGGTCGTACTCGCCTTCGGGGTACATGCCGGGCATCTCAGCGGTTTCGCCGCCTATCAGCGCGCAGCCGCTGAGTTCACAGCCTTTGGCAATGCCGCCGACCACAGCGGCTGCGGTATCGACATCGAGCTTGCCGCAGGCAAAGTAGTCGAGGAAGAACAGCGGTTCGGCGCCCTGCACCAGCACGTCGTTGACGCTCATGGCGACCAGGTCAATGCCCACGGTGTCGTGCATGGCCCATTCAAAGGCCAGGCGCAGCTTGGTGCCCACGCCGTCGGTGCCGCTGACCAGTACCGGCTCCTTGTAACGCTTGGGCACCTCAAACAGGGCGCCGAAGCCGCCAATGCCGGCCAGAACCCCTTCGCGCATGGTTTTTTTGGCCAAGGGTTTGATGCGCTCAACCAGGGCGTCGCCTGCGTCAATGTCAACGCCGGCATCTTTGTAGCTCAGGGGGGAAGGAGAGGAGGTGGTCATGCTTGGGTGGGGTAGGCTGCGCTCATGCGGGCACCAAGCCCGATAGAATCCATGCAAGATTCTAAAGGTTCACCCCACGCACGCTGTATGCAATTGACTTCTAGCTCCAAACGCAGGGCGGCGCGATACCGGGCGCCGGCGCAGGCGGGCGGCGTGTGGCAGCCATGAAACAGATCGCGCTCGACATCGGCCTGGCTTCGCCGCCCTCGCTGGCCAACTTTTTTGCCGGCCCGAATGAGGCGGCGCTCAAGCACCTGGAACTGTGGGCCGGCAATAGCCTGCGCTCGCCGGTGCCGACCTACCTCTGGGGCGAGTCCGGTAGCGGCAAGACCCATTTGCTCAAGGCCGTCAGCGAAGCGCTGCGCGAACAGGGCGCGGCCGTCGGCTGGATGGACGCCACGGTGCTGGAGCCGCCTGAATTCAGTGAAAGCTGGGCGGCGGTCATCCTCGACGACTGCCACCTCTATACTGCGGTTCAGCAGCAGGCGGCCTTCAACTGGTTTGTCAATGCCCTCAATGCCCCCGACGGCCACCCGCGCTGGGTGCTGGCTGCCGGCGCCTCGCCACCGGCCGACCTGAGCCTGCGCGAGGACCTGCGCACGCGCCTGGGCTGGGGCCATGTGTTTGCGCTGCAGGCCTTGAGCGAAACCGACCGCCGGTCCGTGCTGCGCCAGGAGGCCGATGCCCGCGGCGTGTTCCTGAGCGATGAGGCGATGGACTTCATCCTGAGCCGCTTCTCGCGCGACCTGGGCAACCTGATGCAGCTGCTGGACCAGCTCGACGGTTATGCGCTGCAGACCCAGCGCACCATCACCATCCCCCTGATCAAGTCCATGCTGGAGAACTCGTGACATCTGACCCAGGCGCGGCATGCGAAGTGAAAGGCGTGGGGGTACGCCGGATTGCCTTGTTCGACCTCGACCATACGCTGATCCCCTTTGATTCTGACTATGAATGGGGCGAATTCACGATTGCACTGGGCTGGTGTGACGGGCAAGAGTTCAAGCGCCGCAATACCGAATTTTTTGCGCAATACCAGGCCGGTACCCTCGACATCCACGCCTACGTGCGCTTCGCTACACAGGCGATCCGGGAGCAGGGCGCTATAAATTCGATAGCTGCCCATGCCCGTTTCATGAGAGAAATCGTGCAAAAAGGCCTACAGGATTCGGCCCTGGCGCTGGTGCGCCGGCACCAGGACGCGGGCGATGAGGTCGTCATCGTGACCGCCACCAACGAGTTTGTGACGCGACCTATCGCAGCGGCCTTAGGTGTGGGTGAGCTGATTGCCGTGGAGCTGGAGCGCGACGCCGACGGTCAGCTCACCGGCGCCATCCAGGGCACGCCGTCCTTCCGCGAGGGCAAGGTGGTGCGGGTGCAGCAGTGGCTGGCCGACCGCGGATGGGACTGGGACACCGTCGAAACCACTTTTTACAGCGATTCCCTCAACGATCTGGCCCTGCTCGAAAAAGTCACCCATCCCGTGGCCACCAACCCGGACGAGCGCCTGCGCGCCATCGCCGCCGGGCGAGGATGGCGCATACTTGAGTTGTTCTAACTGCCGAGGACCCTGGCCCTTGTACTGCAAGCGCGGCCTGGCCGGCAAAATCTCCTGATTCAATGATCAAAAAATTTATCGACAAGCTGTTTGGCAAATCCGACAGCCCCACCACCGGCGCCAAGCGATCCAAAAAATCAATTTTCGGTCAGCGCCAGGAAGTCGGTCCCAAAGACCACGCGATTGATCCCAAGCTGGTTGATGACCGCGCGATGGACGTGGTGCATACCCTCAAGCAGGCTGGCTACGAGGCCTACATCGTTGGCGGCGCTGTGCGCGACCTGCTGGTCGGCCTGCGCCCCAAAGACTTCGACGTGGCCACCGATGCCACGCCCGAGCAGGTCAAAAGCCTGTTTCGCCGCGCTTTCATCATCGGCCGGCGCTTTCGTATCGTCCATGTGATTTACGGCCGTGGCCGCGAGCATGAGGTGATCGAGGTCTCCACCTTTCGCGCGCACCTGGACAGCAGCCTGGCCGAGCAGGTCGGTGGCAACGAGCGCACCAGCAAGAGTGAGCTGGCCGGCATGAAACACGCGGTCGATGCGTCCGGCCGTGTGCTGCGCGACAACGTCTGGGGTCCGATGGAGGAAGACGCCGCGCGGCGCGACTTCACCATCAACGCCATGTATTACGACCCCGAAACGCAGATCGTCGTGGACTACCACAACGGCATCCGCGACGCGAAGAAAAAGACCATCCGCATGATTGGCGATCCGGCCACGCGTTATCGCGAAGATCCGGTGCGTATCATCCGGGCCGTGCGTTTTTCGGCCAAGCTCAGCGCGCTGGGGTTCAAATTTGAGGACAAGACGGCTGCGCCGCTGAAGTCGATGAAAGGCCTGCTGGCCGACGTGCCGCAGTCGCGCCTGTTCGACGAAATGCTCAAGCTGCTGCAGACCGGCCACTCGCTGGCCAGCATCGCGCAGCTGAAATACCTGGGACTGAACACCGGTATCTATCCGCTGCTCGACGTGGTGGTGGACACGGCAGAAGAACCCTTTCTGCAGCTGGCCTTGCTCGACACCGACCGCCGGGTCGGCGAAGGCAAACCGGTCGCGCCCAGCTTCCTGCTGTCGTGTGTGCTGTGGGCCGACGTGCGCCAGGGCTGGGAGCAGCGGCGCCAGCGCGGCGAACATGTCATGCCCGCGCTCCAGGGCGCCATCGACGATGCCTTCAACGCAAAAATCGGCGATGTGTCGGGCCGCGGCAAGCTGGGTACCGACATGCGCGAGATATGGACCATGCAGCCGCGGTTTGAAAAACGCACCGGCAGCTCGCCCTACTCACTGCTGGACCAACCGCGCTTTCGCGCCGGTTTCGACTTTTTGCGCCTGCGCGCGCAGACCGGCGAAATCGACACCGAATTGTCCGAATGGTGGGAGAAATTCAGCACCGCCTACGACGACGAGCGCCACGACATGATCGAGCAAGCCCGGCTGGATCACGCGCAAAAACCACAGCAGCCGCGCACCCGTGTCAAACGTGTCGAGCCGGACGCACCGCGCGGCGCTGATGCTGGCCAAGCTCAAGCACCCACGCCGGAGTATGGCGAAGCGGGTGGATTTGGCGAACCAGCGCCCGCCAAAAAGCGCAGGCGCCGCCGCAAACCGGCCAACCGCGACGGCAGTGGGGCGTCTGCCAGCCCGCCGTCCGACACGCCGGTCGACCACTGAGCCTGCGCCATGCCAGCGGGCGGCCCCCGGAGTGATGACGCACCACCGGTCACGGCTTACGTGGCCATCGGTGCCAACCTGGGCGATGCGCAGGTCGCGGTGCAGCAGGCGATGCAGGCGCTTGGCCAACTGCCGCTGAGCCGCGTGGCGCGGCGTTCCAGCCTGTACCGGACCGCTCCCCTTGTCAGCAACTTGACCGGCGCTGAGACGGGGCCGGATTACATCAATGCCGTGGTGGCGCTGGAAACAGCCCTGACCGCGCCAGAGCTGCTGCAGCAACTGCAGGCGCTGGAGCAGGCTGCCGGCCGTGAACGCCCTTATCCCGATGCGCCGCGCACACTGGATCTGGACCTGCTTTTATACGGCCAGGCCCGGATCGACTCGCCACGGCTGACGGTACCGCATCCGCGCATGGGCCAGCGCGCGTTTGTGCTGGTGCCACTGGCCGAGATTGCCCCTGCGCTGGTGTCGGCTGCCCAACTGGACGCGGTTGCGGATCAAGCCGTCACTCGGCTGGAGCCGGGGGCCCCCTGAAGCGTGCTCAGGGCGCCAGCCGCTCGCGCAGCCAGCCGCCTTCTGTTTGCTGCGTATAACGCAGCCGGTCATGCAGCCGGCTCCTGCGGCCTTGCCAGAACTGCCAGCTGTCGGGTACCAACCGGTAGCCACCCCAGTGCGGCGGGCGCGGCGGCTGCAGCAGAAATTTAGCACCGTACTTGGCGGCATTGGCAACCAGCACACTGCGGCCAGAGATTACTTCGCTTTGCGGGCTGGCCCAGGCGCCTATGCGTGAGTCCAGTGGCCGACTGTGAAAGTAGGCATCACTTTCTTCATCGGATACTTTTTCAACCACGCCTTCGATGCGCACCACGCGCTCTAGCTCCACCCAGTGAAACTGCAAGGCCGCAAAAGGGTTGGCAGCAATCTCAAGGCCCTTGCGGCTGTCGTAGTTGGTGTACCAGACAATGCCGCGCTCGTCATAACCCTTGACCAACACAACGCGGGTGGAGGGGCGTCCATTGCCCGCCACCGTGGCCAGTGTCATGGCGTTGGGTTCCGGCAACTGGCCGCTGATGGCCTCTTGCAGCCACTGGTCAAATTGGCGCAGCGGGTCGGCATGCGAGGCTTCTTCATTGAGTTCGGCGCGCTCGTAGCTCTTGCGCAGGTCGGCGATGTGGGTGGTGGTCTCTGACATACTGGAAGTATAGGTAGTCCTCCATGACCGCGTCTTCACCCACTCTTTGTTCCACCTCTCTGCCCGTGGTGATCGTGCTGGCCGCCGGGCGCGGCGAGCGTTTTGCCGCTTCCGGCGGCAGCACGCACAAGCTGGCGGCGCTGCTGGCGGGCAAGCCCGTGTTGCAGCATGTGCTTGATGCCGTGTTGGCCAGCGGGCTGCCGCACCATGTGGTGCAGGCCGACGCTGCGCGCCCCGGCATGGGCGACTCGATTGCCGCCGGTGTGCGGGCCACGGCCGACGCGCCAGGCTGGCTGATCCTGCCGGCCGACTTGCCGCTGGTGTGCGGCGAGACGCTGCGTGCCGTGGCCTGGGCACTGCTGCAGCATGCGGTGGCGGTTCCGCTTTACAAGGGGGCGCGTGGCCATCCGGTCGGGTTCTCCGCTGCCTGCGGGCCGGCGCTGCTGGATTTGAAGGGAAATCAGGGTGCTTCCCTCGTCCTGCGGTCGCAGGAAGCTATCAATTCAGTAGCGTTCCTCGCGCTGGATGACATCGGCATCGTGACCGATGTCGATACCGTGGATGACCTGGCACGTGCTGAAGCGCTGCTTGCCGCGCGTTCAGTCGCTTCAGCTTCTTGAAATCATGGCGCAGGCCAGTCGCGGTCCGGCGTTGCCGGTGGGCTGGGTTTTGTAGTCGTCGGGGTCGCGGTGCACGATCAGGCCCTTTCCAATGACATTGGTTACGCCGCTGCCCACGGCGATCATGCTCGACTCAAAGCTGAATTTGGCGACCCCGGCGGCATCGGCCTTCAGGCTCGGCAAATCACCCGCGTGATGCGTGCCTTTGCCGTGGCTGCCATGCGGCGCACCGGTGGGGTTGAAGTGTCCGCCGGTGCTCATGCCGTCACCGCTGGAGCAGTCGCCTTTTTCATGCACATGAAAACCATGTTCGGCGTTGGGCTTGAGGCCACGCACTTCACCGCTGACCATTACCTTGTTGCCGGCCTGTACAAAATTCACGCTGCCGCTGGTGGGGTTGCCGATGGTCGATTGCAGTTGCGCGCTGGCGCGTGGGGCGGGGGTTGTGCTGGCGCAGGCGCCCAGCAAAGCGGCTGAAGCCAAAAGAATCATTGTGGTTTTCATGGGTGTCTCCGGACAGGATTGAAACAGGAAGGATGTCCTGCCAGCACTTTAGTCTGGCGGCCTTGCGCTGGCAAGCTTGGCCTGCTCTTGCTGCGCAAGTTTGAGCAGGCGGTCCAGGGCGGCATCGGAAATGCCATGGCTTTGCAGGCTCTCCAGGGTCTGGCGGGCGTAGTCGTGGGTGCTGCCATAGCGCCCGCGCGAGTCGGCAAAGATCTGCTGGTAACGGGCCAGGCTCAGCTCTCCGGTGAAATTGGGGCTGCGCCTTGACAGCGTGAAGGCCAGTGCCTGCACGCTGCCCTTGGCCGTGCTACAGCGCAGCCAGCGCGGGTCATAAACGCCGGTGACCATTTCGCGCAACCACAGTGTTGCCATGATTTCCGGCACATCATGCCGGGGCACCCGGTAAACCACACCATGGCAGCTACCGCCCGAGAGCAACGCAAACACCAGGCCGGGGCACTCCGGGGTGCCGCGGTTGATGCGGCTCCACATCTTCAGGGCCCGGTGCCAGCCGTGCACCTTGGCACGCCGCGACTCGGCAAAGTCAAAGTCAGGGCGCCAGATCAGCGACGCATAGCCAAAAATCCAGAGGTCATCGCGGCCACCCCACTGGTGCAGAAAACGCGCCAGCATCGGGGCCGGATCGCGCACCGGTTGCAGGGGGAAGAGCGGGGGCGTATTCACAGCCACACTTTACAATGACGAGCCTGCGCCGTCAGCGCCTTCGCCTGATTGTCCGGTGGTGGCAAGTGCCAGGGACAAGCCGGGTTTCACGGAGATTTTCTGCATGTATTTGCAATCGGATGATGAACAGCTGGGTCGGGTGCTGGGTCTGGTGTTGGCTGTCGTCATCGGGGTGATTGCACTGGTTATGGGTGCTGCGCTTTACCGTCCGTCCGTCAATGCTGCGCCGGATGTGGCCGCAGTGCCACCCGCCGCAAGCCCCGTGGCCGCCCCGGCACCTGCGGCAGTGGCCGCTGTCCCCATCGAACCTTCCGCGCAAGCCACTTCCGATGCGGCCAGCGTCACGGTGGAATACGGGGTGGTGAAGTTTTATTTTGCGTCTGGCGATGCCGATCTGGCGGAGGGTGCTGCCGGTGCACTGGTGGACGTGGTGAAAGCCGCCAGAAGCGGAAAAAAAGTGCTGATCGCAGGCTTTCATGATTCAACGGGCAACGCCGCTGTCAACGCCGAGCTCGCGCGCCGCCGGGCGCAGGTTGTGCAAGATGCGTTACGGGCAGCGGGTGTGCCCGACCGCCAGATCAGCCTTCAGAGGCCGGCGCTGGCTGGCCCTGGCCCTGATGCCGAGGCGCGCCGGGTCGAGATCACGCTGCAATAACGCGGCATGGCTGCTTGCCCCTGCGAGGTAACGGGTTTGTAACCCGCGACTTTCCAAAGACGCGGTAACCCAGTAGGATGAAGGCGGTAATAAAGTTACCAATCCGATCTGATTCCAGCTTGTTCGGGCATTCCGCCTTACCACCTCACAGCATCTGACAACCATGACCCTGCACCCCACCATCGCCGATGTGACCGAGCGCGTACGCAACCGCAGCCGCGCCAGCCGCCAGGCTTACCTGCAGCGGCTGGACACCACCGCCACGCGCGCCATCAGCGTGGACCGCATGGGCTGCGGCAACATCGCGCACGCGGTGGCCGGCATGCCGCTGGACGACCGCTTCAAGGTGGTCACGCAGCGTGCGCCCAACATCGGTATCGTCACCGCCTACAACGACATGTTGTCGGCGCACACGCCGATGCAGCCCTACCCGGACCTGATCAGGTGGGAGGCGCGCCTGCATGGCGCGACCGCCCAGGTGGCCGGTGGCGTGCCCGCCATGTGTGACGGCGTCACGCAGGGCACCACCGGCATGGAGCTCAGCCTGTTCAGTCGTGACGTGATTGCGATGGCCACCGCTGTGTCGCTGAGCCACGACATGTTCGACGCCGCGTTGATGCTGGGCGTGTGCGACAAGATCGTGCCCGGCCTGCTCATAGGCGCGCTGCATTTTGGCCACTTGCCCATGGTGTTTGTGCCGGCGGGACCCATGCCCTCTGGCCTGCCGAACAAGGAGAAAGCCCGCGTGCGTGAACTGGCCGCGCAGGGACTGGTCGGTCGTGACGAGCTGCTCGACGCTGAGCTCAAGTCTTACCACAGCCCTGGCACCTGTACGTTTTACGGCACGGCCAACAGCAACCAGATGCTGCTCGAGGCCATGGGTCTGCATGTGCCCGGCACCGCCTTCGTCAACCCGGGTGGGGACCTGCGCGACGAGCTCACGCGTGAAGCAGCGCGTACCGTGCTGGGCATTGTCAAGTCGTCGAAACGTTTCTCACCCATTGGCAGGATCGTCGATGAAAAAGCCATCGTCAACGCGATGGTGGCCTTGCTGGCCACCGGCGGCTCTACCAACCACCTCATCCACTGGGTGGCGGTCGCGCGTTCAGCCGGCATCCTGATCGACTGGAACGACTTTTCCGACCTGTCAGATGTCGTGCCCCTGTTGACCCATGTGTACCCCAACGGCAGCGCCGACGTGAACCAGTTTCAGGCGGCAGGCGGCACTGGTTTTGTCATTCGCGAGCTGCTGGACGGCGGCTTCATGCACGAGGACGTGCTCACGGTGCGCGAAGGTGGAATCCGCGAATACACCCGCGAACCAGCCATGGTGGACGGCCGGCTGGCCTGGCATGAGATGGGGCCGTCGAAAGACGAGGCCATCGTACGGCCGGCCAGCGCGCCTTTCAGTGCCACCGGCGGCCTCAAGCTGCTGCAAGGCAACCTGGGGCGCAGCGTGATCAAGGTATCGGCCGTGCCCGACGACCGCCACGTCATCGAGGCGCCGGCGCGGGTGTTCGACTCGCAGGAAGACCTGCACATCGCCTTTCAGGCCGGCGAGCTGGAGCGCGACGTCATCTGCGTGGTGCGCTGGCAGGGACCGCAGGCCAATGGCATGCCTGAGCTGCACAAGCTCACGCCGCCTCTGGCGGTCTTGCAGGGCAAGGGCTTTCGCGTCGCGCTGGTCACGGATGGGCGCATGAGCGGCGCCTCAGGCAAGGTGCCGGCGGCCATTCATGTGTCGCCGGAGGCCATGGCTGGCGGACCACTGGCCAAAGTACGCGACGGCGATGTGATCCTGCTGGACGCCATCCGCGGTGTCCTTGAGGTCAGGGTGGCGCCCGATGAGTGGGGCGTGCGGGAGCCGGCCGCGATGCCGGTGAGCCTGCTTGCCGGCAATGGCGTGGGCATGGGTCGGGAACTTTTTGCAGGCATGCGCCGCAACGCGCTGGCCGCTGAAGAAGGGGCTTTGTCATGGACCTGAGCATGGAGAAGTACCAGTCGTTGACGGCGTTGCAGGTCATGCAGGACGCCGCTGTGATCCCGGTGATGGTGCTGACCGATGTGGCGCATGCCGTACCGCTGGCACGTGCGCTGGTGGCGGGCGGCATCCGCATGCTTGAAGTCACTTTACGCACACCGCAGGCACTGGCCTGCATCGAGGCGATTGCCCGCGATGTGCCCGAGGCGGTG
>NZ_JBDNGU010000226.1:0-10545 GCF_041689105.1 Polaromonas sp. | reverse complement strand
GGTGCAGGGCGCGGTGGTGGGCGCGCTCGGCTCGGCGCTCGGGATTGTGCTGGCCGTGGCCATGATCTGGCTGTTCACGACCTTTGTGCGCGGCTCCGACGGGCTGCCGCTGTTTGTGATCAGCCTGCCGCTGGCCACCGCGCTGCAGGTGGCGCTGATTGCCACCGTGTGCGGCGTGCTGGCTGCGGTGGCGCCGGCGCGCCGCGCTGCCGCGCTGGACCCCGCGCAAGCCATCCGGATGTGAGCCCATGACGACTGCCCCCGAGTTCCGCGCGCTGATCGACATGAATGATGTCCACAAGAGTTACAACGTCGGCCTGCCCAGCCAGGCCGAGGTCTTGCACGGCGTCTCGCTGCAGGTGCAACGCGGCGAGTTCATCGCGCTGATCGGCCCCTCGGGCTCCGGCAAAAGCACGCTGCTCAACATCGTCGGCCTGCTGGAGGGCATGACCGCCGGCAGCTACCGGCTGCAGGGCGAAGAGGTGCACGGCCTGGACGATGCGGCCCTGACGATGTTGCGGCGCAGCACCCTGGGCTTCGTGTTCCAGTTTCATCACCTGCTGCCAGCCTTCACCGCGCTGGAAAACGTCACCCTCCCGGCGCTGATGCGGGGCGGCCACGTCAGCGCAAAGCAGCGCGAGCATGCGCGCGCGCTGCTGGCCTCGGTGGGTCTGGCCAATGCGATCGAGAAGCGGCCGGGCGAGCTGTCGGGCGGCATGCAGCAGCGCGTGGCGATTGCCCGGGCACTGGTGATGGAGCCGGCGTTGGTGCTGGCCGACGAGCCCACCGGCAACCTCGACACCGCGTCGTCCGACGAAGTGTTTGTGCAACTGCGGCGCATGCACGTCGAGCTGGGCACCACCTTCGTGGTCGTCACCCACGATCCCCGCCTGGCCGCACGCTGCGACCGGCTGGTCGAGCTGATCGACGGACGCATCGCGCGAGACGAGGCCATCTCTCACCCGCCGGCAAGTTGATCTGCGGGCATCGCTGGCGGAACAGCAGAAACGCGACCGCTCTTGCGCGCCCTCAGAGGACAGTCACCAGCTAGGGGGCCAATCAGTTAGACCGATGCGTCACGAAAGGCCCGCAGCACGGTGTTGATTCGGGTCTGGTAACCCGCGCCCTGTGCTTTGAACCATTCCAGCACATCCTGATCCACGCGCAGCGAAATCGATGCCTTTGATGGCAAGGGCTGAAGCCCGCGACGAACGATGCCACGAACAATGTGCTTGACGGCAGCTTCTGGGTGCTCAGGGTTCGCCGCCGCTTTATCGGTCTTGAGACGAGCCCAATCAGTTTTGGATGGCATCGAAGTAGATTTGCGACTCGCGCCTGGTGGCTTTGCGGAACGAGATGATGCGGATTTCATGTTCATTCTCCGTATGTACGACTGAGACAGTAATTCCGGCAAGCAAGCCCAGCGTGACAAAGCGTTGCTCGCCGTAGGAGAAGCGGTCATCTTCAAAGGTATAGGTCATGCCTTCGAAGACACTCTGCGCGTCAATGAAATCAAGCCTGTGGGTTTTGATATTCGAGGCACGCTTCGTTGCAGACCAGGTGAACTCCATGACTCCAGTGTATATACAAAAAGTAGTTGCGTCAAAGGTTGGCTTTCAACGGTTTAAAGTCGAAGTTGACCGGCGACCGGCTGGTCGAACTGATCGACGGGCGCATCGCGCGCGACGAGGCCATCTCTCGGCCGCTGGCCAGTTGATCCGCGGGCATCGCTGGCGGATCAGCAAAAAGTCGGTCGTTCTTGAGCGTCCTCAGAGGACAGTCACCAGTGAGTGGGCTCAAAAAACTTGTTTGGGAAAAGTGTGAAGAGGTCTGACGGGAAAAGCGGACGTTTAACGTAGAGGTTACTGGCGCGAAGCCGAACGCTGGAAGATATCCACACTGGCCTTGGCCAGTGGTGGCATCCACGTTGAACCGACAGTTAGACCGCTACGCCACATAGCTCCGCCGCCTTGTTTGCAAGGGTAGTGGCTCGGAGAGTAACGAAGGCCTCGTAGTTATCGTCAAATAGCGCGTTTGGGCAAAGATGCGAATAGAGAATTTCATCGACATTCGCAGCCATTCTTGCTCGGTAGTCGCTTGGCCTATCTCCGCCTATTGCGCGATTGTCAGATCGAGCAATAAAGCAGAAATTCGCAAGAATATTTTCGCCGCGTTGTATTTGACCAGAAGCCGCTAGGAAAGCTTTGGGCATCAGGTGGTGGAACTCCTTTCGGTTGTACTGCTGAAGCTTTTGTCTCAGATTCACTGGCGTGCCGCTGACAAAGTTCTTTGGTGCTGACTGCGCCAGGAGAGCGATGAATGCCTTGGTATTGACTGACCCTATCAAGAACCTGTTTACCAGGAAGAAATCAGGATTTATATTGACTGTTACCTCTGATAGGCGCGATGGTGTGCCATGCCGGAGATTGCGGGCTTCAGTTATATCTGCGTCTAGGTGTCTCAAAACACCCGCACTATATCGCCCGGAAAATGCTGAACGCCAAAACCATTGAGATAAGACTTGTCGTTGCTGATCATTAACAGCCACCTCAGTATTTCCTGGGGCAGCGAAGAATACCGACAGAGGGATTAGGGAATTTTCAAAAGGCAAGTTCTCAATTGACGGCAAGTGGAACGTATTGTCCAGAAAATCGAGCGCACCTCGTATGCCATTTACTACTTCATGAAACCGCTGACGTACTGCTGCGCCATTCAACTGCACGAGGCTTTCAGGGCGAGAAGACCCGGTAAGAATAGCCGCCGTGCAGCGAAGCAGAAGGCTTATGTCGTTCGATAGTTCCGTGAAACCATAGTCACTAAGTTCGGATATCAGTTCATCAAATTCGCTCTTAAGTTGGAAGTCTTCGCTCCATGTCCACGCAGACAAAAGTTGAAGTGTATCCAAAGGAACACCTTGCCTATTGACTCGCTCAAAGATGATTGCTACCTTCTCTTTTTCATCCGTTCGGAAGGTCTGAACTGGAATGCGAGCCTCTCTGAAGACTGTCTGCATTGCATCAATCTTGAGCGCCAACTCATCATTCATTGGACGAGTTAGGCGTCGATATTCTGTTGTGTTAAAGATTGCTCTAAGTGGGAAATGGCGCTGTAGGTCCACTTCCTCAGATGAGAGTGCAAAAAACTGAGTCTCCTGTACATCGGCAACCTGTTGGAAGTCAAAAAATACATCCTTCCATGTGGGAGAGTCGCCTTGCAGTTCCGTCTGAAAGACGCCAAAAATCGATGTGACGCGCTGTTGCCCATCGAGCACGTAGTCGATTGGGAAGTCAGCTTGCGGTTCTGGAAGATCAAAAGGGCCTAGCTTGTTTTCCGTTCTCAGGCGCTCGCCAGTTCGCCAGAAGAGCAGTGACCCAAAAGGGTAGCCCTTGTATATGCTGTCAATTAGGAAGGCAACGCGGTCCGGCTCCCAGACGAACCCACGCTGAAACGCTGGTATCCGTATTTGTCCTCGGTATACGGAGTCGAGAATCTCGCGAATTGTGAGTGATTCCATCTGTTCGTTTCTTATGTGAAGTGGTTCTTGAGCCGTCTAACGTTTGAATTCACCGGACCGACACGATTTGCCGCTACAAGTCCAGTGGAATGAATTATTAGGCTACTGGTACAGTGCAGATCGCTTCATACTTTCCATTTCCCTGCTGCTTATAGATAACCTTTCCGCCAGCGAGATATATGCGACAAAGGATGTAGTCCCATTCAGAGCCATGTACCTGAATCAGAGCTTGAAGCGCAGGGGATTCAATCAGCGAGGTTGGAGGAAGCTCAAAGCCGGTTTTCAGCCGAGGTTGAATTGATGGGTTTTTCTCGAAATCCTTTGTTGTTGTGATGTCAGAAGCATCAATTTCAAACGAGATTTTTCCGCCTTTCTTCTTGAATTGCTCCCACTCTGTTTGTTTGTCATCTGAATACTTAATTGTCATATGCTTTCCTCGTTGTTGATTTGTTGCCTAACTTTGACATATCCCGCAATAGTGCGGCACAACATGGCACCTTGCCAGATGACATGGCGCAGAAAAATCTAGAAAGATGTTTGTAGTCATGGAGTTGGCTTGGCTGGCTGGCTGGCTGGCTGGCTGCGAGTTTATACACGCATATTGAATTTGACAAAGCCGCCCTTACGATTTCAGCGCAAGGCATGCCATTCTGAGGCAACTGCCGTATTTAGGCTAGCTCTGTAGCCGCACCCTCGTCAAGAGGCTCGCACCGCCTGACTACACTGGTGCAGATGAGCGCCCCCCTTCCACCATCTCGCGTGCCACCCCGCCCGCGAGACCGCCTGGCTTCCTACTTCCGCAGTGGCGACGCCATGCGCAGCCGCAGCGTGAGTGATGTCGTGCTCTCTGGCGCGGTCGATGTGCCTGCGCCTCCTGCCAGGCTGGTAGCCGACTGGGAAAGGGATATCTTGTTGCACCTGGAACTGGAACCCGGCGACGTTGAGGCCTTGCCTTTGGCGCGCGCGCGAGCGCGCTGGCCCGACTACCGGCGCTGCGTGCAGGCGGTTGCCGACTGGACCCACACGCTGGGCCTGCACGATGCGCTTGCTGCTTCTTCTTCCGAGGTGGCCCTTATGGCGTGCCGCGGCGCGAGGTACCACCACGATGGCGCGCAGTATGGCGCTGCGGCCTTCTGCAATCTCTTCTTGGGCGAGGACAGGGGCCTGGACCTGCATTTTCCGGTTGCAGGCCACCGCATCCCCTTGCGCAGGGGCACGGTGGTGGTCTTCGATACCGGCCAGCCGCATGCCGTGATCAAGCGCGGCGGCCCTGGCTTTGATGCGGCAGATTTCCCACCGGGCCGGGACTGCAGCCTGGTGTTTTTGACCTGGGAGCTGCCGATTGAGAACGCCGCTGTCGGGCGTGCACTGGGGATCAGCTTGGACATCGACCCTTCGACCGCCTTGCTGCTGGAAGACGAGCAAGTCTGGCTGAACGGCGCACCGGCCACGGTGTGCCCGACGTCCGGGCGCTGGTGTCAGGCCGACTGACCGTCCCGGTGCGCACCGCCTGGCGGCCCTGCCGGGGTGTGCGCCGCTTCAAGGGGCACCAAGCGCCAGGCGGCGGTGGGCCGGGCGTGAAGCACAATCAGAATCTGCGCGATGTAGTAGGTGCTCAGCACCCACAGCTGCGCCATCGGCACGGGCTGGGCAAACTTGTTGGTCGCCAGCAGTGCGTCACTGAGCATGAAGAAACCCGCACCGATGGCCACGCCCAGCGCGGCTTTGTCGCGCAGCACCGTGGCGCGGCCTATCGCCTGCGCGGCCATCAGCGCAATCACCAGCACATAGGCGGCCACGGCGACACGCAGCACCGGGTTCAGGCCGGGGAATAAAAACGCATACATCGCGGCGCCCACGGCCAGCGTCAGCAGCAGCGCGCGCTGGCTGGCAAACCAGGGCGCGCCTTGTTTAAACAGGGCGATGTAAAACAGGTGGGCGATCAGGAAAGCCACCAGCCCCGGAATGAAAAAACCGGGGAACATCAGCAAACAGTCCCCGGCAAGCGAAAACACCAGCGCCGCGCCGAGTAGGTAGTCAAATCGGCCTTCAGCCCTTTGGTGGCGGGCGCGAGAAACTACCAAAATAATAGCAAGTACCAACGCCATGGGCTTGAACACGCGGTGCGCATCCAGCATGCCCAGCGCTGCGGTGGCGGTTGCCAGCACGGCCGCTTCGACCAGCAGCACCTGCAACACGGACAGCCGGCCCTGCAGCAGTGCGCCCACCGCCCACAGGCCGGCGCCCAGCGCGGCCAGCCAGACCACCGAGGCGCTCACCGCCAGACGGTCAGCCTGCCAGAGAAAAAATGCAACGCCCGCCAGAAGCAGCAAAAACTGGGCAGCGCCGAACACCAGCACGGCGCGGTTCACGGGCGGGTGGTAACGCTGCAGGCGCGTGATGTCGAAGCCGTCCCTGGGAAAACGTGCTGCCACGTCGGCCGGCCGCCAGCCGGGCGGCTTGAGCCAGACGCGGAGCTTGTCGCCCCAGTTTCTGGCGTGCCAGGAGTCTTTGGCCAGCACCCAGTACACCTCGGCGTTGGCCCACAGCGGGTCCCAACTGTCGAGGGGGCTGCGTGTGCCGTAGACGCACTTTTCGTCCTCTTCCTTGAAGCTGCCAAAGAGCCGGTCCCAGACGATCAGGATACCGCCGTAGTTGCGGTCCAGGTACTTGTCGTTGACCGCGTGATGCACGCGGTGGTTCGACGGCGAGCAGAACCAGCGGTCGAACCAGCCGAGTTTGGGCACATGCTCGGTGTGCACCCAGAACTGGTAGAGCAGATCAATCAGCGCCACGATGCCAAAGATCAGCGGCGGCACGCCGGCAACGGCCATGGGCACGTAAAACACCCAGCCCAGCAGCGCGCCGCTGCTGGTTTGCCGCAGGGCCGTGGAGAGGTTGTAGTCCTGGCTTTGGTGGTGCACCACGTGGGCGGCCCAGAACACGGCGCTTTCGTGGCCGGCCCGGTGCAACCAGTAGTAACAAAAGTCGTAAAACACCAGCGCCAGGACCCAACCGTACCAGGTGTTCCAGAGTTCCGCGTCGGGATAGATCGCGACAAAGGAATAGATGGCCGTGTAGATGCCGACGCGCAGCAGCCGCGTGAACACCGCGCTGACCTGGCTCAGCATGCCCAGGCTGATGCTGCTGATCGCGTCGTTGAGGCGGTAGGTGTTGCGGCCCTTCGCGTAACCCCAGGCGAATTCGATCGCAATCAGCAGAAAGAAGACGGGTGTGGCAAGGACGATGATCTGGCTAGGCGTCATCCCCGCATTGTGTGGCGGCGTCGCCTGCTGCGGCGCTGGCATCTACCCTAATGAAGGGCCGGTGTTGATGCCTGCGCTAAAGGTACTGTGATCGCAAAGAAAAAAATCCGTCGAGGGTAGAGGATTCAAGCCCCCAGATGTCGGTCAAAAACAAAGTTCTAGGCTGATTAGGCCGATAGCGAACCATCTATCCGCGGTATTTCGATGCTTGCAGGCAACGACTCTGGACCGTCGACAGTTGGTGTCTTTTCATCTAAGAAAGTCATTGTGGGCAACATGACCTGCCCCCAACTCATCTTGTAAGTCAGCGTGCTTATCTGCTCTCTAATGACTCCGTATAAAAGTGTTAGACCATACTGTAGAGCCATATCGTCATCCGAGATAGTGCCTTTGGCACGATCCGGTAGGACAGTAATCACTGCGGAATAGACGATTTCAAATCTATACGGTCCAACATCATCAATATCGGTGGGTGTCCGAAGACCTAACTGAACGTGATACGTCGTTTCCCGAATGCTTTCAACAGGCGGGGGAAGGGCACTCCAATATTCCCTTAACTTTGAACAAGCCTTGGAGGTTTCCAAGGTTATCTTCTCGTACTCGAATGGATTGGACGGCCTTCTATTTTCGTACTTCAAATCGGCAACCGGCTCTATTGAAAGCTTCAACAAGGATGTCTGCAAAAGCTGTATCTTGCTCTTTCTCATGCTGCCTCGCCGTATAGCTCCACAACACTTGGCTTGTAGTCCAGCGGAGGAGAGCCAAGACGTACCCAGGTGAGTGAGGGTCGGGTAGGCTTTTCTGGCGGAAGTGTAATTGCAAGTTGTCCAGTCACTTCGCCGGCGCCGTCCTCCCAATCGATCAATTCTGGACAACTAGGAAGCGTGGCTTTATTCAAACGAGCCAAATACTCCATTACCCCAGGCACACTCATCGCGCATTGGAGCAGTAACGCGGTGGGGCCACTGGGAAGCTGTCCGCTTTCCCATTTAGCAAATGAGTTCTGGCCCGCTCCAAAAAGGTTAGAGGCAGTTCTCTGTGTGAGTTCCCATCGATCTCGAAGATTTCTCAGAAGTCCAACAACCACTTGACCGGGTTCAGTGGTCGCAGATTCGATAATGGCCTGATTCAAAGCAAGCTGCTCTGGCTCTACATATTCGTGCCCACAACTGGGGCACTCCATTTTTTTCAATCCAACGACGCTAACCTTTCTGCGTCCAGCGGTCACTTTCTCGTCATACACGACCTCGGCAACTTCAGGAGAGTCGCAAAAAACGCATGCATGTTTCATTTCATTCACCTTCAAATTGCCCTTCTGGGTGGGCGGAAAAAATAAAGAGTTTGTCTAAGTTTGAACCAACTACGGAAAACTTGACGTAGGTCCAAGGCGATAGTCGCTGGTTTTCTCTTCCCTGGACTCGGCTATACCCCATGCGATATACGTCTGCTGCATGTGGCGTACTGCCTTTAGGCGCGTAGCACCATCTCGAACCTTCATAGCGGCCTCTCGTTAGCTGGCAAATAAATTTGCACATATCGGAACCGTTCCAGCCGAGCGTGTCGCTCATTGACTGTTGGGCGCTCGTTGAGTAAACGACTGTTAGAGGGGGTTCACGGGAAAGGCTATGTTGAATTTCATCAAGGTTCCATACAGCTTTTTGAACACCAACGCCCGTCGAAATTTTTCGCTCCTGATTCGTCAGTAGCTGCAAATTGCCGTTAGGCGGTACTGGTTCCCAAACCCTGTATGACATCAATGATGCTACCTTAAAGGTATTTTTCAAGCCTGCCAAGGGGCTTTCTGCGGATTGAGGAGCTATATCTATGCATATTGTTACTTTTCCCACAGTACAGCAGGGCTTGGTCTTACATCCGTAGATTTGGCCGCTGGGGTTTTCCACAGTATTTTCTGATCATCGAATCTGCCTGAAAGCCAAGGCCTTCCTGCGAAATCAGGTCAACATGCCCCTGGCATCAACCCGGATGATCTGCTCGACTTTTCCGCTTTGCAGCCCGCCGCGCACACCCAGCAGATAGTCGTGCAAGTTGACTGTCGGGTCGCAGTGGCCGGGGATCAGCCAGACGGTGGCGCCCAGCGTTGGCAACACCGCCCCGCGCAAAATCCCGTGCTCGTCGCCGCCATTGGCGTAGTCCAGCGCCAACCCGTGCACCGCCGGCAGGCCGGAATCGATGGCGTGGCTTTTGTGGCCGGCGTCCACCACCGCGTGGTCGGCGCAGACACTCATGACCTGGCTTTTGACGAACAGCGCGTGTTCGAACCGGGGCTGCGCCGGGTCGCGCTCGTTGCTGGCGTAATCGCGGTCCATGAACAGGTAGGAGCCAGCCTGCAGTTCGCCGAACACACCGCTGGCGGCTTCCAGCGAGAAGGTGCCGGTGCCGGCGCCGGTCACCAGCGGCACGTCGTGGCCGGCGGCCTGCAACGCGTCGCGGGTGGTCTGCACATGGGTGATGACCTGCGCGATGCCTTCGCGCCGCTCGGCGACCGTGCGGAAATGCTGGGCACGGCCGTGGTAGGCCTGCAGGCCGCCGAACTGCAGTTGGGCATGGCGCGCGATCTCCTGGGCCAGCGGCACGGCGGCCGCGCCCGGTGCCAAGCCGCAGCGGCCATGGCCGACGTCGATTTCGATGAAAACGCGGATCACGGTGTGCTGGCCGCGCGCAGCCTGCGCCAGGGCTTGCAGGCCGTGCAGGCTGTCCACCGCGATCGCAAGCTGGCCGCCGAGCGCGTCCAGCGCGTTGGCCAGCGCCACCACGCGCTTGAGCTTGAAGGGCGAGACTACCTCGTTGCTGATGTAGATATTGTTCACGCCCAGAGCCGCCAGCGCCTCGGCCTCGGAGGTCTTTTGCACACACACGCCGACCGCGCCATGGGCCATTTGCAGCCTGGCCAGCGTGGCGCTTTTGTGCATCTTGGCGTGGGGCCGGAGCTTGACCTTGTGCTGCGCGGCGAACGCGGCCATGGCGGCCAGGTTACGCTCCATCGCGTCGAGGTCGATCACCAGCGCGGGGGTGTCGATGTCCGCAACGGGGCGGCCCAACAGGTCAGACAGCAAATGCATCAGGTACTCGTTTCGTCCAGGGTGCCAGCGTCGAGGTGCTGGAGGTGCCCGGTATCGGCCCAGCCGACCAGGGTGAAGCCGTCCGGCGTCCAGAGCAGGCGGTTGATGGCGGCGTTGCCCAGCGCCCAGGTGCGCGGCGCCTGCAGCTCCAGCCGGGTGGCGGCGCGATACAGCACATCGAGCACGCCGCCGTGGCCGACCATCACGATCAGCTCGCCGGGGTGTTGCGCCGCCAGTGTCTGCGCCGTGCTGACCACGCGCTCGCGCAACTGCTTGAGCGACTCGCCGCCGCTGGGCGCAAAGTCCGGGTCGCGTATGCGCCAGCGCAGCGCCTGCTCGGGCAGGGCCGCTTCGATGTCGGCAAAGGTCCGGCCCTGGAACTCGCCGAAATGCCGCTCGCGCAGGCCGGGCTCGGCAACCACCGGCACGCCAGTGACACGGCTGATGGCCATCGCCGTCTCATGGGCGCGGCCGAGGTCGCTGGCGTAAATGGCGCTGATGGGTTCGCCTGCCAGCGCCTGCGCCAGCCGGCCGGCTTGCCAGTGCCCGATCTCATTGAGGCCGATATCGAGCTGGCCCTGAATGCGTGTGTCTACATTCCAGGCGGTTTCGCCATGGCGGATGGCCAGCACGCGAGCGGCGTCGCTCAAGGCTTGATCTCGACATTAACGCGGCGCGTCCCGGC
>NZ_JBDNGU010000225.1:0-2059 GCF_041689105.1 Polaromonas sp. | reverse complement strand
GTCCCGGTCGTAGCGATCATCAATCAGCAACACACCGTCAGGCCCGGAGAACACGCCGATATTGCCATCAGCATCTGGCGCTTCCAGCATATGAACGTTGCCGGCAACATGAGTCGTCCTGAAAAAGTTCTCTGCATCCTGCGTAGAATTCTGTGCAGAAACTTGTCCCGAAACCATGGCGGCGAGTAACAGCAGGCCCCCTGTCATCAACGTTTTTATGCATATAGAGTTCATGGCGAAGCTCGACAAGGTTGTTGATTATTGTGCGCAAAATTATACTGCCGGATAATAACATGCAGAGCGATCAAGGCAAGCGCATCTGTACCCAACGCATCATTGAGCCACTCGGCCTTCATGCGACATGGCTAGATGTTGCCGAAGTACCAAAGGATCGCCTGGTGGCGAGTTATCACGTGCGCAGTGGGCGCTTTTCGCGTGAGCCGTCGATCGCATGGCCGGACTACGGCATCGTGCACGCAGGCATACAAGATATTAATGTCGAGAACATGGCTGAAGTGCTGCGCGTCAATACGATTGTGCCTGCACTCTGGTTCGCGGCTTTGATGCCGGTATTGAAAGGCAGCCGCCCCTGTCGATGCGCAATTTTCAGCGCCAGGGCGGGCAGCATCAGCGACAACCGCGCTGGCGGCTGGTACAGCTACCGCGTCTCCAAAGCTGCTTGAATATGATCATCAAAACCGCTGCGGTTGAATACGCCCGCAGCGCCCGCAATGTAAAGTTGCTGGCCTACCATCCTTGCACGGTCGATACCGAGCTGCCGCGACCCTTCCAGCGCAATGTGCCGCCGGAAAAAATGTTCACCGCCGATTTTACCGCCACGCAATTGCTGGAGCTGATGGAGGATATGCCGGTGGATGGAGAGGCAAGTTATCTGGACTGGGCAGGAGAGAAAATTCTTTGGTAGTGGATTGTCATTCTTTGTCTGTGGGTCATCATCCTTTGGAAATAAATCATCATCCAAATGGGCGCTTGGGAATACGACAGCGCGCTGTATTGCGCCGTTGGAAGACGGCGTGGGGCATGAGGTAGGGTTGTGGGGCGGTTTGGCCCCGTTTGATGCGTAGCCTGCCGCGACTGGCTGCGAAGTTCCCCAAGTCGAGATTGCAACAGACCTGGAACCAGCTGGGCATTTTTGTTCTGTACTACCCCTCGTCGCGAATATAGTCATGGGGCTTAGGTATGTTTTCTTCGTTAAAATGCGGCGGCCAGCCTCAGCGTGCCCCGATCGCGATCAACTCTTCAGATGGCCGGCGATAAACTCTCGCAATGCTTCGGGTGACTCGGTACGACCGCTGCGTCCAAGCACTTCGCCGAATGCATCAAACAAAACCAGCGACCCATCGCTGAGGCTATGATCGCGTGCGAACGCTTGGCCATCCGGATGCCCGGTGTGGACCACTAGAAACTCCATCACATGTGCAAATTCCGGGTGAATCTGCAGCATCTGCGCCAGCACCATGTCACCGCCCATCACATGTATTTCTCGCAGCATGACCAGCGTAGCTTGGCCCTGGCCCACGCGCGCCAGGTCGTTGGAGAACGAACCCTTGGGCAGCAATTGCCAAAATACAGCGCCCGTTAGGATCAGACAGGCCAGTGTCACCAGGGTACGATTCAGCCTGCGGCGGGTGGAAGGTTGCGTGGTGTTAATCATGAATTATCTCCGGAGTATGAAAACTGATGCTGAGTGCTCGGAGACGACCGGGCTAGAATTCCCTATATTGCAACTGCCACCAAGATGCTTACGACACAATCTGCCGATACCTGTTCTTTCATGGTTGCGCTTCTCTAAAGGCGTGATGGCAAGCCGATCACAATCCTGGAATTCGAACGATCGTCCCAGCGGCATCTTAGTACGCGCGAATGCTGCCGGGCAACACGCCGACTAGTGTCCTGGACGATCTGGTAGCAGCCACCGGCATCGCGCTCCCTCACCGGCGACCGCACCGAGTTCATCGGCCGCAACGGTTGCCTGGCCGCGCCGGCAGCGTCAGAGAGAAAAGCCTGTCCGGACGCCTCGGTGTCGGCCTGGATCCCT
>NZ_JBDNGU010000224.1:0-1724 GCF_041689105.1 Polaromonas sp. | reverse complement strand
TGGCTCTACGCCGATCACTGTCTTGTTCAAGCCCCGCGTGTCCTGCACGTCGAACAGTATTGCCGCGTCTAGCCGACCCGCGCGCAGCCATTCGAGAAGGAACCCAGACATCGCCTCGACCACATGCGGAGATACCTTCGGCATCGTCTTGCTGATCTTCCGCAGAAGCGGAGCGATCACGATAGGCGTCAGGGTGGCGGGCATGCCCACCACGATTTTTCCAAACGGCTCGATGCCAAGCGACATCACGTCTTGCTGGGCCTGACCAATTTGCCGCAGGATGTTGCGCGCGTGCTCCAGTAGTAAGCGGCCGTGCACTGTCGGCGTTACACCGCTCTTGCTGCGATCGAGCAGCCGGACACCAAGGCCATCCTCCAAGTTGCGCATGTGTGTGCTGAGAGCGGACTGGGCCACATGAAGCGCCAAGGCGGCGTGCGTAAGGCTGCCGGATTCGACAACCTTTACGAAGTAGCGTAGTTGACGGGTGTCCATGCAGATCGCCTTGTACTTTTTATCCATCTTAAAAAAAGATGAATATCATAGTAATTCTATTCTTTTCAGAATTTACCGTTCTCAATAAGATCGACTTCATGAAAAGCGAAATGCCCGCCCTGGTGCCATTTGCCTTGCCCGAAGTGTCGGAAGCTGCTGCAAAGGGATCGTTGCGCGAGGTCTATGCCGATATTCGGCAAGTCATGCGATTACCGATGGTCAACTTGATCTACCGTCACCTTGCGACCCAGCAAGCGACCCTCGAACGGGTTTGGAACGCCTTGCGGCCACATTTCGCTTCCGGCGCCGTGGACACCGCAGCAGCCCAATTACGCAGCGAGGTGGAGTCGATTGTCAAAGCCATGGAGGTAGCTCCGCGCGGAAGCCGGAGTTCACCTCCGTCCTTTGAGCCAGCCATCCTCGAAGTCGTGGAGGCCTACCTTCTGGGCAACAGCCAAAACCTCGTAGCGCTATCGGCTTTACTGCTCGCGCGGGGGGCTCCGGCCAGCGCAGACGGCAACGGTAACTCCGCGTACGCGACTCTACCTTACCCGCAGCCGCAGCCGCAGCCGCAGCCGCTGAGGCCTTTGCCAGACTTTCGGGATCTTGACGACGTCACGCGCGCACGCATCCACCGCCTGAACCGCGTAGCAGACGAGCCAGAACCCGCTGTCGTTGCGAGCCTCTATCGCCACTTGGCGCTGTGGCCGCAGTCGCTGGCTGCGGCCGAAGACCTGTTGGAAGAACTGGAACAACGCAACACACTGCGAAACGCTCGCGACGCGACAGTCGCCGCTGCGCGCGAACTGCTGATGCAGCAACCGCTTCAGTTATCTGCGCTCGGCGACGAATTCAATAGGAGCTTTGGGCGAACGCTAGGTCATTTCGCAACGGTCACGATCCCCAAGATGCTACCCATCGGTACAGCCTTGCTGTTGTCGTGGCGAACGCCTCCCGCAATCCCATAACTTCAACGTCGTCATGCGCCCTAACTTTCTTTTTATCATCACCGATCAGCACCGGGCAGACCACTTGGGTTGTTACGGCAATTCAGTCGTACGCACACCGCACATCGACTCCATCGCTGCGCGCGGCTGGCGCTCAGAGCGCTTCTATGTCGCCAATCCCGCGTGCATGCCCAATCGCGCCACTTTAATGACCAGCCGCATGCCCTCGCTGCATGGCGTGCGCTCCAACGGAATTGCACTTTCCGCAGAGGCCACCACCTTTGT
>NZ_JBDNGU010000223.1:0-2866 GCF_041689105.1 Polaromonas sp. | reverse complement strand
GCCTTCAAATACCCAGTAGCCAAACTCCAGCCGCACGGAGATCATCTTGCCGAAGAAACCGGCGCGGCGCAGCATGTCGAGCTTGCGCAGGCCGGGCAGAAAGAGTTTGTCCTGCACCGCGCCGTGCTTCAGGCCTGAACTTTGCGCCAGGCGCGCTATTTCAACCGCTTCGTTGAGGTTGGTGGCAATCGGCTTTTCGCAATACACATGTTTGCCGGCGCGGATCGCCTTGGCCAGCAGGGTCGGGCGCATCTGCGTGGTGCCGGCGTCGAAGAAGATGCTGTCGTCCTGGTTCTTCAGTGCCTCGTCGAGGTCGGTGCCCCAGCGCGTGATGCCGTGGGTCTTGGCCAGTGCCTCTATCTTTTCGGCATTGCGGCCGATGAGGATGGGATCCGGCATGACCTTGTCACCATTCGACAGCGTGACACCACCTTGTTTGCGGATCGCGATGATGGAGCGGATCAGATGCTGGTTCATGCCCATGCGTCCGGTAACGCCGTGCATGATGATTCCAAGTCGTAGTGTGGTCATGATCGATTGTGGTCGTTGAAAGGTGGTCGTGTCAGCTGATGCGCAGCTTCAGCCGCTCGTCATAGGGCAGCGCCGGATGTTCGAAGAGCGTGTGCGAGTTCACGTAGTGCAGCGCACAGGCGCGACGCCAGTGCGTGGACAGATTGGGTCCTGACTGGTGGAAGGTGTTGCCGTGATGGAACGACACGCCCCCACGCATCACGGGTGCCGGCAGCATCGGCTGGCGTGCCATCAGGGCAGGCGGCAACTGCAGGTTGTAGGGCTCGTCGGCGGGGGCCTCGTGCGCGTACACCGGACCGCGGTTCGTGCCTTCGCCGAAATACAGGCAGCCGTTTTCGAGTGTCGCGTCGTCGAGCGCGATCCAGGCCGTGACCACGCCTTCGAGGTCGTTCGGTCCGAAGTAGAAGTTGTCCTGATGCGCCGGCTTCGGGCCGCCACCTTCCGGCGGCTTGAAGAAGATCTGGCTGAAGAAGACCGACACGCCGGCCCCGACGAGCGATTCGACGATTTCGACCAACGACGGGGTCGACGCTAGTTGACGCACCGATTCGCGATGGTGGTGCGGGTTGTCCAGCTTGCGCAGCACTGTACGCGCCTTCACCCCGCCATCGACATACCAGACGCGCTCGGCAGTGGGCAGGTCGGCCAGGAACTCTTCTCCCCACTTTTCGATGTCCGCGACGACAGCGCTCGTTTGCGCTGCGTCGAAGACACCGGACACGGTGATGTGGCCTGCGTGTCGGTAGTGAGCGAGGTCGGCAATATTCAACGCCATGGCGGGACTCCTTGTTCGCACCGAGACGCCCTCGGCGGGCCACCACGAAGGGCGTGTCATCTGGATGTCGTGCCACGGATGTATCCAAGTGGTGAATTAGTGTAGGGGTCGCGCATGCCAACGTCAATGGGGTTTTGCTGGTAAATACTTTGGGCCAGTATTTTCCAATCCAGGTATGAGCCTGAAAGGGGCTTGAGTCGATGACTTCTGCTGTTCGGTTTGACCGGGTTGAAAGTTGAAGTTTAAAGGGGCCGGTTTTTGTCTTCTGATTTTCTTCCTTTCAGGCCCCTGCCAGGCCGCCGGAGGCCCCCCGGCGCGCATGGTTTTTTTACGCACGACTCCGCCTTGATTTGAGTGGCTTCAGGCCTGCTGTTTGCGTTTGGGCTTGTTGAACAAAGCAAACAAATCAGCCTTGGCTTGTTGCATCTCCCGGGCCGCTTGGAGGTCGGTTTTATCGCTGGCCTGAGCCAGTAAATCTTCAAGCGTGATGCCCACTTTGAATTTGACCAATCCCTTCTCATTGAGCAGCACCAAACACTCCAGCGGCGTCTTCACATCCTTGTGCTTGTAACGCTTGATGATCTTGCCCTTCACGCTCACGACCTCGGTGGCGAACAGGCAGGGGCGATGCAAATTGAGCCACGAGTTGAACACCCCCTCGTAGAACGCATTAATGGGCTTGGCGTACTTCTGGGGAATATGGCTGTAGCCCATGTGCTTGCGCACCACGCTGGCATTTTTGCTTTCGGCCAGGGCGTTATCGTTGCTCTGGCGCGAGCGGGATTTGGTCTGCTCGATGCGCAGCTTGTCCAGCATCTTGGCCACCTGGTGATTGATGTACTCCGAGCCGTTGTCCGAGTGAAATCCTTCAATCACAAACGGGAACTGTGCCATCACCAATTCCAGCACCGGCAGCAGGAATGCCTCGCTGATGCCCTCTACGCAGGCCTGAACCTGCCACTGGCTTGACGCATCGACGCAGGTGATGTGATAGACCCCCTTGACGCCATCGAGGTCGCCTTGGTGAACGGAGTCAATGCGTACCCAGCCCGCACGTCCATGGGGCCGTGGTGCCTTGCGCACGCCAATGGGGTTGCATACGGGACGCGTCTTGGTGAAGTGGGTGCGCCGGGCTTGGTAGCCGGTGCTTTTGCGCAGGTTGTACAGGTGCGATACCGACAGACCTGCCAGGCGCTCATAGCGGGGATCGCCATACACGCGCCAGGCGCGGCGCAACAGATGCACAACGGCCGGACCGCAGACGTCCTCATTGGCGCGGTCCATCTCTACCAGCAACTGGACATCGGTTTGGGTGTACTTGCGGGGGAATGGCGCAGCTGGAGCGCGGTAGCGTTTGCTCAGGGGGATCGCGGACATGCGGTTACCTTCCCAGCGTGCCACCAGGCGGGTGATCTGGGGGCGGCTGTAGCCGCTGGTGTGGCGCAGGTAGGCCAGCACCACGCCACGCTCGCGTTTGCTGCGTTGGGGGTAGTCAAAACGCCTCAGTACGCGGCTGATGTGCGCGTAGCGCGGATCGCCGTACACGATGTAGGCCCGGCG
>NZ_JBDNGU010000222.1:0-1777 GCF_041689105.1 Polaromonas sp. | reverse complement strand
CCTTTTTTGTACAACCTCACGACTTGCTTGCGACGCTCGTGAAGTTGCTCCAGTGTTTGCTTTCTTGCGCTTTCTTTTTCCATCAAGCTTCGACACGAAAAATCGAAGAAAGTTCAGACTTTATGGGGCCTTATCTATAGTAAATAGTTCATATGGCCAGAGTATTGATCATTGAAGACAACGCGGCAAACATGAAGCTGGCCGTGCTTCTGCTGCAGAACGCCGGCCATGCCGTGATGTGCGCGACCGATGCGGAAACCGGCTTGACAATCGCGCGGGCCGACCAGCCTGACCTGATCCTGATGGATATCCAGCTACCCGACATGGACGGCTTGGCGGCGACAGCGTTGTTAAAGCAAGATCCGGTCACCGCCGCCATTCCCGTCATTGCGCTGACCGCGATGGCGATGAAAGCGGACCAGGAAAAGAGCCAGATAGCCGGCTGCGAGGCGTATATCGCCAAACCGCTGCGCTACCAGGAATTGTATGCAGCGATCAACACCCTCTTGATCAAGGCGAAGCCGCAAGCGGCCAGTGAAGCAAACCCCATTGGTCCGGCGTCATGACCAGCACCATGGCGACCAGCCCCCCACCCCACCCCGCGACGATCCTCATCGTCGATGACGAAATCCATAGCTGCAGGCTGCTCGACGTGCTGCTCCGGCACGAAGGTTATCTGATGCAGAGCGCCGCCAGTGGCGAAGATGCACTGGCCTTGATTGCGCAGCGCGCGCCTGATTTGATTTTGCTCGACATCATGATGCCGGACATGGACGGCTATGAGGTGGCCAGCATCCTCAAAGTCAACCCCGCCACCTCGAATATTCCGATCATCATGGTGACAGCGCTCACCGACCGCAGCGCACGCCTGGCGGGCCTCGATGCCGGGGCGGAAGAGTTCCTGACGAAACCCATCGATCCGACCGAGTTGTCGTTGAGAGTGCGTAATTTGTTGCGTTTGAAAGAATTTGGCGATTTTCTCCAGAACCATGGTCGCATCCTCGAAGAACAGGTGCAGGCGCGCACCGCGCAGCTGCAGACGGCCAACCAGGAGTTGGAGGCGTTTTCGTACTCGGTCTCCCACGATCTGCGCACGCCTCTGAGCACCATTGCCGGATTCAGCGGCTTGCTCGACAAGGAAGCCGATGCCGGCAAGGCGAGCGAGCGAAGCAAGCACTACATTGCACGCATCCGCGCCGGGGTGCTGCAGATGAGCGAATTGATCGACTCCTTGCTGTCATTGGCCCAGGTCTCGCGGACCAGCTTGCGCTGGGAGAACGTCGATCTAAGCGTTCTGGCCAAAACGATACTGAGCGGTTATCAGGAGCGCGAGCCCGGCCGGGTGGTGCAGCTGGATACTCAGCCGGAGCTGTTGGTTCAGGGTGATCCAAGCCTGCTGCGGGATGTCCTTGACAATCTGCTGGGCAATGCCTGGAAGTTCAGCAGCCAGCAGCCGCTAACCCGTATTACTTTCAGGCGAGAGAGCGGCCCGGACGGAGAGTCCGTGTATTGCGTACAGGACAAGGGCGCTGGCTTTGACATGGCTTATTCGGACAAGTTGTTTGGCGCGTTCCAGCGGCTACACACCGCCGCCGAATTTTCTGGCACTGGCATCGGCCTGGCAGCAGTGCACCGCATCGTCACGCGGCATGGCGGGCGCATCTGGGCAGACTCTGCGCCGGGTCAAGGTGCAACGTTTTACTTCACGCTGGGCACGCAGCAAGACTGAGCGCTGTGCGGCGCCGCCAGGCTTCGCCTCAATGCAAGACCCAGTTGG
>NZ_JBDNGU010000221.1:0-3356 GCF_041689105.1 Polaromonas sp. | reverse complement strand
CTAACCTTATTCGTTAGGCCGTGCCCTTGTTTTGTGGCCCTGCCTGCACTAATTCATTTACGAGCTCTTGGATTTTAGATGTGTGTTGCGGCTGCTTTTTGCCCAGTCGAGTGCCTGCGCCGGACCCGAAAAAGTAGGACGCTCCACCTGCGATGAAGAAGAGCGAGAAGCCCAATGTGAAGGGAATTAGAACTAAGCCGAGAAGAACCATCAAACAACCATCCTTCGATTGCGCGAGATCCACTTTGAGCGCCGCCTGCTGCTCCTCTGACAACCGATAGAGATCACTATCTAAGCCTAGTACGTCATGAGAAAACAACTCGGACTGACCTCTTCCTGCTAGGGGCATCATCGGGTCGTTGCTGAATTTTCCAAACGCTCGATGCTTATCGAAGTGCTCAAGGAGGGTTTGCTCGACATCCCAGGCATCTTCGCGAAACGTAAAAAGAAGAACGCGGTCAATCAGCTTTTCGTCACCGAGTCCACCGAAGCTCATGCGTTCCATCAAACTTGGCTTGGTCGTGTATCCAATCTTGTAGAACGTTCCTTGCTGGGTTATGAGCCTTGTGTAGTAGACGTGACCTCCGGGATTATTTGGTCGCTTGAACCATCTTTTTAGTCGATTGAACATCATTAGCCCGAGTAAGTTGGATTCCTGGTCTTGCGTCGCCTAATGCTGTTTCAGCGCGACCTAACGAATGAAAGGGACTTCCCCGTCCTGAGGTAGCGGCGAAGGTGTCGCGAACGGCATCAAAAGTGCGCTGATTGAAATCGCAGTTTTCATCAACACCACCAGTGGAGGAAAGTCATGAACATTATCACGATAGGAATTGACCTTGCCAAGAATGTTTTTGCTATTCACGGCGTAGATGAGAATGGCAAGGTTGGGCTGGTCAAACCCAAGGTTGCACGCGACCAACTGTTGCCCCTGATTGCCAACCTGCCACCGTGCCTGATTGGCATGGAAGCCTGCAGCGGTGCACACCACTGGGCACGACAGTTTCAACAGTACGGCCACACCGTCCGCTTGATCGCGCCCAAGTTTGTCACCCCATACCGCATGACGGGCAAGCGCGGCAAGAACGATGCAGCCGATGCGGCCGCCACCTGTGAAGCCGTCACCCGTCCGCAGATGCTATTTGTGCCGATCAAGGACGAACACCAGCAAGCCACCTTGACCTTACATCGAACCCGCCAAGGCTTCGTCGAAGAACGCACCGTCCTGTACAACCGCCTGCGCGGACTCATTGCCGAATTTGGCATCGTCCTTCCACAAAAGGTGGAACGCCTGCGCGGCTGAAATCGGTGCACACCTGGAAGACCTGCCGGGTTGGTCCAACCGCTGTGTGGGCGATATGCTCGCTCATGCGGGCCAGCTAGAAGAACGTATCCACGAATATGACAAAGCGATCGCACAAATCGCGCGTGACGATGCGCGCAGCAAACGTTTGATGCAGCTACCGGGGATAGGACCTACCACGGCCAGTGCACTGCTGGCCAGCATTGGTAGTGGGCATGACTTCAGCAACGGGCGTCAGGTCGCAGCATGGATCGGACTCGTGCCGGGCCAATACAGCAGCGGTGGCAAAGCGCGACTCGGACGCATCACCAAAGCCCGCTCAGCTTCCTGAGGTTGGCCAGGCGCTTCTCTGCCAACTGCCCGCACTGGCTCACCACTTTCGGTCTGGTAGGGATTGAATCCTTCTTCTGCACTGGCTGACTCTCTGTCGTTTTCATATTCCTGATTTTGTTGGTCTTGTATATCGTTGTCAGTAAGAATATCTGAAATAGAATCATCATGCGCGTCATCGTAAAGTCTTGCAATGTCAGCAGCCTGCTGTCCGTATTCGTCCTTGATATGTGCGTACATGGCTTCGCGCTGGCTTTGCATTTCCTCCATTTCAGCCTGGTGCTGATCCTCTCGATCCTGAAGAGCCTCTTCAATTGCCCTGTCGGAATTCAACTTGTACTTTTTCTGCCCACCACCAGTTCTGAATTTAGAGCGTCATACAGCTCATTTCTTCCGTCCATGTCATCAAGTTGAGATTGCGTGATGTAACCGTGCTTAAACAGCATTGTTGCCATTGCGTCCGGGTTTGTACCGGTTTTCCTAAACACCGGCCCAACACCGGGTACCATTTTATTGCTAACAGTATCGCCTGTTATATTCTGTCTCCAATTCACGCGAATACCGCCCAGCTTCACCACTACGGTTGCAAGGCTATCGCTCTCACCGATAGCCACCTGTTTGGATTGCTGTAATCGGTTCCATGCAGATGCAGTGTTCAGGTCTTGTTCCTCTGTTCTCCGAATTCTTGGGCAACCCTCTCGCGCGTCGTGTGTAGTCAGCCATGTTGGCAAACGCCATTTTAGCGATCTCTTCGATCACTGATTGAGCTGTGACCCCGACCTTTTCTGCACGCTGAGTCATTAGCTGTTGGATGAATTCGGCAATACCAACTTTTCCCAACATTTTCGGGCCCGTTACATCGGCGTTTTTAGTGCTGTAACCCGCACGGATAGCGGCCTGCGTTGCGTTTAGATCAACCAGGTATTCCCGGCAGAACATTTTGCGTTTTGCGTTCAGTTTTTGGGCTGGTTTGAGCTTTTCCTTTGCTCATCGCCTGTAAGTTTCTCAGCAACCCTCTAATGTGCTGGCTTGCCACACCCAATAAACTAAAAAGCCCGAGCAATACCGCCCCGGGCAAACTAGCGCGCTTCCTGCCAGTCCACTTATTATAGCCCATGATCCTAAATATTGAGAATTTGGAAAAATAAAGTTTTTGGGGACAGCGTCTCCGAGTCATCGCAGATCGTTTGCGGTAACGGTACAAAGTTTACGAGCAAAGCAATGTTCTTTGGAATCCAGGAAAGTCGAGTACGGCTGGCCTGTATTCGCAACCTAGCCATGCCGGCATGGCTTCTCCGTGGTTACTTCCGCGAGTCACGTCTGCTCGAAATGTTGAGCATTGCACACGGTGATGGTCGCTTCGCAAAAACATACAGCAGCTGGCGAAAACTAATGTACTGGAGCTGGTCGACTGATTGTAGTAATAACGTTTGAACTTTGGCATGTGTCGCACCCGATTTAGTTGCGGTGTCACATTTTAGCAGAATGTTTGGTTTGTGGGGTTTTTCTACAGCCTCAATGTCGCAATTAACAGGAGCGGCGTTATTTATGAATCTGAATTTTTATGACGCTTGTTTTATAAATATGGGGCTTCACCACATTGAGTGGGTAGTTTAAGCTTGCAGGCATGAGAGATACAGACCTTTACGCGCAGATTTTGGGGCTACGTTCACCGTGGCGTGTTGATAACGTGGTATTGGACCGCATCGAGGGAGAGGTAACTGTT
>NZ_JBDNGU010000220.1:0-13626 GCF_041689105.1 Polaromonas sp. | reverse complement strand
GTACTGGCAAAGGCGCAGCCGAATAAACGCCGCTCCAAGTCCGTCTCGCTCATGGCGTCAATGGCGCCCCAGTCAAGGCCAGCGCTGGCAGCCAGCCGGGTGTATTTGGTGACGCTGCCTTTGGCGATGCCAAGGGCGGTGGCTATTTCCTGGTGGCTTTGCCCACCAACGAGTTTGAGACGCAGCGCGTCTTTGAGTTTGCGCATGTTGATCCTGGGGGTGGGCATGTGGCTCCTGACAAACTGCCAGAGGCTACAGGCCCACAGGGTTGGTTTACATGCGCAACACCATGCCTACTGGGGCATCGGTCACGATCACCGGAATCAGCGGTCACGATGCCGGAATCTTCAAATTCACCCCCGGTCACGATGACCGGAATCCCTGGTCACGATGCCGGAATGTGCGGTCACGATGAAACGGAATATGCAATAGTACTGTCAATTTGTCATCACTAGACAGAGGGCTGCACCCGAGGGTCGCGCGGCTTGGTGACGTGCGTAGGCTCGAAAAGAGGAGAAATCTGCTAATTCAGGCATGTTTCTCGACGCCGGATCGCGGTTCAACTGCCTAAAGTCTCAACATGAGCTCAAAAAAGCAATTCTTTCCCAACATTACCGATCTGGCATTGTCCCCAGAGGGCTACATACTTCTCGCTCAATTCGAGCAACAGCAGGACCGCAAAATAGTCGTTAGGAACGTAACAGACGATCAGTTATTGTTGACTGGCGATCTTGATTTATTGAGGTGGAATGAAGCGCATATTTTGCTAGATGCGGTCAAGTCTGCGCTTGTTCAAACCAACACATTTCCGGGGGAGCTGTTGGTATGCACTTGTTATCTCGTGCTTTGCGGTTCCAACTGCAGAGTTGGCTTAAGACTGTGGGTCCGTGGAGAAGATAGGCACGATTTGAACCTTGGGGAAGTCGCAGCGATCACCACTTGTGTCACAGCGGCGCTCACGTCTGGAAGTCATTTCGATGAAATCGAAAATGACCTATTTTCTGAGTTGCCGAAAACTCGCCACGAAGGTCTTAAGAAGGCTGTCCAAGGGACCCTGCAATCCTTTGGGGCGCGCAGGTTCACAGGTGCTGTGCACGTCACCAGCGCAGATCAGCGATTGAAAGTGGAAGGGCGATTGGGTGCAAAACCTGACCGCTCGAATCACCATCCAAAGGAAGAAATTTTGATCGGGAAATTTGACGGCTTTGACCTCCATAACCGCTGGCTAATTTTTCTGAGTGAGAGCAAACGCCATCTTCTGAGCTTCTCGCCCGATCAGGTTGACCTGATTTCGGTGGCGCATTCAGCCCTCAAGGCGGAGGTACAAAGTGTCAGAACCTACAAGACGCTGGACCGAAAAGGCAATCCCATTTACGCCTTTGCGCCGGATGCGCCCTTCAAATCAGCGTAAAGCGCGTGTACGTTTACCCGCGCATGTGCAATCTTGGCATGGATCCGTCCAGTGTAGGGTTTATGCGCCTCACGCACCTTTCAAGTTGTCATGGGCCGTGACTCTGTGAGCTCGGCCAAGGCAACGCTGACCATAAATATCAGCGCTAGCTCATAACTCGACCGCAAATCAGATCCGGTTCCGGTGTCAGTCAGTACGGCACATCTGTGTTTCACCAGCATTAGTGGATTTTCCAACTCGACCTGATCGATCTGTAGTGAAAGTTTTTCAGCCTGAAGCTCCGACTCAAGCTTCATTTTCAGATCTTCGTCTAGCCCTGCGCCCGCTGCGATTTCCAACAGTGCTTTCTCGCCGCGATTAGTGCACACAAATCTGTAACTGGTTTTACTCAACTTCCAGGCGCTCACCACTGTGTTGAAGAAACTGAAATAGTCAGACTTCCACAGCAAAATTTGCCGTGAGGGTCCAATCATTTCCGGCAGGTTTTTGATCGTGATTGAAGCTTGCCGCTGAGCATTCTGAGGCCATTTCACTTTGACAGCACGGGCGGTCAGCGCGTTCCAACGCGCCTCTGTGATGTGACTGGAAAGAATGGAGGCTCCCCCAAGCGCAGGATTGATGTGAGGCCTCCGCTTGAAGATCTGGTCCGTGATGGCTAATGCTTCATTGAGTCGACCGGCCTCCAGATCGGAAATTCCAAGTATGGTTTGGGCGCGCTTTGAGACTGTTCCGCGCTGGCGTAGGTGCAAGTAGCGCATCGCCTCGGCCGCGTTTAATGGTAGTTCCGCTTCGACCGGTTCGCGCCCCGATTTGATTTCGAGGTAGCCTTCTGCCTCTTTCAGTTGGTCCAAGTCTATGTAAATCTCATTCGCACCGGCAACAACTATGCCGGGGGTGGTCACCGGCAGGTTGACGTAGTGGGCAGCAAGTTCCGGTAGCAGATGGATATAGCTCCGAACGCTAGCCTGCGGATGCGCATGACCCAGTAGTCGGGCAATTGCCCACAGGGTGCGCCGTGACACCTGATCCGTGCTGAGCAGAAGCCGCCGCACGTGGTTTTTGCGATCTGGCGTTGTTTGCAGCGGCAACAGCGCATGGGGCCAGATGCCCTCAGTGTTTTCCATCAACAGCGAAGCGACGTTATTGGCAAATGAGTGACGCGCATGGTGCAAAGACAATTCAGAATTACAACTTACCTGCTTGATCGCATCACCCACTTCGCGTCGCAGCAGTTGACCGTTCATCAATTCGTCTGGTGATTCAATATTCGCGAAAAGAGGACCTTTGCCATTCAGCACTGTAATTCCCTGCCAGGAATCCAGCCAGCGAGCGATCAATTCCTTTTCATGATCGGTCAGCACAAAAAGGAGGGGTACCTGCCTCTGGCCAGCCGGTGTTTTGAGCCTCCGAAATGAATTTCCCCGCACAAGTACAACGATGGCGTCGGGTTGATCGTCAACCCAGTCAGAGCGGAGCAGGCCAGTCACTTCGGCCCCCCGCAAGCCGAAGCGGAAGGCCGCTAGCAGGATGAAAGCGCGAGCCAGTTCAATGCGAGCGGCCGTACCCGGTGCTGGCGCCAGATTGCGGAGGGTACAAAGGTATTCCGTCTCCGTAAGAATGCTTGGTGAAATTGACAGCAGTTCATCAGCTACGCTGATTTCGGACCAGTCTGGGTCCTCCACCCCGAATTCACGACTCATCAGTCGGTGGAAATCCCTTAGCAGTTGAAGCGCCAAGCTCTGTGAACGGTAATACGCTGCAGTTGACTTTTCTTCCTCATCAGTGTCCCCGCTGTGGATTTTCTCTCCTGTGTGTATGGATGGCCCTGACGGTTTTCCGGGCCGTACCAGTTGGCGGATTTCCATGACGCGGCGGTAAAAGTCGGTGACTTCCTCCTCGTCGCATGCCAATAAATCATGCTCGTAGGCCATCGCCTGGAAACAGACCGACAAAGCGTTGAAGTAACGCTTCACGGAGCGGAAGCGGAGGAGTCCTTTTCTGGATTTTCGCCAGAGGAGGGAGCGTTGCCACTCACCGAGAAGCAGGCATGATCGGCTGACCCGGTCCTTGTACTCCGAGATGAGGACTCGAAGTTTTACATCAAGGTTTTTCCGGTCAGGTGATGCCTTTCGCATCTCCTCGTTAAGCGCATCACGCGTCTGCTTGAAAAAACTGAAGCAATCACTCTGGCGTTCGGAAGTACCCAGCGGTTCCGCACCCGCTTGCGGACTGGATGCCAGGAAGGCATCTGAATGAGTCACAAAATGGGTATCGACTGTTTCCGGAGGCGGCGAGTTCTCGTCGTCTTCGGAATTCGCGTCTGCTGCTGCGTCATCGTCTTCGGGATGATCTGGGGACTTGAAATTGAGCGCTTTACCCAGCGTGACCCGCGCCCAATCGGCATGTCGCAAACCCGCCGTGACAATTTCACCATTGAGATATGCCGCAATCACTCCTGGATACTGCAACGCATTAGCCTGTTGGACTTGGGTAGCCATTGCGAGGAGAGTCGGCCGCAACGTCTTCTGTTTCGCATCGGGGCCGAACGGTTTACCCAAGTTCAGAAGACTATCGGAGACTGGCCATTGGCGTGCATCCAGCGTGATGGTAGCTATTTTGGCCTTCGCCAGCAGCATGAAGGTGGTTTCGCTGATGGCGTATCTCCGGACGGGTGTGTTTGCCACCTTATCCAGTCCTGGAGAATGCTCGAGGAAATATGCTCGCTGGAACGTCACCAGGCGGTAATTCCTGTTTTGCAGCAGGTCGTCGATCATTGCTGGGTCCGCCAGACGAGACTGGAGGATCATCATCGTGATGCCCAGTGCCAGCGATTCCCTGTGAGATGTTCGGGAGGACGCTTTGGATTCGACGGTTTTTTGGATGATGTCCAGAGCTGCGTTTATCCGCCCGAGACATCCGATAGCGTCGGCGGTAAAGGGTGACTTTTCTTCGAGGGCGGGCAGGTAACGGCGTTTGATGCGCGGTCGGAGGCCTTTTTGTTGCCAATTTTCGGAAATCCACTGCTGCAGCGCCTCATACCTGATCGATCCCAGCGTTCTGGGCCGCCGGTCCTCATGCAACAGCATCATCTGGCTTAGCTTCTCCCACTGTTCGGGTTTCAGACTGTCGATAGGACGGTCGGCGACAAACGCCAGAATTTCCGCCTCGGCCCCTTTGCGTGCACTTTCATGACTTGCCTGGCGCTGCACTGCACGTGCCGATGAACCAAAGTTGGTCGTCTTGTGGAGGCTGGAAGTTAGCGCTGCTTCACCCGATTTCCGCACTGGATGGGCTGTACATCCTGGCAAATTGGGCACCTCCAAGGCAAGCCGAGACAAGATTTCGGTCAAGGGTTGGCGCATCCGGGCTGCATCGTCTGTCCAGATCCGCATCGAATAGGGCCCATAGGCAGCTGTCCCGTTCTCACCATGGCCGGTGATTCCATTGATGCATTCGTGATCCACGCTGACGCGTTTGAGTGCTGTCGCCAGCCTGTGCCGCATCAGGTTCCACGGCAAAGGCCAGGAGAAAACTTCAAGTGCGCGCAGCGAGGTTTCAGAGACCTCGATCCAGTGCAGCTTTGGCTCAGACCCCAAAAGAAAAAATAGCGGCAATTGATCGTTGGGCCTGCCCTCAGACATTTGCCGAAGCTCGTGGCTCAGGGGGGCATCTTGGTCAGCGACAAGTTCAGCCATTCGGCCCAAATGGGGAAGGTAGTAGTCACTTACAAGTGAAGCCACCCACTCGGGCACGGGGACGATTCGTCCCTGGTGCAGCCGGGATGACACTTTGTCCTCTATATAGATAGAGCAGGTGCTGAGGTCAAAATGCCCCAGCTGCTCAAAAGGGCTGCTGACAGGGCGAGCGCCAGTGGTAGACAGGAGGACTGTCACCACATAAGCGGTCACGGCGTTGTGATGGTCGCGCCATCTGGCTGGTTGGGCAGCCAAGTGATTGACTTTTTCCAGCGCCTCGTGACAAGCCACGCGCAGAACATCGTCCAGCGGCGAGAGTTCACTGCCTGCCGCATTGGATTGCGCGCCATTTCCGTCTTCAGGCCGATGTGGTGTGGCAGGAGAAACCGTCGTCAGCAGCGTCTGAACCAGACCATGCTGGTAGGAGGCGTAGGCACAGGCTCCACCCAAACCGGTCCGCGGGTGGCTGGCAAGGAGCTGGCTCAATACGGGGTCCGACGTAGCCTCGAAAACCTGCTGCTCCATGACTTGCGCCAGCATGCCGGATCGGAGGCGCTCAAGGCCCGGAGTACCTCGGCAAGTTCTCCCGAAAAGGACTGCTGGCGAAGCCGGGTTCGTCGCTGACCACAAGTGCCCAAGTTGGGTGCTGGCCGGCGCCGAGGCAAACAATTCTTGTAGAGTTCTGGCCTCTGCTGAGGCAAGCTGAACCACTAAAACTTCTGCAAGTGTTTCGACCCATGATTCTGCATCTGGAGTGACATGCCAGCCGTTATATCGGCGCGGGGGCAGTCTGTGCAGAAATCCCTGTTGGATGTTTAGTGACCAGTCAGGCCCAGGGATTGCTGAAAGTGGAGTTGGAAGTACGGTTTCCAGCGAATTCGCTGTGCGAGTCGCAATGGCGGTAAAAATGGCCAGTATTTTTAGCTGCTCATCGTCACCAGCCAGCGCCGAGCTGATCCATTTTTTAAGGTTAACCTGCTCCACGGTAGATGGTCGGTTCCAACTGTAGGGCAGAAACTGATGATCTTCGGCTGTAGCCAAAAGGATGCCTCGCGCTACGCGATCTTGCTCCACAGGTGTTTCATCTTCGCTGACCCTGGTCATTGCCAAAACGGACTCTTCAGACCCGATCGGATCAAAATTAAAAGCCGGGGCGTAAGGCTCGATCTGCTGATCTGGGTCTTCCGTATCCGGAGCTCCCCATTTCTCCGGGTCATCGATGTCCCATAAGCCGTGGCTGGGCTTGGCCCGCTGCTCTATATAGCTGCGGAACCGCCAGTGGTCATCCAGATTGACGGGATCGTCGGATTCCGATGTTTTACCTTCGCAAAAATTCCTTAAATTGCCGAGCAGTTGTCTGTAAACTGAGCTGGTGACGGATTGATCCGCGAGCAGGCGTCGTGCCGCTAGTGCAAGGTGGCGTGTCACACCGTTAAATGAGGTGGGTGAACCTCGCAGTCGGGCAAAAAGGGCTAGCCACCGCTCGTCCCGGTCGATGGCCAACCTCAACTTGTTTGTGACTTCGACAAGGTATGGATTTGGGCTGCCGCCCTGAAAAATTGCGTTAATAGTTTGGAGAAAAACCCAGGTACGTAGCGCGAAAAGCCATTCCCGATCCCCTTCGCTGCTGGACTGGATTGGGCGAGCAACCAGGGCTACTGTGGACAATTTGTTCAAAAGGCCGCCGGTCAGCTGTTGAGATACCAGCTTGAGGGACGGCATGGCCGGATACGTTTCGGCAATGAAAGGGGAGACGACGCATGCTTCGGAAAAGCGGCGTAACTCCATGGCACATGTCAGCTCGTCTGACCAGCGTGAGATGGAATTTGAGGCTTCGGGTTGCAAGAGGAACTTGATGACGGTTCCTGCAAACTCAGGATGCTTGTCTGTCTTTGTGGCGTCAACTAGCGCCAGAAATATCGAGTCAAGCCCCATTTTCTGAGCCCATTTGGCCAGGGGATGAAGTGCCTTGGGCAGCCCAAAGGTCCCATCAGGAGCGGACCCCACAGGCGACGAAGTGCCAGCTTCTGGCCGATCACGTGAGTTCAATTGGCGTCGGACGATATCTTTGTTGAGTTATGAAGTCTACCTTCTTTTCGCCTTTCACACCGGTAGTTCATTGTTTTATGCCTTTTCAAACCATTTCAAAACTTATAATATGTTTTGAGGTGCAGTCGGCTCATAACCGGTAGATATTGGCCAGCGCCAAGGCTGTGAACGCCCGCGTTGCATTCTTGTGCAGCCCCCGGTAACGTACCTTGCCAAAGCCCCACAGCCGCTTGACCACGCCAAAGACATGCTCCACCCCGACACGGATGCTGGATTTGGTGCGGTTCTTCGCCTTGGCCACTTCGTCAATCTTGCCTTTGCGCTTGACTCGCTGATTGGTGAAGTCTTTGGCTTTGGCCGCCTTGCTGTGAATCAGCGCCTTCTGGCTGGCATAGGCCGAGTCGCCATGGACGCGCTGCTCGTTGCCGTGCAGCAAGTGCGGCAAAGGATGTTTGTCATGCACGTTGGCTGCAGCCACCACGGCGCTGTGGGCCAGCCCGCTTTGGCTGTCCACGCCGATATGCAGCTTCATGCCAAAGTACCACTGTTTGCCTTTGCGGGTCTGGTGCATCTCGGGGTCGCGCGCCTTGTCTTTGTTCTTGGTGGAGCTGGGCGCGCCAATTGAAGAGTGGCATCCACGATGGTGCCGGTGTTGACCTTGAAGCCCCGGGTCTGCAGCTCATGGCCCACTTTGGCAAACAGGGCTTCGCCGAGCTTGTGCTCATTGAGGAGCTTGCGAAACTTCAGCATCGTGGTCGCGTCGGGCACGCTCTCGCGGCCCAGGTCAATGCCGGCAAAGCGGCGCAGGCTGGCGCTGCCGTACAGGGCTTCCTCGCAGGACAGGTCTGCCAGATTGAACCAGTGCTGGATGAAGTGGATGCGCAGCATGCGCTCCAGTCCTATGGGCGGTCGGCCATTGCCTGCTTTGGGGTAGTGCGGCTCAATCATCTCGCACAGTGCTGACCACGGCACGATGGCTTCCATGGTCTTGGGAAATTCATCGCGCCGTGTGGGCTTGCGGTAGTTCTCAAAGGTTTGGTCGGCTGCCATGGCAAGGGTTTGCTGTTTCAGCGATTTATAGCGTTTCAGCCCCTCTGGGCGTGGACTTGATCAGCGTTGCCTCAAGTCAAACCGCCGGGTAAGGGACTAATTAAATTTAATCGGGGTAACATCCGACCGCTGTAGGGTAGGCTTGATTGGCTCGCTGAATCTGGGCGGTTCCGAATCGCGTACTCGCACAGTAAAGCAGTCGGTGGGAAAATTTCAGCCTTCAGGCTTCAGCAGATTTTCGTCGCCGTTGTCTGGACAGTCATGGTGGCCTCGGAACAACGAAATGCCCGCCAACTTTACTTGAAAATATGGCGGCAAGTGATTGATTGAATTACAATTATTTACGTTTGCTGAGCGCTTTCAAATTTTGGATAGTTGATTGAAAAGAATGAGTGACATGAACGTGTCGTTTGAAGCCAGTGCCAAGAGCGAGCCAAGCCATCTGGCTCAAGGCCTGCGTGAGGACTTGCTTCACCACGATCCATTGCTCGATTGTCTGGTGGAACTGACGCGCATACATGGTCGTCCCAGTACGCGTGCTGCCTTGTCTGCTGGCCTTCCTTTGCCCAAGTCGGGACTACCTCCAACGTTGTTTGCGCGAGCTGCGGCGAGGGCTGGCCTGTCTTGCAAGATATTGCGTCGACCCCTTGAGAAAATAGATACGGCTTTATTGCCAGTTATTCTGCTTTTGGAGGGCGACGGCGCTTGCCTCTTGTTGGGTTGGGATGAAAAGGGAGACTCGGCGAACCTGCTTTTCCCCGAGGCGGGGCAGGGGGTGGTGGTGCTTTCGCGGGAAGAGTTATTGGGACGCTATGTGGGCATCACGATTTTCTCGCGACCGAATTTTCGTTTTGACCAGCGGACACCAGAGCTAGCCAATATCCCCCAAAGACACTGGTTTTGGGGCGCCTTCCGTGATCAGTTCCCGCTTTACCGGGACATTTTGGCCGCCGCGCTTTTGATCAACATATTCGCTCTGGCAGTCCCGCTATTTTCGATGAATATTTATGATCGCGTGGTGCCCAACTTCGCAGTGGAGACGCTGTGGATGCTGGCGTTTGGTATGCTACTCGTGCTCGTAATCGATTACTTTCTCCGCGTTATGCGGGGTTACTTTGTGGATCTCGCTGGCTCACGCATAGATCTCAGGCTTTCGACTTTGATCATGGAGCGGGTTCTGGGAATGCGGCTGTCCGATCGCCCGGCGTCTGTCGGCTCATATGCCGCAACATTGCGTTCTTTCGAATCTGTACGAGACTTCATCGCTTCGGCGACGGTTACTGCTGTGGTGGACCTTCCATTTGCACTTCTCTTCTTCCTTGTGCTTGGCTGGATATCCTGGCCACTGGTGATACCGCCGTTAGTGGGCGTTATTTTGGTCGTGATTTACAGCTATGTTGTTCAGCAAAAAATGCATGAGCTCGCAGAAACAACCTTCAGAGCTGCCGCAATGCGCAATGCCACGCTGGTCGAGACGCTTACCGCCATGGAAGCCATTAAGGCTCACGGAGCAGAAAGTCAGATGCAGTCCAAGCTCGAGGACACCGCTTCGTTTCTGGCTCGAGTGAGCGCGCAATTGCGCTTGTTATCGTCCTCTGTGGTCAATGGCGTTGCAACTCTGCAGCAGCTGGTCAACATTAGCATCATCGCTGCCGGTGTCTATTTGATTCACGCGGGAATGTTGACCATGGGCGGCCTTGTGGCTGCCACTATGTTGTCTGGTCGGGCCATGGCTCCACTGGGGCAAATCGTCGCATTGCTGATGCAGTATCAAAATGCCAGGATGGCATTGGCTTCGCTTGAAGACACCATGAAAAAACCGGGAGAACGATCAGGCGAAACAAACTTTGTGCATCGCCCGGATCTTGCAGGGGAAATCGTATTTGACAACGTGCATTTCAGCTACCCGGGGCGAACGCAGGAAGCTCTGAGAGGTGTAACTTTCAGAATCAAGCCAGGCGAGAATGTTGTTGTTATTGGACGCGTTGGCTCTGGTAAAACTACTCTACAGCGACTTGTTCTCGGGCTGTATACGCCCACCGAGGGCGCTATCACCGTTGACGGGATTGATCTTCGGCAGCTAGACCCCGCTGACCTGCGGCGCAATGTCGGGTATGTCGAGCAGGATGCGATGCTTTTTTACGGGACGCTACGTGACAACATCGCCATAGCTGCCCCTTATGCGGATGACGGCGCCATACTCGCAGCTGCTGAAGTAGGCGGGCTGATTGAGTTCGCGAATCGTCATCCTCAGGGATTCGACATGATCATTGGCGAGCGAGGAGAGTCGTTGTCTGGTGGACAACGTCAAGGGGTAGCCATTGCCAGGGCTGTTTTGCTTGAGCCGCCTATTTTATTGTTGGACGAACCCACAGGCGCGATGGACTTCTCCTCTGAAGCGCAGTTCAAAGAGCGCTTGCGCAACTATGCCAAGCACAAAACCATGATAGTGGTGACGCACAGGAACACGTTGCTGGATCTCGCTGACCGGATCATTGTTATTGATGAGGGACGTATTGTTGCCGATGGACCCTATGAGCAGGTTATCGAGGCCTTGAAAGCTGGTCGTATTGGGAAAGCCTCATGAAGTCTCGACTGGACCGCGCAATAGCGTCCTGGCGGCAAGACGACGGGCGGATGGATGCGGTATTCAGCGGGGATGCGGACCGCGCCATATTAGAGCAGGAGCCGCTACGTGCCAGGCTTTTGGTCAAGAGTCTGGGAGCTGTTTTGGTGCTGGCAGTTTTGTGGGCGGGCCTGGCGGAGGTCGACGAAATCACCAAAGGCGAGGGGAAGGTTATTCCCTCCAAGCAGTTGCAAGTTATGCAGAGCCTTGATGGCGGTATTGTTTCAGAGATCCTGGTGCAGGAGGGGCAAGTGGTCGAGCCCGGGCAGATTTTGGTCAATATTGATACGACGCGTTTCGATTCTTCAGTTAAGGAGAATCGAGTTCAATATTTGGCCCTGCTGGCAAGAGCGGCAAGGGTTCGGGCTCTTGCTGAAGGTGTGCCCTTTGTGCCGCCCCCCGAAGCGGTTGCTGAAGCCCCGAAGACAGTGGAAGCGGAGTTGCGGGCATACCAAGCCAGTACATCGACATTGAATGCACAGCTATCCATAGCGCAGCAGCAGCTGATACAGCGCCAGCAGGAGCTTGTTGAGGTGCGTGCCAAGCGGGAGCAAGCATCCAGAGCCTACGAATTAACGGCCAAGGAGTTGGGGTACACGAAACCCCTGTTGAAGGATGGCGCTGTGTCTGAAGTCGAGCTTTTGAGGCTGGAGCGCGAAACAGGGCGGTTTCTGGGAGAGCGCGAAATGGCTTCAGCCCAAATATCCAAAACCCAGTCCGCTATCGAAGAAGCTTCACGCAAGATCCAGGAAATTACCTTGAACTTCCAAAGTGAGGCGCGTAAAGAGTTGTCCGACACGCTTGGAAAGCTCAATGTGAGTTCCGCAGGTGGTGTTGGACTTGCGGACAAGGTCGACAAGTCTTCCCTTCGCTCGCCAGTAAAGGGTACTGTCAAGCGACTTTTGGTCAACACCGTAGGCGGAGTGGTTCAACCGGGACGAGACATTGTTGAGATTGTGCCTCTTGAGGAAAATTTGCTGTTGGAGGCCAAAGTGTCGCCCAAGGATATTGCTTTTTTACGACCTGGAGATCGAGCTCTGGTGAAGTTCACTGCGTATGATTTTTCCATCTACGGCGGTCTTGACGCCAAATTGGAATTCATCGGTGCAGATTCTGTTACTGATGAGCGTGGGAACACCTTCTATACGGTACGCGTCCGCACGGAAAAGTCCAAGTTGGGCGAGGGACTGCCCATTATTCCCGGAATGGTTGCGGAGGTAGATATCATTACCGGGCAGAAGTCCATTTTGTCCTATATTCTGAAACCTGTATTGAAGGCAAAACAGGCGGCCTTTACCGAGCGCTAGCTAGATCGAGATGGCAGTGGTAAACCAGGCGCTTGCGCATTTATTTCTTTGTCCGCACGGTCTCATGCTTGCTCGCTGGAGCGAAGCTTTTCCGCAAGGTCGGGCTGGCAGGGCTCTTGCTTCAAGATCCAGAAAGCCCCCGAAGGTAGGTATCGTTTGGTTGCGCTTGGAGCATGGGTTGTCTGTGTCCATGCAGATGGAAAACCTCTCGCCACAGTTGAGGTTGATTCCGTGTGTGGTTCTGAGCGATCAGCCCACCGATGAGGAGGCGCTTGCTGCTTTTGCTGCTGGCGCGAGGGGGTATTGCAATACCCATGCTGCATCACAACTTCTGATCCAGATCGCGGCCGTTGTGCTTCAAGGTGGCCTGTGGATCGGTGAGTCATTGATGCAGAGACTCGTTGGTGCTACAAGTCGGCTCCAGGCGGGTGCTGCTGCCGAAAAAAGTGAAGTTTGGTCGAAAGGTCTGACCGACCGAGAAAAACAGGTCGCCAACACGCTGGCCAGTGGTGCCAGCAACAAGGAAATTGCGCGAGCGCTTGGCATCACAGAGCGGACCGTCAAAGCGCATGTGGGCGCGGTCCTTGAGAAGCTCGAGGTCCGAGATCGACTTCAGCTGTCGCTCATCGTGAATGCCCGGGTAGCCAAAGGATGACGTTTGTTCTAGTACCTCAGTACAGTTTTCTTGACGGGGTAAAAAGATTACATTGAGTTCAATGTAGTAACTTCGTCGGGATTTTCCATGGCAAACGTTGTCGGTAATGTGGTTGCGATTGAAGGCATCGCCTTTGCCCAAAATAAAGATGGGGTCCAGCGTCAACTTAAGTTTGGTGATCCTGTGCTTGAGGGCGAAGTTGTTGTAACGGCTATAGGTGGCCGTGTGGAGTTGGCTTTCGACCAGGGCGGGAAGTTCCTCCTCCGTTCAGAGGAAACCGTTACGCTGGATTCGACGGTATTCGGCAACTCCCTCCCCGACGGCAATAGTGCTGCCTTGCTGACGCAGGTTGGCCAGCTGACTAGCCTTCTCAATGCCATTAACCAGGGTGGCAGCCTTGACCGGCTGTTGCAAGAAACGTCTGCCGGGGTAAGCCCTGTTTTCAGTTCCAGCGGTACGAGTATCAGGCCAGACGATGGCAGTAACTTCGTTCGATTGATACGCACCGCAGAGGCGCTCGCACCGCTTACTTACGAATACACCTCGCTCGAGCGCAATACGGTGGAATATTCCCCGACGGGGAGTGGGCGATCAACCAACGATACAGGTATTTCTGCTGATTCTGAGGACTTGGGTATCGGCGCGGCTTCAAGAGGGGGGCTGGGGGCGTTCCCGCCTTTGCAGGCACCCACGCTGACACTCACACCTGCGCCTGCACCCACACCTGCGCCTGCGCCTGCGCCCACACCTGCGCCTGCACCCACACCTGCACCTGCACCCACACCTGCGCCTGCACCCACACCTGCGCCTGCACCCACACCTGCACCTGCACC
>NZ_JBDNGU010000219.1:0-13834 GCF_041689105.1 Polaromonas sp. | reverse complement strand
TCGGTAAGCAATGACAACCCGTATTCGGAGTCCTTGTTCAGGACCCTGAAGTACCGCCCGGCCATGCCCGTCAAACCGTTTGAAAACCTGTTTCAAGCGCGCCGCTGAGTGACCGAGTTGGTGCACTGGTACAACGACGAACACAGGCACAGCGCCATCGGCTTCGTGACGCCAAACCAGCGCCACGCCCAACAAGACAAGGACTTGCTTGCTGGGCGTGCTGCGGTCTACGAGATGGCCCGCAAGGCTCACCCACAGCGCTGGTCAAAACAGTGCCGCAATTGGAGCCGTGTGGATCAGGTACACCTCAATCCCGACACGTATGAACCCAAGGAGGCTGAACCTCTAAAAAAAGCAGCCTGACTCACCACCTTCATGCGACAACTACCTTGACAGCCGCCGGTTTTGTTTGTTGCGCTTGGCATCGGCTTTGAGGGCTTGCTCCAACTCGTCAGTAAAGACGCCCAGTTTGCTAAAACCCTTGGCCCGAACGTACTTCGGTTCTTTAACGTCCTCTGGCGTTTGGAGCCATTTTTGCAGAGTGTTGCGCGACAGCCCCGTGCGCTTTGCTATTGCGCGCACCGACATCTTGTCGCGCACATGCATGCGCCGTATCTTGCCTAACATTTCCATGGTGATCACCTTTTTGCTCCTGCGTAAAAATAAGGCAGAGCTGGTAAAACACCTGGCTCAGTTTTGTGTCGGCACAGCCTCTGTAAGTGGCTCAGTTTTCGGTCGGCGGCAACAATCAAGCGCCAAATCAAAAATCGCTGCTGGGGTTGCAACAACAGCGAAGGGCGGCTCTCGCAGCAAGACATCCGCAACTACAAAAGGAGAAACGTCACCAGAACCTTTACCTGACCTAGACTTATCCACAGCCTCTCGAGCAGGGCTTTAAACTGCAATTGGTGGGGTCAACTTTAGATGAAAAAGGGGGGTCAACTTTGGATGGAAATCAACAGATCGGTGCCTGGAAGGCTGTTCTGGAAGGTTGGGGTGTGGAAGGGCGTTACGCTGCAAACGCAGAGGAGGCTATAGGGCACCTGAACGCCGACTTCACACCGGACGCAATCTTCTCCGACCAACGTTTGCGCTCGGGTGAAAGTGGATTCGATGTCTTGCGGGCGCTGCTTGACCGCTGTCCGACGGCAAGCGGTGCAATGGTGAGTGTCGAAATCGACTCTCCCGAGCTTGGGGAGGCGCGGGACGAAGGTTATCTGGTACTGCGCAAGCCGCTGAACTCCGATCAGCTCCGAGCGATCCTCGCTACATGGGCGGCGACATGATCGGCGAGATTGCGCTGGCTATCGAGATGGGCGTCGATGCGGTCGACATCGGAAAAACTATCGATCTGCACCTTACGCTGGGCGAGAGTATCGACATGGCGGTGGAGATAGTCCATGGCAGTCTCGGATGTGCCGCCGCAAAGGAAGTGCAGACGGACTGCTGAGACTGCTACAAATTCAGTAACTGCCGGCACAGATTTCGTGAGGGCTGCGTGGCGTTTTTTCGCCTGGTTGAACTACTTTTACTTCTACTTCTACTTCTACTTCTGCTGCAGCTCCAGTTTCGCCGACTGAATCGCGCCAAATTTAATGTTCGCCCTTTCTGGGGGCCCTCATTTCAAACAAGGTGGCCAGCTCGGGCATCCCGTAGCCCTTGGTGGAACATAAACCACATGGATCCATGAGGGTGCATGGCCCGCCAGGACGACCTCATTTTGGTTGATCAGGTTGAGCGCGGTGCCCACAACGGCGGACACGCGCGATGCGTTCACGACGACATGTCTTGATGAGGCGGTTTTGACGAGATGATTCATCCGATGACTTCAAAAGAGGGCGGTCTGAACGTCACGGTGTGTGCCCGAGACGGCAGATATTGTCCCCCAATGCCTGGCGCAGCGGATGAACGGATGAGGCACTCCGTGCTCAGTGAACCGAGTCCACCGGGCCAAAGGCTGTATCGCCAGATGTTCCCAAACGGTTACACCGGCTCTCAAGAAAAATTTCTTTTTTCCGATGTAACAAACTGGACGCGCCTTCGACTATCCAAGGTGTGCCGATGTTCCGGCTTACCCGCTCAGAGAGTATTCCTGTGAGCGTATTTGTCAACCACTTGCAGGAGTCACTCATGGAAAACACCATCGGTCGCCGTACAGCCACACGTCACGCATCGGGCGCCGCGCTGGCCTTGGCCATGGGCGCTGCACTCACGCTGGCAGATGCGCCCGTTGCCGCGCAGGGCGCGGACAAAGAGAAATGCTTCGGAGTCGCGCTCAAGGGAAAGAACGATTGCGCCGCCGGCCCCGGCACCACCTGCGCAGGCACCTCCAAGGTCGATTACCAAGGCAACGCCTGGTCGCTGGTTGCCGAGGGCAGCTGCGAGAAAGCCGCATCACCCAAATCGGCCACCGGCTTTGGCCAGCTCAAAGAATTTAAAGAAAAAGTCTGATACCCACAAAATCCCAGATGCAAGCGTAGCCCCCACACCGAAGACCCCACAATGAGCCTTCACCCCGCTTTTGCCCCGGTCTGGCCGGCTACGGCTGCACCATGGCCCGCGCGCCAGCCGTTGCCGCACCGGGCTGGGTTGGGCCTGAAGCCCGAACACTTTGACCACGTTCACGCACGCCAGCCAGACGTGGGGTTCTTTGAAGTGCATGCCGAAAACTATCTGGTGGACGGCGGTCCCCTGCACCACCACCTCACCCGCATTCGCGAGAACTATCCGCTGAGCATGCATGGCGTGGGCCTCTCCATCGGGGGTGAAGAGCCTCTCGATACCGTACATCTGGACGCGTTGACCCAACTGGTGGACCGCTACCAGCCAGCCCTTTTTTCCGAACACCTGGCCTGGTCCAGCCACGGCGGCGTGTTCTTCAACGACCTGCTGCCCTTACCCTACAACCTGCCTACGCTTCAGCGAGTGTGTGACCACATCGATCAGGTGCAAAGCCGCCTGGGTCGCAGCCTGCTGATAGAGAATCCTTCCACCTATGTCGAGTTCGCCAGCTCGACCTGGAGTGAGGGCGACTTTTTACGCGAGGTGATTCACCGCAGCGGCTGTGGCCTGCTGCTGGACGTCAACAACGTCTACGTCTCCAGCATCAACCACGGACGCGACCCCCAGCGCAGCCTGTGTGAACTGCCTTGCCACGCTGCGAGCGAGGTCCACTTGGCGGGCTTCGCGGAAGACTTGGACTCGGCGGGCGACCGCCTGCTGATCGACACGCATGGCGCCCCGGTGGCCGCAGCGGTCTGGGCGCTCTACGACACCGCGCTGGCGATCACGGGGCCCCTGCCCACCCTGATCGAGCGCGACAACGACCTGCCCGCGTTCGAAGTGCTGCGCCAGGAAGCTCGTCTGGCCGAGCGGCACCTGTCGACCGTCGCGTCCGCCGCCGCCCACGCCAGGCCTTGCCCGCGCACCAAGACAACCCGCTGCGCCACGTCGCAGGAGCGTGTGGCATGAGCACGCAACATATTTGGGCACAGGCCCTGCTGGACCCGGCGCGCGCCGTGCCGAGCGGCCTCACCACCTGGAACCACAGCGACCCCGCCAGGCGCTTGGCGGTCCACCGCAACAACGTCGTTGTCTCGCTGGTGGACGCGCTGGCCCAGACCTTCCCGGTGACCCAGCAGCTGGTGGGCGAAGACTTCTTTCGCGCGATGGTGCAGGTCTTCGTGCGGGCCCACCCACCGCGTACCCGGATGCTGGCCCAGTACGGCGACGCGTTGCCGGGCTTCATCGCACAGTTCTCGCACGCAGCCGGCCTGCCCTACCTGGCCGACGTGGCGCAACTCGAAACACTGCGCCTGCAGGCCTTGCACGCCGCCGATGCAACGCCCATGGACCCTGCCGCCATCGCCACCCTGCTGCAAGACGCGGAAGCACTGCCCAGCCTGCGCTGGCAACTGGCCCCCAGCCTGCACCTGCTGCGCTCGCCGCACGCGGCGGTGTCGGTCTGGGCCGCGCACCATGCCGACAGCGACATCCCGCTCGAACAGGTCGATCTGGCACAGGCGGAATCGGCCCTGGTCTTCCGCAGCAGGCTGGACGTGATGGTCTTGCAGGCCGACACCGGCATGGCCACCCTGGTCGAACACTTCCTGGACCACGCCGCGCTGGGCGAGGCGATCAACCACGCCTTACGCGCCGACTCGGCCTTCGATCTCTCGCAGGCGTTGGCGCTATTGATCCGGCACGAACTGCTGGTGAGCGCACAAGCTGCATGAAAGCGTTCACTGAAGCGCTGCCCCTTCCCCGACCACCACAACCCAGGAGACCCCCCATGAACACACTCACCTCATCCGGCAACGCGGCCACGGGCGGATTGGTTTCGCGTCTGACCGCGCTGATCCAGTCCGTCCACGGTCTGATGGGCGAGCTGCCCAACACCCTGCTGGCCTTCATCGCCCGCTTCTCCATTGCCGCCGTGTTCTGGAAATCGGGCCAGACCAAGATCGAAGGCCTGGCTATTGATATCGTGAGCGGAACCTTTACGTTGGGCGTGCCCCGCCTGTCCGAGAACGCGGTGTTCCTGTTCAAGGAAGAGTACAAGCTCCCTGTCCTGTCGCCCGAGCTGGGCGCCGCACTGGCCGCGCTGGGCGAACACATCCTGCCCATTTTCATCCTTCTCGGACTGGCAACCCGCTTGTCAGCGCTGGGCCTGCTGGGCATGACGATGGTGATCCAGCTCTTCGTCTACCCCGGCGCCTACGCGACCCACGGCACCTGGGCCGCCGTACTGCTGTACCTGATGGCGCATGGCCCGGGCAAGCTGTCGATCGATGCCTGGATCGCGAGCCGCCAGGCCCGCTGAACGCCGCGCCGAGGAGCCTCGATCATGGGCACGTTGTCTGGCTGGTTCGGCGCCCGGCTGGCGCGCTATCTGTCGACCGATGTACACCAGCAAGGCAGCGCGCCGCCCACGCGGACCGCGCGCCTGCTGGCCACGCTGCAACCGGGTGACGTGCTGCTGGTGGAAGGGCACAGCCGCTTCAGCACCGCCATCAAGTACCTCACCCAGTCCACCTGGTCGCACGCCGCGCTCTACGTGGGCACTGAGGCCTTGCAGGGCACGGGTGCACCGGTGGGACACTGTTTTGTGGAAGCGGACGTTGTCGAAGGTGTGCGCAGCGTGGCGGCCGACCTGTTCGAGTCCTACCACACGCGCATCTGTCGCCCGATCGGCCTGACCGCGCCAGACACCGCCCTGATCGTGGGCTACGCCGTGGCGCGCCTGGGTCACCGGTACGATCTGCGCAACGTGTGGGACCTTGCCCGCTACCTGCTGCCCACGCCGCCGGTACCGCAACGCTTTCGAAGACGCATGCTGTCGCTGGGCAGCGGCGACCCGACACGCGCCATCTGCTCCACCTTGATCGCCCAGGCCTTTCAGTCCATCCGGTATCCGATCCTGCCGCGGGTGGATACCCAGAGTCGCGATGCCCCCGACTGTCCGGGCTGTATCGAAGAAATCCTTCGGGTGCGCCACCACAGCCTGTTCGCACCCCGGGACTTCGACGTGTCACCGTACTTCGACATCATCAAGCCAACGTTGCGGCAGGGGTTCGACTTTCATGGTGTCCAATGGGGCGACTTGACTTTCACAGCGGTGACCGTTCGCGTTGCCCTGACTACACAGGAATCCGATCAATGACCTTTTTTCCTTCCCTGCCCGCCGACGCCGGTGTGCGCCACATCCTGACCATCAACCCAGAGGCCGGGCGCGCACTGGTGGCGTTTCACACCGCAGCCCTTCGAAACGCCGGGCCGCTGGAGCCCGCCCACAAGGAGCTGGTCGCCGCCTATGTGTCCGGGCTGAATGCCTGCCAATATTGCTACGGCGTGCATTCGCAAACCGCGCAGGCATTCGGTCTTGGCGCCAGCGTGCTGGAGGCCTTGCTGGCTGACGTGGAGTCGGCCGATGTCGAAGAACGACTCAAACCATTGCTGCTTTACGCGCGCAAACTCACCCTGGAGCCCGCCCGCATGACGGCGCAGGATGCGCAAGCGGTCTTTGCCGCCGGATGGAGCGAGGCCGCGCTGCACGATGCCGTACTCACCATTTGTCTTTTCAATTTCATGAACCGGCTGCTCGAAGGCCATGGGGTCAAAGGCAACCCCGGCTTGTTCAACACGCGCGGGCAGGCGCTGCGCGACGAGGGCTACGAACCGCTGATGGCGTTTCTGGATGCGGCTGCGAAGCCCGGGCCGCATGCATGACGCTGGACGTGGTGTGTCTGTGTGCGGGATGGTGCGGCACCTGTCGCGACTACATGCCCCAGTTTGAGGTTTTGGCGGCAAGTCAGCCGGAATGGCGCACACATTGGGTCGATGTGGAAGATCACGAAGGCGTGCTGGACGAAGTCGACATCACGACCTTCCCCATGATTCTGATCGTGGATGCCGCTGGGTCACTGTGTTTTGCCGGGCCGGTCACGCCACAGCCGGGCATGCTACAGCGCCTGTGCCAGGCTGCGCAGCAGGGATCACTTCGGGTGACCGATGATGAGGCAGCGACCTGGCAGCCCTTGCTGCAGTCCCTGCGCCTTCGAGACGAATGGCATCATTCTCTCCCAAATTGTTGACCGGACGTAACATTCGACCATGGACGTCATGGCCTCGCTGCTCAGCAGCTTCTCCCTGCACGCCGGTGTTTTCTACACCGGCAACATCTGCGGCATTCACGATTTCGAGCACGATACCCAGCGCGGACACCTCCACCTGATCCGCAGCGGATCGGTGCTGGTGCACGGAGTGACACGGCGTCGATTCAAGGTTGTACAGCCGACATTGATGTTTCTGCCGCGCCCGGATCAGCACCGGCTGGTGGCCGACCACGGGCCCGGCGCGGACGTGGTGTGCGCCACGGTGCAGTTCGGCGGCTCGGGCATCAATCCCGTCACAGCATCGCTGCCCGATCTGGTGATGGTGCCGCTGGCGCAGTTGCCCGGTGTGGACGCCTTGCTGGACCTGATGTTTGAAGAGGCCTTTCATGAACATGCGGGCCGGCAAGGCGTTCTGGATCGCCTTTGTGAAGTGCTCATGGTCCGTCTGCTGCGCCACTGCATGGCCCATGGGCTGACACAGGGCGGCGCATTGGCGGGCCTGGCTGATGCGCGACTGGGACCCGTATTGACCGCACTGCACGAGTGCCCCCAGCGCCTATGGGATCTGCCGGGCATGGCGCAGCTGGCGGGCATGTCCCGCGCCCGCTTCGCGGTGCGCTTTCGAGAGGTCACCGGAGACACGCCGGCCGACTACTTGGCCGCATGGCGCGTGATGACAGCACAGCGCCTGCTGGCAGGCGGACTTTCGGTCAAACAAGTCGCGGACGAGGTAGGTTACGGCAGCGCGAGCGCCCTGTCGCGAGCATTCGTCAGACGGCTGGGCCTTGCACCAGGGCAGTGGATTCGGCAGCAGACGGGACAAACGCCGACCGGGGAGGTGGCCCACCCGTGACCGGGCCTGGGTGGGTGACTGCCAGGAAACGTCGGGTATCGAAATCGAGACGGCGGGTGGCTCGGCGACCGGTGTGACCACCTAGCATGAACCTGTGTCCAACGAGCACCCTGTGCGGTGATCGATGGCGCTTTTCAACAGCCAACCAGGAGTTCACTTTCATGTCTGCAGCACCGTACATCCACCAGCTCAAGCCGATCGACCACACCAGCGCCGAGGGCGCCTCGAAGGTCGCGCTGGACACCGCCCTGAAGCAAGTCGGTTTCATCCCGAACATGTACGCCAACATGGCCAACGCCCCCGCCGTGCTGAGCACCTACCTGCACGGCTACGCGCTGTTCCGCAGCGAGTCGGGCCTGACACCCACGGAGCAGGAGGTGGTCTTCCTCGCGGTCAGCCAGACCAACGGCTGCACCTACTGCACCGCAGCGCACAGCATGATCGCGGACAAGATGTCGGGCGTGCCTGCGCCTGTCCTCCAGGCCATCCGTCAACAGCAGCCCATTCCCGATGCCAAGCTGGCGGCGCTGTTTTCAACCACCACCGACATGGTGAAGTCTTTGGGTCAGCCCAGCCCCGCCACGGTGAAGGCATTTCTGGAAGCAGGCTATCAGGAGCGTGACCTGCTCTACATCGTGCTGGCCGTGTCTGTGAAAGTGCTCAGCAACTATTCCAACCACGCCTTCGCCACAAGGGTGGACGAGCGGTTCTCAGCCTACAAGGTCGACTGAGCAACCGAATCCATGAGACCCACTTTTTTTCTGCAGAGTTCTGAGCGGTTCATGGGCTGCACGGCGGCCGAGCTAGCCATCGGCGTGCCCTCGCGGCACAACGTGACCGCCCGGCCCAGCGGCTGCATGGACCTGCGCTTGCACACCTTGCGGCCCAGACACATCGCCTCGCTGGAGATACCGCAGTTACAGGTCAACTGCGCGTACAACGGGCTGGACGATGAAGCGTGTTACCGAGTCCAGAAGTGCTTCGATCTGCAGACCCAACGAGGTGGTGGCTGATGCGCACGTCGACACCACAAGGAGACACTTGAATGGACGTCCAGGCACTGGCGTTTGACACTGGCGGCACGGTCCTCGACTGGCACGGCGGCATCGGCAAGGTCTTTGCCATGGCCGGCCAGGTCCACGGTGTGGAGCGCGATTGGCACGCCGTGACCAACGATTACAGGCGCGCGGCGATGAAGGCGATCGCGGGTCAGCGCCAGCCGGCGTTCAATATGGACGACGTGCACCGGACGGAGCTTGATGGTGTGCTGGCGCAGCATGGCCTTGGAATGTTCACGGCCCAGGACCGCGAGCAGATCCATCACGCCTGGTACGGTCTGGACGCATGGCCGGACTTTGCCGACGCCCTGGGTCGCTTGAAGCGCAAGTTTCCCGTGGTCTCGTTCACCATGCTGCCGCTGGCGATGGTGGTGGCGGTCTCCAGGCGAAATGGTTTTGACTGGGACGCGGTGATCTCCTGCGAGATGATCGGCGCCTACAAACCCCAGCCCCAGGCGTACGAGCAGGCGGCCAAGTGGATAGGCCTGGCGCCCAGTCAAATCCTGATGGTGGCGTGCCACAACTTCGACCTCAATGCGGCACGCGCTAGCGGCTATCACACGGCTTTCGTACGGCGTCCGCAGGAGTGGGGCCCCGCAGGGCCACCCGATCCGCTTCCCCATGCTGACTGCACCATCGTGGTCGACGACTTCCCCTCCCTTGCCCAATACCTGGGTGCCTGACACCCTGCAGCGCACGGGGCTGCGGCTATTGCCAGAGCGCGAGCACCTGCTCAAGCGCAAAGGGGTAAAGACTTGATCAATATTCGAGTGAATATTGAACCTGGACAGCTGGAGCTGATGGTTGCCAAACCGCGTGACGCTCGATGCACCAAATTTTTATAGGGGATGTGCATGTCGGCGGTTTCAACGAACTCATCGCACTTGACAAGGCCGGGAGGCTGAATCAGCTGTTGACGAAATGAGCTCCTCCGGCTGGATAACCTTTGAGCGTTGTTCTGGAAATCGGGCTGTAACCAATCAATGCGGTCGTACGACTATGGACAGGCAGGACGTCCTTTCGTGTCTTGCTGTGAATGGACTCCTGTCCGCAATCTTGCGTAGCTGCCAGGACCTGCGATGTCGCGTCAACCCATTTCCTTTGAGACCATCATGATCACAATGTCGGAAACCTCAGACCTACCCGGTGAGCAGTTGATCGAGCGCCTTGCGCCAGCGCTGGCCGAACTCCGCCCCAAGCTTATGCGCCAGGCTCGCCTGCTTGTAGGCAACCCCAGCGTCGCGGAAGACCTGGTGCAGGAAACTCTATTGACGGTGTTCGAGCAGCATGCTCAGCACAATGGCGGTGCCAGTCTAGCCACCTGGGCCATTGCCATCCTGCGTAACAAAATATCGGACTGGTACCGTTCGCCGGAACGCAGGCGAATGACCGCGCTCGCGGTCAACCAGGATTCGGACCCGGACACGGATCCGCTTGACGAACTTTTCAATGAGCAGGGAGAACATGTGGCGCCGTTGCACGCTTGGGAGCGACCCGAACGCGAAGCTGAACAGCACCAGCTAAGAGAGGTGCTGGACGTTTGCGTCGAGCGCTTGTCGGGCCCGCAGGGCACCGCATTCATGATGCGCGAGTGGCTCGGGTTCGAGACGGCGGAAGTCGCGAATCGACTACAGATCACGCCGGAGCATTGCAGGATGCTGCTGCGCAGGGCGCGGCTCAGCCTGCGCGGCTGCCTGCAGGTTCGTTGGTTTGGAAAGGTCGGCGCATGAGTCTCATGTATTCATGCCGCAAAGTCGCTGAGCTGCTGTTGCTGGCGCAGGACGAGCCCCTGGGGATACTCCAGCAATGGCAGCTGCGCATGCACCTGACGCGCTGCAGCAACTGCCGCAACTTCGGCGAGCAGCTGCGGGAATTGCATGAACTTATGGGAGAAGAGGTTTTGCCAGGCCTTGACTCGGGGGGCAGGAGCGCTGACCGATCATGGCAATAACCCTGAGGCAAAAATTGTTGTCACGAAAGCGAGCTTGAGTCCGTCTAACTCTTTGACGGCACAAAGCGAACGGTCGTAGACGCTGTCACTGTTTGACCCATCTCAAATTTCCAAAGGACTGAACCATGAAAACCATCACACTATTCGCTATCGCTGCAACCACTCTAGTCACCTCACTGAGTGCATTGGCCGACGGCGCGACCTATAGCTACCCGCAGGCCATAACTTCCAATACCTCACGCGCTGAAGTTCGCGCAGATTTGTATGAGGCGATAGCTATCGGGGCGCTCACGAGTGGTGAGTTGTCTTACGTCGCACCGGTTACCGGAAGGCCTTTGACCAGAAACGAGGTGCGGACTGAACTGGCGGCGGCTCGCAGGAACAACGAGCTGTTTGGCGGCGAGTTCACCTACGAGGCCAAATCAAACGCTCGCTGGCAAAACGCGCCGACCGCACAGGCCGACATTGACCGTGTCGCCCAATGACCGCAGGAGACGACCTGTTGGAAATGTGCAGGTCTTTCCGTAGGATCTGCTCGCCGTATTGGCAGTCGCATGTGGCGGCTTCCAGGGACGGCGGACGCAAGCTTCCATAAAAACTCTGCTCCGAAACGGATTGAATGCGTGTATCCAGAGGGATGCAGGCTGCCCATGCTTGAAGCGATACGCCAGGTCATGAAGACAACACTGTAAGTCATCGCTCGTATTGAGCAAACGAATAAAGTTTGGAAGGTCATTTCCCATTTTTCCTTTTTTTTCAGCGAAATCATTCGGAACGATGCCCATCTTTTGGAGATTGCCATGCCCGTGGATATTCATTCCTAACGCCGTCACTTCATCACATCGACTGCTCTGGTGGCCTTGAATGCACTGGCAGCTGTCGCTTTGCCACAAATTTCCGATCCTTACGACTACGCGCTACATCTGCAACACAACGAGGGGACAAAAATGCGAAGACAGGATATTCAACTCAGAGTTCTCGCCAGAAACGGTGACATTGGCGCGCGTTTGGAGGTTGGCCGACGCTATTTGCTGGGCATCGATGGATTCCCCAAACATTCGTCAACGGGGATTGACTATCTCACCCACCCCAGTGTTTGCGACTTACCCACGGCACTCGTTCTTATTGCGGAGTGCCTGTCCCTGGACGAACTGCTGCTTTTGGGCCAGCAAGAGGCCCTTCGCAAGGCGGCGCTCGCCGGTAGTGCGTTGGCACAGTTGAAGTTCGGCACCTACCTGTTAACCCATACCGGGAAAAAATCAGAGGCTGCAGCGTACTACGCGCGCGCAGTGGACGGCGAGGCGTGTGCGGCCAAGGCTCTGGCCATCTGCGAGTCGGTCGGTGACAGCGAACGTTTACCGAGGATCCTGCGATTGCTGACGGACGACAAGAAGGAAAAAAATTATGCCATTGTTGAGTTCGCAGCGCGTGAGGCACAAGCTGCGGGGGATCTCCCTCGCCTGCGGCTCTGCGTGCATGCCGCGACTGCATTGATGTCAAAACCGACGAGCGCAATATCCGAACTCGTTGTGGCATTGGTGCAATTGGCAGAGCACGCCAACGCATCACTGCAAGGAATACCGGTTGAATTCATTCAGGCCAGTCTGGAGATGCAAAACGGGCATGGAAACCTGGATGCGACCTACACGCTTGGGCGCGCGCTGTCCGGGATCCCCTGTGGGCCCATTCCATCTTCGAGCCTTTCCGACAGCTCGAATCTTCGCAAGGGAACGGCGTTGCTGCTACGGGCAGCCGACGCCGGCCGCGACGAAGCATGGCTGCATTTGTACACGTTGAACGCCGACCATCGATGTTCTGTCGCCAATCCCCAAATGGCAAGGTTCTTCCTTGAAAAGGCTGCGGAATGTGGGCAGACGGAGGCGCAACGCAAACTTGGCGCTTTGATGCTGCGAGAATCCGGCTCGATCGTGGAGTCTGAACAAGCGATTGGTTGGCTTTACCGGTCGGCTCGTCAGGGCGATCTGCACGCAAAGCAGCTGTTGAACTCCTTGGTGCTGCCTGTGTCAGACAGCGCCAAGGAGGCCAATGTCGCTATTGAGGAACTGGATCGTTCTGATCCCTGGTTGGCTATGCGACTGCGTTTGGCCAGGCACTTCGGCCTGACCAAACTTGAAGCCCTGGCGGTGAACCCTGCGGAGGGAAAAAGGCCTTGGGGCCTGGTTGTCGGACGCAATCCCTTCATCGCACAAATTCGTTTGGCGGCTCCACGCGCCATTCCGGCATTGAGCGACGAAGCCCTGACCGACCTTGAACGTGCGGCCACGCTGTTCGGGCGACCGCGACTAAGTGGGAGCGATTCAGAGGGCGACTTGCGGCGCAGGTCGCTTAACCAGCGCAGAGCGTTTGAACGCCATCACTTGCACGAGTCCATGTTCTTCGCGACGGCGGGATCGGTCGTACTCGATTCATTTCGGGTTGGCCCGAAGTGGGCATTTCGCGCCAGGCATACCCTTCAACTTGCGCTTGCCGCATGACTGCCGCGTTGACTGCCAAGAGATTGTTCGCACGAACGTCAGCCATCGCTTCCGGCTTCTGCCCAGTGCTTCATGTCGGTGAGTGGCTGGGCTAACTCGCGAGTTGCAAATCAACATGTTGCGCGATATGCGAATGCTGATAGTCGAGGATGAGCCAGAATTTACTGAGCAGTTTCAGCGAGCTCTGGTCGATATTGGGTTTGTTGTTGACGTTGCTCGCGACGGAATTGATGCGGAACATACGGCCCTGGAGGGGCGCTACGACCTCATGCTGCTGGATGCCATGCTTCCGGGAATTGATGGTTTTGATGTGCTGCGGGCAATGCGCGAAAAGAAAGACTTCCGATTATCTTGTTGACGGCGCGCGATACGGTGGAAGACCAGGTCGAGGGGCTCAGCTTGGGCGCGGATGACTATGTGATCAAGCCGGGCGCCTTGTCGGAACTGCTGGCGCGCGTGCAGGCTTTGCTGCGCAGGGCACACGGGGGTGTAAGAACTTTTGTGTAAACGGTCAAATGGCAGGAAACTGCTGCACTTCAAATGAAATGAAGAAAATGACCGTTACGAACGAATTGATCGACAGCCTGCTGGCTGACTACAAGAAACCTGAAGACCTCATTGGTGAGAACGGCCTACTCAAGCTGTTGACCAAGAAATTGGTGGAGCGCGCCCTTCAAGCCGAGATGGCAGAACATCTGGGCCACGCCAAAAATGAGACTGTTGCCAATGTTGCTGGCAACACCCGCAACGGCAAAAGCAAGAAGACCCTCAAAGGCGACTTTGGCGAGTTGCCCATAGAAATTCCTCGCGATCGCCACGGCAGCTTTGAGCCGCAGCTCATCACCAAGCACCAGACCCGCTGG
>NZ_JBDNGU010000218.1:0-9792 GCF_041689105.1 Polaromonas sp. | reverse complement strand
TTGGCATTGAAAAAATGCTCGCCGCGGTGCAGCCAGACCGGCTGCAGCTCGGCCAGTGCCGCGCCGATGGCGGTGGTGCCCACGCTTTGTTCGGACAGGTCCACGCCGATGCGGGTGATCAGGTCGACGCGCCGGTCGCGCCGGTCGATGACGCCGTTGACATCGACCACCACGCCTTGCGCATTGGTCAGGATGGCGAAGTAGCGCGTGCTGGCAATCGCCGCGCCCAGCTTTTCCAGCACCGGGCGCGCGGCTTGCACCAGCACATGGTTGGTTTCTTCGGTGCGGCGCAATGTTTGCGGTGACAGCAGGTCGAAGCCGACTTCCTGCTCGGGGTTTTTTCCGCTGGCCAGGCAGCGCTGCCAGGAGCGGGTGATCCACGCTTCGGCCAGCATGCCGGTCGGGTTTTTGCCTTCGCGCAGCACCGCGTGGCGCGCCAGCGCGATCTGCCGCAGGCGTTGTTCGGAGGAGGTCGGGAGGGCAGACAGCATGGGTTTGGGGCGGGCTTTCAGCGTACCAGAGCGTGCAAAGACGCGCTGGCGGACCCTTGCCGAATGTTTCATTTTGAGAATATCAAAGGGCTTTGGCAAGCGCCTACGGGTTTAACCTAGGCCCCCGCACGGTCGCCAATTCAACAATGACCCTTTCCATCCGCAGCGCAACCCCTGGTACTGCGACTCGGAAATAAGGAAACATGAAAACGCGTCTTTTCCCGCCCGGCGTTGTTGCTCGTCGTTGCCATAGCTACGGCTATGTCGCCTCCTCACGCCTAGCCGGACGGAAAAATCCATCGTTTTCATTTTGTTCCCCTATTTCCGAGTCGCAGTACTAGCCAGACAAACAGCCATCAGGAGACAAGCCCATGCAAGTTCAATTCAAAGTCAACGGCAAAGCCAAAAGCGTGGATACGCCGCCCAACACCTTTCTGGTCCAGGTGCTGCGCGAGCAGCTCAAAATGACCGGTACCCACGTGGGTTGCGACACCGCCCAGTGCGGCGCCTGCACCGTCATCATGAACGGGCGCGCGGTCAAGTCCTGCAACATCCTGGCGGCCCAAGCCGCGGGCGCGGACATCACCACCATCGAAGGCCTGGCAGCCGCCGACGGCACCATGCACCCGATGCAGGCGGCCTTCAAGGAGTGCCACGGCCTGCAATGCGGCTTTTGCACCACCGGCATGGTGATGAGTGCTATCGATCTGTGCAAGCACCACCCGAAAGCCAGCGAAGGCGAAATCCGCGAGCTGCTGGAAGGCAACATCTGCCGCTGCACCGGCTACCAGAACATCGTCAAGGCGATACAGCAGGGCGCTGCGGCCATGGCGGCCTGAACCGCTGCGCTGACCACTTCTCCCGGCACCGCCATCCTGCGAGCCGCCGTCAACCGTTCTCTTTCAAATTTTCAGGAGTACACACATGGGTGCATCCGACTTCGTCAACCTGCCAAACATTGGCACCTCCGTCCGCCGCAAGGAAGACTACCGCTTTCTCACCGGCGGCGGGCAATACACCGATGACATCACGCTGGCCAATCAGAGCTACGCGGTGTTTGTCCGTTCGCCGCATGCACACGCCAACATCAAAAGCATCGACACCGCCGCCGCGAAGGCCGCGCCCGGTGTGCTCGACGTGTTTGTTGGCGAAGACGTGGCCGCCGACAAGATCAACGGCCTGCCCTGCGGCTGGCTGATCACCAGTACCGACGGTAACCCGATGAAGGAGCCGCCGCACCCCATCCTGGCGCAGGGCAAGGTGCGTTATGTCGGCGACCACGTCGCCATGGTCGTGGCCGAGACGCTGGAGCAGGCCAAAGATGCCGCCGAGCTGGTCGAGGTCGATTACGACGTGCTGAGCGCCGTGGTGCGTGTCACCGATGCGGCCAAGGCCACGGCGTTACACGACGCAGCCCCCGACAACCACTGCTACAAGTGGGCGATTGGCGACAAGGCGCAGGTCGATGCGGTGTTTGCCAGCGCAGCGCATGTGACCAAACTCGATCTGACGAACAACCGCCTGATTCCCAACGCCATGGAGCCGCGCGCGGTGATCGGCTCCTACAGTCGCGCCAACGACGAATATGTGCTGTATGTGTCGAATCAGAACCCGCACGTCGAGCGCCTGCTGCTGACGGCCTTTGTGATGGGCCTGCCCGAACACAAGGTGCGCGTAATTGCCCCCGACGTGGGCGGCGGCTTCGGCTCGAAGATCTATTTGTATGCCGAAGACGTGTGCCTGACCTGGGCCTCGAAAAAACTGAATCGCAACATCAAGTGGACCTGTGACCGCAGCGAGGCATTTGTCAGCGACGCGCATGGGCGCGACCATTCCAGCCACGCCGAAATGGCGATGGACAAGGACGGCAAGTTTCTGGCGCTGCGCGTGCACACCGATGCCAACATGGGGGCCTACCTCTCGACCTTTGCGCCGGCCGTGCCGACCATTTTGTACGCCACCTTGCTGGCTGGCCAGTACACCACGCCGCAAATTTATGTCGAGGTCGATGCCTGGTTCACCAACACCGCGCCGGTCGATGCTTACCGTGGCGCCGGTCGCCCCGAAGCGACTTATCTGCTGGAGCGGCTGGTCACGCGATGCGGCTGGGAACTGGGCCTGGCGCAGGACGAGATCCGCCGCCGTAACTTCGTGAAAGATTTTCCGTACCAGACACCGGTGGCCTTGCAGTACGACGTGGGTGACTTCCATGCCCTGCTCAAGCGCGGCAACGAGCTGGCTGACGTGGCCGGTTTTGCCAAGCGCAAGGCTGCGTCCGAAGCCAAGGGCCTGCTGCGCGGCATGGGTTACTCCTGCTACATCGAGGCTTGCGGCCTGGCGCCCAGCAACATTGCCGGTGCGCTCGGTGCGCGCGCCGGTTTGTTCGAGTGCGGCGAGGTGCGGGTGCACCCGACCGGTAGCGTGACGGTGTTCACCGGCTCGCACAGCCACGGCCAGGGCCACGAGACCACCTTTGCGCAGGTGGTGGCCGCGCGCCTGGGCATTTCGGTCGATGCGGTGGACATCGTGCACGGCGACACCGGGCGTGTGCCGTTTGGCATGGGCACCTATGGCTCGCGCTCCATGTCGGTAGGTGGCACGGCCATCATGAAGGCGCTTGACAAGATCGAGACCAAGGCCAAGAAAATCGCCGCGCATTTGATGGAAGCCAGCGACGCCGATGTCGAGTTTGCCAACGGCGAGTTCACCATCAAGGGCACCGACAAGAAGGTCACCTTCGGCCAGGTCGCGCTGACGGCCTATGTGCCGCACAACTACCCGCTCGACAAGTTGGAGCCGGGCCTCAATGAAACCGCGTTTTACGACCCGACCAACTTCACCTTCCCGTCCGGCACCTACATCTGCGAGGTCGAGATTGATGCCGCGACCGGTGTGGTGCGGGTGGACAGCTTCACCGCAGTGGACGACTTCGGCAACATCATCAACCCGATGATTGTGGAGGGCCAGGTGCACGGCGGGCTGGTGCAGGGCATTGGCCAGGCGCTGCTGGAGAACTGCGTCTACGACCCGGAGTCCGGCCAGTTGCTGACCGGCTCTTTCATGGACTACACCATGCCGCGCGCCGATGACATGCCCAACTTCAAGCTCGACACGCTGTGTACGCCCTGCAGCCACAACCCGCTGGGCGCCAAAGGCTGCGGCGAGGCCGGTGCCATCGGTTCGCCGCCGGCGGTGATCAACGCCGTGCTGGACGCGCTCAGGCCGCTGGGCGTGACCGATTTCGACATGCCGGCTTCGTCCAGCCGTGTCTGGGAAGCCATCCAGTCCGCCAAACGCTGAAACATCCAAGGAAAAAACCATCATGTATCCCTTCACCCTGGAACGACCCACCACCCTGGCAGCGGCCGCACAACTGGCGGCTGACGGCGCCAAACCCCTGGCCGGCGGCCAGACCCTGCTGGCGTCGATGAAGCTGCGCCTGTCCAGCCCGGACCAACTGGCCGACCTCAGCGGCATCAAAGAACTCACCGGTATCAAGCGCGACGGCAAAAACTTCGTCATTGGCGCCATGACACGCCACCTGGACGTGGCCAACAACGCCGACATCAAGGCGGCGCTGCCGGCGCTGGCCGACCTGGCTGCCAACATCGGCGACCGCCAGGTGCGCGCCATGGGCACGCTGGGCGGTTCGGTCGCCAACAACGACCCTTCGGCCTGTTACCCGAGCGCGGTGCTGGCTCTGGGCGCGACGATCCACACCACCACACGCAAGATCGCGGCGGACGACTTTTTTCTTGGCATGTTTGCCACGGCGCTGGAAGAAGGCGAGCTGATCACGGCCATCAGCTTCCCCATCCCCAAGCACGCGGCTTACATGAAGTTCAAGCAGTCGGCCTCGCGTTTCGCGCTGGTTGGCGTCTTTGTGGCGCAGTTCGATGCGGGTGTGCGTGTCGCCGTTACTGGGGCGTCCAGCGGCGTCTTCCGCCATGCCGGGCTGGAAGCGGCGCTCGGCAAGAGCTTCACGCCCGAAGCTGCAGCGGGTGTGAAGATAGACGCGACCGACCTCAACAGCGACATTCATGCCACAGCGGCCTACCGCGCCAACCTGATCAGCGTTCAGACGCAGCGCGGTGTGGCTAAGGCGCTGGCTGCCTGATTCGGACCTGCCATTGCGGGCCTGACCCGCAATCCATGTCCCGGTTTCCTGCTGGTGGTGTGACATGGATCCTCGATCAAGTCCGGGATGACAGGGCTGGTTCTGAAGATAAATAGTGCCTCCAGCCCTTGACGCACGGGCGCAAGCAGCTATTGAATGAATAGCATTCGAGGCAAGAGCTAAACTGACCCGATGACACTTTTCCCCACCATTGACGCCTTGACCCAAGCCCTGCGGGATGCTGGCTATTTCGCCGACCGGCGGCTGGCGACCGCAGTGTTCCTGGCGCTCAAGCTGCAGCGCCCGCTGCTGCTCGAAGGCGAGCCCGGTGTCGGCAAGACCGAACTGGCCAAGGCGTTGTCGCTGGCTTTGCAGCGCCATCTGATACGTCTGCAGTGTTACGACGGGCTGGAGCAGCGCGAAGCCCTCTACGAGTGGAATTACGCCGCACAGTTATTGCACATGCGTGCAGTGGAATTGAGAGCCCCCACGCTCGGCACTGGCGTGTCCTCCCTGCCCCCCGAGGGGGCGTCCGCCGCCTTGGGGCGGCCCGGCGGCGGCGTGCACGGCAACGCCGCCGATGTCGAGCGCGAGGTCTACCAGGACCGCTACCTGATCCGCCGGCCGCTGCTGCAGGCCCTGCAGGCGCCAGCGCCGGGTGCGGTGCTGCTGATCGACGAGGTGGACCGCGCGGACGAGCCGTTTGAGGCTTTTCTGCTGGAGTACCTGGGCGAGTACCAGGTCAGCATTCCTGAAATTGGGACCGTGCGCGCCGCAGTGACGCCAGTGACCATTCTCACCAGCAACCGCACGCGTGAACTCAACGACGCCGTCAAGCGCCGCTGCCTTTACCACTGGCTGGACTACCCGGACCGGGACCGCGAGCTGGCCATCATTCGCGCCCAGGTGCCCGAAGCCGGCGAGCAGCTCTCGGCCCAGGTCGCAGGTTTTGTAGACCGCCTGCGCCGCTCACCGCTGGGCAACGCTTTCCAGCGCGCGCCCGGCATTGCCGAAAGCGTCGAGTGGGCCAAAGCGCTGGTGGCGCTGGACACGCTGGTGGTGGACCCCGAGGTGGTGGCCGACACGGCCGGCATACTTTTCAAGCAACGCGAAGATGTGGCAGCGCTCACCCATGCACTGGCGGTGGAACTGCTCAAACCTGAATCTGTGGATGAGGCGGCATGATGCAACCGGGTTCGGGGCACCCTCACCCCAGCCCTCTCCCAGAGGGAGAGGGAGCACAGAAGCGGCTTCCGTGGATTCCCCTGCCGGTCCCCTCTCCCTCCGGGAGAGGGAGAGGGTGAGGGTGAGGGCTCCCCATGCTGCTAGGTGACGCCAGAGCCGGCAAACTCGCCGACAACATCGCCGGTTTTGGCCGCGCGCTGCGCCGCGCCGGTGTGAAGGTCGACAGCCAGCGCATCGCGCTGGCCAAGGAAGCCGCGCTGGCCGTCGGCATCAGCGAAAGGGACGACCTGAGCGCTGCCTTTGAAGCCGTCATGATCAGCCGCGAGCAGGACCGTCTGGTGTTTCGCGAACTGTTCGACGTTTATTTTCAGGATCCGAAAGTCGCCAACAAACTGCTGGCCCAATTGCTGCCCAGCGCCGAGGGCAAGGCCGAGCCCAGCAAGCGTCGCCCGCGCGTGCGCGAGGCGCTGGCGCCGCAAAAGTCGTTTGGCCAGCAGGCCAAACCGGCGACCGAAGACCAGAAAGTCGAGTTTGACGCCGTCATGACGGCCAGCGACATCGCCCGCCTGCAACACGCCGACTTCAATGCCCTGTCGGCCACCGAGTACCGCCTGGTGGAGCGGCTGGCGCGCGACATCAAGTTGCCCCTGCCGATGTTTGCCTCGCGCCGCACGCGCCCCGCCGGCACAGGCGCGCGCATGCACTGGCCGGGTGTGATGCACCAGGCCGCGCGTACCGGTGGTGAGCTGATAAACCTGCCGCGCCTGCAACGGCGCGAGCAGGCCCTGCCGCTGCTGGTGTTGGTCGATGTCTCGGGCTCGATGGAGCGTTATGCGCGCCTGCTGCTGGCCTTTTTGCATGCCGCCACCCGGCGCCATCCGCAGCGCGATGTGTTTGCCTTTGGCATGCATCTGACCGACCTGACGCCAGCGTTTCGCCACGCCGACACCGACGAGATGCTGGCCCATGCCAGCCTGGCGATTGAAGACTTTGCCGGCGGCACCCAGCTGGGCGCGTCGCTGGCCAGCCTGCGCGAGCACCATGCGCGCCGGCTGGTGGGCCGGCGTACCATCGTCCTTGTGATCACCGATGGGCTGGACACCGGTGAGCCCGCCGATCTGGCGCATGAGCTGGCCTGGCTGCGCCGGCGCAGCCGCCGCTTGTTGTGGCTCAACCCGCTGCTGCGTTTTGACGGCTATGCGCCGCTGGCCCGTGGCGCGGCGGTGTTGCATGCGCAGGCGCACGGCATGCTGGCGGTTCACAATTTGAGCAAGCTGGAAGAACTGGCGGCCAGTCTGGCGGCCTTGATGAAACGCTGACGCACCCCATCTAACCACAGACAACAACAAAGAGGACTCCCCATGGACATGCAAGGAAGCCGCCAACTCGCGGTGACACAACAACAGGCCTGGGACGCGCTGAACGATCCGGTTGTGCTCAAGGCCTGCATTCCGGGCTGCGACAAGGTGGAGCCCACCGGCGACAACCAGTACGCCATTGCGATGGCCCTGAAAATCGGCCCGGTCTCGGCAAAATTCACCGGCAAGATATCGCTGACCGAGATGAACCCGCCTGCCAGCTACAAGCTTTCCTTCGACGGGCAGGGCGGCGTGGCTGGCTTCGGCAAGGGGAGCGCCGAAGTGACCCTGACCCCGAATGACGAGGGCTGCGATCTGTCGTACACGGTGCACGCTTCGGTGGGCGGCAAGATCGCGCAGCTCGGGCAGCGGCTGATCGACGGCGCGGCCAAGTCCATGGCTGAAGATTTTTTCAAACGTTTCGACGCAGAAATGCAGCGCCTGTACCCCGAAAGTTATGCAGCAAAAATGGTCATGGGCGACGTGGAAGGCGACGCGCCTGCGGCCGCTTCATCCAGCGGTGCCAAGCCCGCGATTCCGGTATGGGTGTGGGCGGTGGGTGCGGTGGTGCTGGCCGCCGCGGTCTGGCTGGGCAGTTGATGGCCGCTTGCCAGACGGCGCAGCAGAAAGGACGAGAAAGGCAAATGCATGGAAAACCTTGATGTCATGGTGCTGCGCACATTGCGTGACTGGCGCAACGCGGGCAAACGCGCGCTGCTGGCGACCGTGGTGCGTACCTGGGGCTCGTCGCCACGGCCGGTCGGCTCCATCATGGCTCTGTGTGAAGACGGCGCGGTGGTCGGCTCGGTGTCGGGTGGCTGCATCGAAGACGACTTGATCTACCAGCACACGCAGGCCTACGCGACGGCGGCCGGCGCAGGCGCAGAAAGCAAAACGATTCCGTCTGGCCCGCCGACCTTTGTCAAATACGGTGTTACCGCCGACGAAGCACACCGCTTCGGCCTGCCTTGCGGCGGCACGCTGGAGCTGCTGCTCGAATACGACCCGGACGCGGCGGCGCTAGCCGGACTGGTTGAAGCGCTGGAAGCCGGCCAACTGATGCAGCGCAGCGTGCGGCTCTCCGACGGCGCCGTGACTCTGGCCACCGCCACCGCACCTGCCGAGCTCAGCGTCTCCGGCACCGAACTGGTCAACACCTTTGGCCCCGAGTACCGCATGCTGCTGATAGGCGCGGGCCAGCTCACCGAATACTTGGCCACCATGGCCCTGTTCAGCGGATTTGCCGTCACGGTGTGCGATCCGCGTGAGGAATATCGCAGCGCCTGGTCTGTCCCCGGTGCCAAAGTGCTCAGCGACATGCCCGACGATGTCGTCACCGCCTTCAAGCCCGACAGGCGCAGCTGCGTGATCGCACTCACGCACGACCCCAAGCTCGATGACCTGGCGTTGATGGAGGCGCTGAACACCGACGCCTTCTACATAGGCGCCATCGGATCAAGACGCAACAACACAACGCGGCATCAGCGTATGGCCGAACATTTCGGCCTCAACCAAGCCGCACTGGCGCGCCTGCGCGGCCCCATCGGCATTTACATCGGCAGCAAGACCCCACCTGAAATTGCAGTCAGTGTGATGGCCGAAGTGCTGGCCGTGAAAAACGGCGTGGTGCTGCCACGCGACATGGAAGTGGCGCAGGCCAAGAACGAGCGGGCGGTGGTGGGCAATGAGCCGGGCGAGCTTGTCTGCGGGGTGCAGCGTGTCCGGCGCTGAAGCAGAAACACCAGTAGATCCATATGAAATAGGCCTCTAGCCCATATGCGGCGAGCGCAATTAGCTATCAAAAACAGAGCAATTCGGACGTGCAGGTTCAGAGACTGGATGTGTAGGCCGCTTTGACCCTTACCTTACTCAGTACTATTTGATGGTCAAACATTGACCATTGGGCAATCCGCACGGCCTACACAGGGGGTCACTCTGACAAGGCGTTGCTAAAATTGAATGTATTGAAAGGAGTTGGTCATGAAAATCCTCCCCACTGAATTTGACGGCCAAGCCATTCGTCGCAGTTACGAGGAGGAATCCGATACCTGGTGGTTTTCCGTCATCGATGTGGTGCAGGTGCTCACCCAGCAGGCCGACTACCAGACAGCGCGCAAATACTGGAACAAGCTCAAAGAACGTCTGAGCAAAGAAGGCAGTGAGTCGGTGACAAACTGTCACCGACTGAAATTGCCGGCAGCCGACGGCAAAAATTACCTCACCGACGTCGCCACTGCTCAGACCCTGCTGCGCCTAGTGCAATCCGTCCCCAGCCCCAAGGCAGAGCCTATCTATCAAAAACAGATCGCTTTAATGCCAGAAACTGCCCTGAGACGCGTGTCAAAGCGTCGGCTCACACTGCGCGTACTTCGAACCCTACGCCCAAGCGTTGACGTACGGCGCTAAAAATCGCGGCCAGGTTGTCCATGCTCGGATTGCCTTTCGGCGACAGCATGCGGTGCAGGCTCTTGCTCGGCTTGTCGGTTGCCAGGGCAAGCTGCTCAAAACCGAGGGTGGCGTTGACCAGGTCTCGCAGGATCAGACGTGCCGTCTCTGCCTCGCCGTTCAGGAACAGTGTGGCCGCTTCATCCAACAGCGCCTTGGCGAAGGCGGGATCGCGCTCAACGCGCTCAATCACGGT
>NZ_JBDNGU010000217.1:0-15059 GCF_041689105.1 Polaromonas sp. | reverse complement strand
GTCGGTGACGTACTTCAACAACAGCGACAACCCCACGACTGCAAGCCGCAGCATCAACTTCCAGGTCAACGACGGGCAGTCGCTGAGCAACCTGAGCAATGTAGCGACCAGCACGGTGACGGTGGCAGCGGTGAACGACGCACCGGCCAATACGGTGCCTGGCGCGCAAACCACGATCGAGGATACGAGCAAAGCCATCACCGGCTTGTCGATTTCAGATGCAGCCGACGGCAACACCGGATCCATGACGGTGACGCTGGCTGTGACCAACGGGACGATGACCGTCAGCGGCGGAACCGCCACGATCACCAACAGCGGCACCAACAGCGTGACATTGACAGGCACCGTTACGCAAATCAACGCAACACTTGCGTCCAGTGTGACCTATGTGCCGACGCTCGACTTCCACGGCAACGCCACGCTCACGATGACGACGAACGACAACGGCAATGTAGGCGGCGGCGCCTTGACCGATGTGGACACAGTCACCATTTCAGTGACTCCAGTGGTGGATATCGCCAACGATACCGCCACGACGACTGAAGATACGCCAGTCACCATCAGCGTTCTGGCCAATGACAGTTTCGAGAACGCGGGTCGTGCGATTACAGCGGTCAATGGTCTGGCCATCACGGCCGGCGGTGCATCGGTGACCGTGGAAAATGGTACTGTGGCGCTCAACGCCAGCGGGCAGTTGATCTTCACGCCGACACTCAACTACAACGGCGCGGCATCGTTCACCTACACGGTCACATCTGGCGGCGCTGACGAGACGGCTACCGTCAGTACAACCATTACGGCTGTCAACGACGCCCCGGTCAACGTCTATACCTCTTTGACAGTGGTTGAAGACGTGCCTACGGCCATCACTGGCATCAGCGTCAGCGATGTCGATGTAGCGTCAGGCATCATCACCGTGACCCTGAGCGTACCGGTTGGGTCTTTCACCGCGACAAGCGGCAGTAGCGTCACAGTTTCGGGTTCCGGCAGCACAACGCTCGTGTTGTCGGGTACCCAAGCCAATATCAACAGCTTCATTGCGGCTTCTGGTGTGGTTTACACCACAGCAGGCAACGCCAACGGCAGCGTGGTCATGACCATGAGCACCAACGACGGTGGAAACACCGGCAGCGGCGGAGCACTGACAGACACGGACAACATCACCATCAATATCACGCCGGTCAATGATGCACCGGTCAACACCGTACCGGTTGCACATACCACCAGTGAGGATACGAGCAAGGCCATCACGGGCCTGGCCATTTCCGATGCGGCTGACGGCAACACCGGAAGCATGACCGTCACCCTGGCGGTTGCCAACGGCACCATGGTGGTCAGTGGTGGCAGCGCCACGATTACCAACAGCGGCACCAACACGGCAACTCTCACCGGAACCGTGACTCAGATCAACGCCACGCTCGCATCCAACGTTACATATGTGCCGAATGCCAACTTCAACGGCACCGACACCCTGACCATGACCACCAACGACAACGGAAATGTCGGCGGCGGTGCATTGACGGACGTTGACACCGTCAGTATTTCTGTCAGTGCGCTCAACGACGCCCCGGTCAACACCGTGCCTGCCTCGATAGCGGTCACCGAAGATGTGGCTACGGTCCTTACTGGTATCAGCGTCAATGATGTGGATGCGGCGTCCAGCACCATCAGCGTGACCCTCAGCGCCCCGACGGGCTCCTTGACAGCCGCCGCCAGTGGTGGTGTCACGGTCACTGGGTCGGGCACGGGCAGCCTGGCCCTGGCCGGCACGCAAGCCAACATCAATGCCTTTATCGCTGCATCCAACGTCACCTATCTGACTGCAGCGAATGCGAACGGCAGTGTGACACTGACGGTTACGACGACGGACCTGGGCAACGCCGGCGCGGGCGGTACCTTGACCGATGTGGATACCGTGACCTTGAACATCACGGCAGTCAATGACGCGCCAACATTGAGCGCGACGGTATCCAATCCGATCTTTACCGAAGGAGCCGGATCCACACAGGCAAACGCTTTATCGGTTTTCAGCGGTGCAGCAGTAAGCGCCGGAGAGGCCACTCAGTCCATCACAGGGCTTACGTTCACCGTGGGTGGGTTGATCGACGGGGCCAATGAACGGATCGTGGTGGACGGAACATCCATTACCCTTGGCGCGAATACTTCGGGCATCACGGCCACAAATGGCGTGACCTACAACATCACCATTGTTTCCGGTACGGCAACGGTGGTGTTGAGCGGCGCGGCGCTGAGCGATGCAGCGGCGCAAACGCTGGTCAATGGCATCACCTACCAAAACACCAGTGTAGATAACCCGACCGATGGAAACAGGGTATTCACACTGACCCAACTCGTCGATAGTGGCGGAACCGCCAATGGCGGAGTGAATACGACGGCACTTTCCATCGTCTCGACGGTTAATGTTGATCCTGTGAATGATGCTCCGGTGGTGGACTTGGACGGCAGCGCGACCGGAATCAATTACGCGACCACGTATTTCAGGAATCTCGATACACCGGTTCGTATCGCAGATCTTGATCGGGTGGTGACGGATGTAGACAACGCAAACCTGACAGGCGCGACCATATCTTTCAGCTCTGGAGGTCGAAATGGAGATGTGCTGTCGTTCACCAATACGGCAAATATCACAGGTACCTACAACACCGGTGCGCGCACATTGACCCTGACCGGCACTGCCACAGTAGCCGAATACGAGGCAGCGCTGAGCGCGATCACTTTTGTAACCAGTTCGAACAATAACGGCCAGCGTGTGGTCGGCGTGACAGTGACAGATGGCGCATCGACCAGCGCGGTGGCGAATACGACCATTAGTTTTTCCACCTCCACCGCCGCACCGGTCGCTATAGCGGCCACTGCCACCGGAGATGAGGATGCTGCGGGCGGTATCCCGATCACTTTGAGCGCCAGCGACCCCGACGGAACTATCAATAGTTTCAGGGTTAGCACGCTCCCCGCCAACGGCACGCTTTATACCGATGCAGCAATGACGCTGGCCATAACCACCACCGCGCAAACCATCAGCGTGACACCACAGGCGACACAGAGCCTGACGCTGTACTTCAAGCCCGATGCAAATTACGACGGCGTGCCAACGTTCCAGTTTATTGCCACCGACAATTCGGGAAGTACCGGCACAGCCGCGGGCACCATCACGGTTACCGCCGTCAACGACGCACCGGTGAATACGGTGACTTCAGCATTCGCCGGCACGGAAGATACCAGCCGCGCTATCACTGGCTTGTCGATTTCTGATGCGGCAGATGGCGACACCGGAACCATGACGGTGACTTTGACGGTGACCAATGGGACGATTACCGTGGCTGGCGCCGGCGCCACGATTACCAACAACAACAGCAGCACAGTCACCCTTAGTGGCACCGTCGCCACTATCAACACCCGATTGAGCGCAGTGACCTACGTGCCAACGGCAGACTTTAATGGTGCTGCGGTATTGACCATGACGACCAACGATGGCGGAAATGTCGGCGGTAGCGCTTTGACCGATGTCGACACCGTCACCATCACCTTGGCAGCAGTGGCCGACATCACCAATGACACTGTGATCACGGCCGAAGACACGCCTCTCAGCTTCAACGCGATTACGGGGACCGGAGGCGCAACTGCTGACAGTTTTGCAAACGCTGGACGGATTGTTACGGCGGTAACACAAGGCGCCAATGGCACGGTGGGTTACACCGCTGCCGGGGTTCTGACCTATACCCCGAATGCGCAATACAGTGGCAGCGACAGCTTTACCTACACAGTGACAAGTGGTGGCGTGACAGAAACCGCGACGGTGAATGTGACAGTCACCACGGTCAATGACGCACCGGTCAACACGGTGCCAGGCTCGATTGCGGTGACGGAAGATGTGGCATCGGTCATCACTGGCATCAGCATCAGCGATGTAGACGCCAGCGTCAGTACGATGACCGTCACACTTGGTGTGCCTGCCGGTACGCTGGCTGCGACAGCGGGTGGCGGTGTGGCTGTGTCCGGCTCAGGGACAGGCAGCCTGGTGCTCACCGGCACACAGACAGCGATCAACAGCTTTATCGCCGCCAGCGCCGTGACCTACACCACAGCACTCAACGCCAACGGTGCGGTCACGCTGACTGTGACAACAAGCGATGGCGGCAATACCGGCAGTGGAGGCGTGCTGACCGATGTCGATACCGTGACCTTGAATATCACGCCGGTCAACGATGCGCCAGTTCTCGATCTGGACAGCGGCGTTGCCGGCACGGGGTACACCGCGACCTACATCGAAAACGGTGCAGGCATCCCCATTACCAGTGCCAGCCAGACGCTGACTGACGACAACGTGAACCTGTCCAGCGCCACAGTGACGTTGACCAACTGGCAAGCGGGCGACGTGCTGGCGGTAGGCGCTCTGCCGGCCGGTATCAGCTACACACTGTCGGGTTCCAACAACAACATACTGACCTTGTCGGGGTCGGCCACGGTGGCCAATTACATGGAGGCCTTGCGGTCCATCACATACGCCAATTCGTCGGACAACCCCAATACCACGCCCCGCTCCATCACGGTGGTGGTCAGTGACGGGTTGCTCGACAGCGCCGTAGCCACCTCGACCATTAACGTGACGGCGGTGAACGATGCACCTGTGCTGGATCTGGACGCCAGTGCTGCGGGTACCGGATACAACACCTACTTCATCCGCAGTACCGGACCGGCGCCAACACCTGTCAAGATTGCCGATACAGACGTGCTGGTCACGGATGCAGACAATGCCAATCTGACCGGTGCCACCATTACCCTGACCAACCGGCAGACCGGGGACGTGTTGTCGACTGCTGGCATTCCCGGGGGGCTGGGTATTACCGCCGTCATCAGTGGGGCGAACAGCAACGTGGTGACGCTCTCTGGCTCGTCCAGCCTGGCGAACTACCAGACCGCGCTCACTGCGATCACGTTCACCAATGCAAGCACCGCTGCCAGCCTGACCGCACGCAACTTCACCGTCAGCGTGACGGATGGCGCTTTGACGAGCAATGTCGCCAACACGACCATCAACATGGCGACCTCCGGCAATCCGGTTGCTGCGGCTGCCAGCGTGACGGGTAACGAAGACGCGGTCGGCGGCATTGCGGTTGCGCTAACGGCAGTGGACCCCAACGGTACCGTCGCCAGCTTCACGCTGAATACAACGCCTTCGAACGGTGCGCTCTACACCGATGCGGGTCTGACGCAGGCGGTGTCCACTGGCGTGGCCTACACCGCCACTGCGGGCGGCTTGACGCTTTATTTCAAACCGACGGCCAACTGGGCAGGCAGCACGAGTTTCAACTTCATTGCGACCGACAATTCGAGCGCCACCAGCACCAGTACAGTGGCAACCCTCAATGTGACGGCTGTGGCCGATGCGCCAAGCCTGAGCGTCGTGAACTCGCTCACGCAGGTGTTCAACACTACTTGGGAGTCTGTCGGCCCGCTAACCGGAACGGCGGACGATAGCAACAATGCCACGCACGCAAAAGGAACAGCGGCCATCGAAGGCTGGTCGCTGGCTGCCCTTGCGGCCGGCGATACGGTGGGAGCGTCTGGTGGTACGCAGGTCAGCCAGTTTTACTTCAATGCGGATGGCGACAAGATATTCAACTCGAACAACAGCACGTTTTACACGGCAGCCGGTATGCTGGGGAGCACCACGGGGGCAGATGCACAGAGCGTTTTCCTGCATCTGGACAACGCGGCCAATGGCGTGTCATCAGCCAACCCGAACTATCAAACGCCGGGCATCACCCGTACCATCAACGTTACCGACCTGAACAACATCTATCAGTTGAGCCTGAACTACGCGGCCGATGCAGCGCCAACAGCCAACACCGGATTCCAGGTGATTGTGGACGCAGGCACGGCCAATCAGGTGGTGATCGGTACCTACACCGCGAGCGCCGCGCAGTCGGCCCTGGTATGGCAGTCCGTGCGTTCCGGCTTTGAGTTCACGACCACCGGCAACCACACCATCACCATCCGTACCACCTCACCCGAAAGCGGCAATGGCGTTGGCGGTTACTTCGACGACATCCGGCTGGTGGAAGCGCAGGGCGCCATTCAGAATAATTACCTGAGTGCAAACTACGGCACAGTGACCCGGATTGCCCTGGCCGGAAAAATTGCTGCCGCCCTGACAGATCTTGATGGGTCGGAGTCGCTAACGCTTGCGATCACCAATATGCCGGGTGGCTCACGCATCGTTTCAGGTACCACCACTTACAGCCCCGTCAATGGGCAGGTTTCGATTCCGTACGCAGCGCTTGGAGCGGCGTACCTCATGTTCCCGGAGGACTATTCCGGTCGGGTGGATCTGGGTGTGACGGCGACTTCCACAGAAGCGCTCAACAGCGCGACGGCGACCAGCTCGCAGACGCTCACCTTCCACATCTTTCCGCAAGGCATGTCGGCGGGTGATCCGCCGTTGATGGCGGTGGTCAACAACACCACCATCGTCGAGGGCGACTACGCCATGTTTGACATCCGTCTGGGTGCGCAGACTGGCAACGACGTCACCGTGACGCTGGCTACGACCAATGGAACCACGACCAGTGCCGACTTTGGCCCTGGGTTGCAGTATTCGGTCAACGGCGGAACAACCTGGTCGACTTACACCGGCAGCATGGTGCTCTCGTCCGGTAAAACCAGCGTTCTGGTGCGCACTCCAACCTTGGTTGACAACAGCATCGAAGGCTCTGAAACCTTCACCCTGACGGCGACGGTGTCGTCTGGCCCGGTCATCAACTCGGTGGCGGTGGGAACTGCAACCATCCTCGATCTGGACAGCGCGCCGATCCTGAAGGTCAGGCCTGTGGGGCAGTGGACTTTTGACGAAGGTTTTGGCATTCCTGCCTTGAATGAATACCGGAATATTCTGGGCACTTTGGCCGATGCCAACACGACCAACGGTATCGCGCCGCCAACCTGGATCGCCGGGCACGCATCGACCTCCGGGACTGCGCTGCAGTTCGACGGCAAAGGCTCGGCGCTGTCGGTCGATCCGGTCGAGCTGAATCCAATCACGGGTTCTGCAACCGTGACGTTCTGGATCAAGACCACTCAGAATGCGACCACCGATGCCGCACAATTCGGAGGTGGCGATATTGGGTGGAACCGCCCAAGCGTGATTGGCTCGGAACAAGATGGTGCCGTCAACGACGCGCAATGGGGTTGGATTAACAATGCCGGTCAGATCGGGCTCAATGTCGGTGATACGACAGGCGCCAGAAGTACGACGGCGATCTCTGACAATACCTGGCATTTTGTCGCCATGACCCGTAACGCGACCACCGGCCAGACCCAGATGTGGGTGGATGGCGTGCTTGAAAGTACTGTGACGGCAGCGGGCCTGGGGGGCACGATTACCAACGTGTTCGGTATTGGCTTCACCAATGGTGTCAATTCTGATTTTTCTCGCAGGATAGACAACGACAAATATCTCAACGCCGGCATTGACGATTTGCGGATTTACAGTAATGTGTTGACCAACGAGCAAGTCAGGTCGGTTTGGGGGACCGAAATCAACCACCACGACGCGGGCATCGCCAATGACGGCTCGACCTTCCGGTTTGACATCACGGCGCGCGCTTTTGACACATTGACCGTTTCCGGATTGGTGACCGGGTGGGTGATCACTGATGCGAGTGGCAACACCGCCACCAGTACCGGGGTCGGCCAGCTCATCGACATCTCGTCATGGAATGTCGTTGGCCCGTTGACAGTTACTGGCGTCACTGCCACGCAGTCGGCGTTGATCGATGTCAGTGCCACCAAAGGTGTTCATTCTGTAGACCAATTTCTCAACCTGGTCAGCATCAGCAACTCCTACGAAGGCACCGGCGCCAACAACACGCCGACCCTCAACGCCACGGCCTCCAACTTTGCCTTCGGCAATGGCGGTACGGATGTGCTCACAGGTGGTTCAGGGGACGACCGGCTGGATGGCGGGGCGGGCAACGACACGATCAATGGTGGGGCCGGCCGGGATCTGATCATTGGGGGCCAGGGCAATGACACGTTGACCGGCGGCCTGGGCTCTGACGTCTTCCAGTGGAAGCTCGGTGATGGCGGCACGGCAGGGTCACCGGCGGTCGATACGATCACTGACTTTGGAACCGCGACACGCGCTGCTGGCGGTGACGTGCTCGACCTCAGGGATCTGCTGGTGGGCGAGCGCGCCGGCACAATTCTGGGTCAGGACAATCTCGCGAACTTCCTGCATTTCGAAAAATCCGGTGCCGATACGATCGTCCACATCAGCACGACTGGCGGCTTCTCGAGTGATCCGCATGCGGTGGGATCACCTTCGAGCACGGTACTCGGTGCGGCGGATCAGAAAATCGTGCTGTCTGGCGTCGACATGATCGGTGTGTACACCACGGACCAGCAGGTGATTCAGGACTTGTTGACCAAGGGGAAACTCAACACCGACTGATGCCTTGGGCGCTCCCTGAAAAAGCGTAAGGATTTGGGGAAGCGCCGAACAAGTCCTCTGCGGCGTGCGCTCAGCCGGGCTCTTCGACTGCGGGCCCGGAAGCGCCGTCGAAGCCCGCCCCTTCCAGGGCGGCAAGCTCTGCGCGGTCAATCACGTCTTGTGCATAAACCTGCATGCCCATTTTGTGCGCAGCAGATGCCAGACCTTTGAGAAAAATTTGATTGGCTGCGCTGAACTGTAGCCCCCGGATAAAGCTGGAATCGACCTTGACGAAATCCAGGCCGAGGTCGTGCAACAGATCGGCGGGACTGGCATGGTCGCCAAAATGCGTCAGTCCCGCGCGGCTGCCTGCTTGACGGACTTCTGCGACGAAGGTCCGAAAGCTGTCCAGGTTTTCGATGGCCGCGGCTTCGGGCACTTCCAGCCACAAACGGCCTGCCAGGCTGGGGGTTTTTCTGAGCTGGTCCAGGAAGCGCTGACGGAAATTTTCTGCGGTGAAGGTAAGTGCCGACAGTCTGACGGCCAAAGCGGGCAGGCCCGGGTCATCGCCCAATGTCTCAAACGCCAGCTCGATGGCGGCCAAATCCAGCAGCGGCGTCAGCTGCCTGGCCTCGGCTATTTGCAGAAAGTGCCGGGTCGGTTGCCAGTCGCTTGTGCCGCTTAGCATTACTTCCAGCGCGCATTCCCTGTGCGTTAGCTTGCCTTCCAGGTGAAGTACCGGAAGCGACAGCAGGCGAAGCTGACCGGCTTCAATGGCCAGCCTGATCAGCTGGGCGGTGTCTTCTTCACCGCTGGCCGGGTGCTGATCTGCGGCCTGGCGGATAGTGTCTCCGCGTGTTGCTTCAGCCGCTATCAACGCGCCTGAGGCCTGTGCCATCAGGGCTTTCAGATCGTGACCCGGCTGCAATTTCGCGGTGCCGATGTAAGCCGTCGGACCGCTGCCAGTCAGGGGCGCGCACGCCTCAATCAAGGCTGCCAGCAGCTTGCTGGCAACCTCGCGTGCTTCGGCCTGACCCGGTAGCAGCAGGGCAAAATCGGAATCGCCGATACGTGCTGCAACCGCATTGACGCGCGTTGCATGCTCGCCAAGCACCGCAGCGAAGGTTTGCACGATTTCATTGACAGCCGGCGCCCCAAGACGCTGGGTGAGCCTGGAGAAATCGGCCATGCGTACCAGCAGCAGGGTGGCGCCCGTGGCCTCCTCACTGTCGAGCGAGTCCAGCAACTGGACCAAAAAGAAGGTCCGATTGGCCAGCCCGGTGAGCGGGTCGTAAATGGCGCTGACACGCAGGACCTCCAGTCGCTGCGCCTCCTCGGCAAACATGTTCTTGAGGCGGGCGACCATGCTGTTCATGGCCACTGCGAGTTGCTTGAGTTCCGGGACCGCTGGCACGTCGATCAGCTCGAACCGCCGTTCGCTGATGGCGCTGGCCTGGGCAATCACCCTTTGCAGGGGTTCGCGCAGCCGGCGCAGTATCAACATCCCAAGGAAGCCGCCCAACAGGCCAGACAGGCCAAGCGCCACCATCAACTGCAACACGCCTTTCCAGAGAGACGGATAAACAAAATGGCTGGTGCTGACGAGGGTCACGGTGCCCAGCTGATTCCAGCCGTTGCTGATCTGCGCTTTGCCAGGCAGGACGGTCAGCGGCAGGGAGCGGACAAACCACAAGGGAACAGCGTGTGTGTGGGGCGGGGCCACGCGCTCGACAATGGTTTTTCCAAGAGGGTCAACAACACGTATGAGCTCATATTGCCCGCTGTCAAACAATGCCGCAACGGTCAAGTCGACCATGACAGCGTCGGCATTTTGTTGGCTCAGGACCAGGGCCAAAGCGCTCGCATTGTCGGTATTTTTAGCATTGAGCTGCTCCGACAGATAACTTCGTGCATTCAGCGTGGACGCCAACAGACTGCCCAGCAAGGCCAGGAAGGTGCTGAGAATGATTGCGAGCCACATTTGGCGGTACATCGACATGGAAAATTCCCCTGGCAACAGTTCGTTATAGCGGTTTCTGAATGGATTCAATCAAAACCTTCAGCGCGGGCGCGCCTGAGGAATTCTTGCCAGCGCGACAGGCTGCCTGGCCCCCCGGCGCCCCGCGCACCGGACGTCCTTTGCCAGAGACCCTGGCTATTGAAGCTGAACACGGGTCGCAGGTCCGGCCGGCGTGAACCAGGTTGAATGTCATTGATCAGGTTGTCGAGGATCAGGGGTTCTGCGTTCGGGGTGGGGTAAAAAGCCAGCACCATGTGTGCCTGGACGATGCTGCTGTTCATGCCGCCAAGACGAGCCTGTACATAGACAAGGCGCATTTTTTCTTCGGGAACGCCCAGTAAAAGCAGGGTGAAGTATTTGGCAATGGTGAAGTCCTCGCAATCGCCGGCGCCCCGGCCCAGGGTTTCCATGGGGGTAGCCCAATAGTCGCTCTGCCCCCAGATATCCTGTTCTTTCCCAAACCTGATGCGACGGTTGAAAAAGTCGTTCACCTGCTTGAGCTGGGCAGTCTCGGTCTGCGCCGCGCTGTCCTTCAGCAGTTTCTGCCAATCGAGGAACTGGCCAGCCGCAGCCGGGCCGAAGCGCTGTGACAGGACGTTTTGCATCCGCTCGAAGTCTACGGCGGCGACCTTTAACGCCCCGAGAATGAGCAACACGACGATCAACGTGGCTCGTTGGAGGTGTTTCAAGTGTGTCGTTTTTGCGCCAACAGCGGGATTCGCCGGGATATTAATTGCACTTAAGGAATACCTGCGTTACGATGAAAATATCTATATAAAACAGCAACTATTCGCGATTTGTTAACCTGGTTTCGAACAATTTTTCACCGTCGATTCCCAGAAATTTCAGTACAAAAGCCTTGAATTCGGGCGTGCGCGCTGCGAGAAAAGTAATAAGCAATGCATGAAAAGTCACCTGACACTGCAGCTCTGCGGAACCCGGTTGTTGTCGCGCGGGAAAGGCGGACCATTTTTGCCAGTGTAGCGGCGAAGCGGTCACTGGCATGAGCGTGTTACAAAAGCTGTGCTGGCTTGGCGAGCCCAGCGTTGAACCACCGAGTGAGTGCGCTCCGGGGACCCACCCCGTGCGGGCCATGGCTACCTCTTTTTTCCGCGCTGCCATGGCGGTCAGCGTCTGCATGCTGGTTGTGCCTGCTTCCGCAGATGCGCAGACGGAAAAACCGTTGACCTTGAAGGAGGCCGCGCAAAAAGCCGTCTTGAACAACCCCGAGGTGCTGGCGCGCTGGCATACCCTGAAGGCCGCTGGTTTTGAGCGCGACGCAGGCGCAGGCGCGCTTCTGCCTCGCGTTGACCTTTTGGCCGGCGCCGGCGCGGAGCGGCGTACCGACACCACGGCGACCAACTCGCGCTACGACCGGACATCTTCGTCGCTGACCATTACCCAGCTTTTGTACGACGGGTTTGCCACCCGCAACGAGGTCAAGCGGCTCGACCACGCCCGCCTGGTGCGTCTGTTTGAATTTTTTGATACCTCGGAAAGTGTCGCGCTCGAAGTGGCGCGGGCCTATTACGATGTGTTGCGGTTCCGGGAACTGGTGCGTTTGGCAGAGGACAACTTTGTCCAGCACCGGTCGGTCTTCGACCAGACCGAGCGCAGGGTCAAGGCCAAGGTGGCGCGCGGGGTTGATCTTGAGCAGATCGCTGCCCGTCTGGCCCTGGCCGAATCCAACCTGCTGACTGAAACCGCCAATTTGCATGACACAACCGCGCGCTTCCAGCGGATTGTGGGGCAAGTTCCAACGGCGGAGATGCCCCTGCCCGCGCAGCTGACGCTGAATATTCCGGCCGATCCAGCCCTTGCCGTGCAGGCAGCGCTACGGCGTAACGGGGCCTTGCGGGCCTCCATCGAAAATGTTCGCGCTTCCAATTCGGCATTGGCGTCGCGCAGCGGTGTTTACCAACCGCGCTTTGACCTGCGTCTGCGGCGAGATCAAGGCAAAAACCTCAGTGGCATTGCGGGCAACTCCGAGACCCATGTGGCCGAAGTGGTGGTGAGCTGGAACCTGTTTAACGGCTTGAGCGACCAGGCCAGGCAGCGCCAGTTTGCCGAACAGCTCAATGTTACCAAGGACCTGCGTGACAAGACCTGCCGCGACATCCGGCAGACGCTGCTGATTGCCCACAACGATGTCCGAAAACTCAAAGAGCAAATTGGTTACCTCAACCAGAACAAGGTGTCCGCCGAGAAAGCAAGAAATGCCTATCGCCTGCAGTTTGACATCGGGCAGAGGACGCTGCTGGATTTGCTCGACACTGAAAACGAGCTCTACCAGGCCAGGCGGGCCGAAGCCAATGCCGAGCAGGATCTCAATATTTCCTATGCCCGGACCCATGCCGGGGTGGGCACTTTGCTGGAAGCGCTGGAGTTGTCCAAGATAGACGCAGGTACCGTCCCCGGGCTGGAGCAATGGGACGAGGCAGGAGACGCGGCCCAGAGCTGCCCGACAGAGCCTGTGACCCTGTACGCGGTTGACAAGGCTGCGCTGATTGAACGGTCTGTCGAGTTGCAGAAACAGACGGCGCTGCTCAATGCTCGGGAGCGTGCCATGCTGGAAATATTGGCGCCTCAGCCCGCCGTGGCGCCGGGAACCGTGCCGACAGCCCCTGCGGCCAAACCGGGGCAAGGTGTCTCGACCCCGCCCGCCAGGCCGGCCAACCGGACTGCTCCTGCTCGTCCGGTGTCGCCTCCCGCTGTATCGGCGCCAGCGCTCGCTGCTCCAGCGGCGTCGCCCGTACCCGCGCCCGCTACGCTGGTGCCCTTGCCAGCGCCAGCGCCAGCGCCAGCGCCAGCGCCTACGCCTACGCCTACGCCGGTGTCCTCACCGGATAACGCTGACTACACCGAGTTGAGACTGGCACTGCAAAGCTGGCGTGCCGCGTGGTCCAAGTCCGATGTGGACGCTTACCTGGGTTTTTATGCACCTAATTTTGTGCCTTCCATCGGCGGTGACCGGGAGACCTGGAAAGAAAGACGCAAGGCGGCTCTGGCACGTGCGGCCGACATTTCTGTGGAGATAGCGGACCTGACGGTTAGCCTTTCGGATGCGACGAATGCGACCATGGTGTTCAGGCAAACCTACAGGTCAGCCAATTACCGCGACGTTGTCACTAAAACCCTGCAATGGGTGAAGTCGGGTGATCGCTGGTTGATTGTCAGGGAGAGTTCTGCAACTCCCGTGTCAGCGGGCCAATAGCCGGCGCGCCAGGAAAAAAGCCGGACTGGCACCGGCGTTTGAAATTCACTGAAGCAATTGCTGCGGCCTTGAGGCAGGCTGCTCAGCGCAGGTTGCCGGCGGCGGCCACCCTGTCGAGCTCGTCAAACACCTTGTCAAAATCGACAGGTTTGGTCCAGTAACCGGTGAACCCGGCTTGCTCGGCCAGTATTTTGTGCTCGGGGAAGGTATCGGCAGAACACATGAACGCCGGAGTTGCTTCAAGGCCGGGGATGTCTCGCATGCGCTTGAGCAGGTCAATGCCGTGGGTGTCTGGCAGGCGGCCGTCCAGGACGAGCACGTCGGGTTGCCATGCGCTGGCCACTTCAAACCCCTGGGCGCCGTTTTGGGCCATGCGCATCTCCACGTCGTCGCGCGTGCGCATCACGTCGTCGAACAGCATCAGGTTGTACATGTTGTCTTCCACATACAACACGCGCATTTTCCGCAGCACTGCTTCGCCAGGTGCTTTTTCGGGGAGCAGCGGCGCGGGGGATGTGTCGCTGAAGTCGCTGGTCTGCTCCCAGTAAACGTCGGTGGATACCTTGTCCAGCGCCCGGCAAAGCCGGGCGGACTGGATCAACGCGTTTTCGACGCGTTTGCGCTCGGTGACGTCCAGGATCAGTTCAACAAGCAGCAGCAGTCTCCCCTGGGCATCGGCTTCGGAGAACAACAGGGTGTGAACATCCAGCAACTCGCCGTCCGGCCGGATGATGCGGTAGTCAAGCTCGATGGCACCCGGTCCCTGTCGCAACTGTTCGCGCGCGCTGAGCAGCATGTCGAGATCGTCGGGATAGACCAGGCCCATGGCGACCTCCAGGGTGATGAGCGAGCCCACCGGAGCCACGCCAAACAGGTCATAGGCACGTGTATTCCAGGTCAGCTCCTGCCTGGCCAGGTTAAATACGCTTTGGGCCACGCCAGTGGCGGTCATCAGCTGCTGCTGCATTCTCCGCTGGGCTTCGGCGAGCCCGAATTCGGGCTCGGGCGTAGCTTGTCTGAAGCCAGGCGCAGGCTCATCCATGGGAGTAAGCCTTGATGGCCATGGAGCGCGCAGGGCGGTTGACGTGGGGCACAGGAATCTCCAAGTGGTCTGGTGCCGGTTGCTGCCCGCAGGCAAATGACTGGCACCGGGTGGTCGGGAAATGTCAGGGAATTTTGCCAGACCTGGAAACCATCTTATGCCAGAAATCGCCCGAATTCATCGCCTGGCTGATCGATGGCGAGCAGCTACGCCTGCGGAATGGGCAGTCCGTGTCAGTCTGGCAGAACGGCTGTGACCTCAATTTCGATCCGCGCCCGCTCTTCGACCAGGGCCGAGACCTCCACACAGGTCATGGCCGGGAAATTTTTGC
>NZ_JBDNGU010000216.1:0-3619 GCF_041689105.1 Polaromonas sp. | reverse complement strand
GTTCGGCCCGGTGCCTGTGATCGCCGCACTGCACGGCGCGGTGGTCGGCGGCGGGCTGGAGCTGGCCAGCGCCTGCCACATCCGCGTGGCTGATGCGACCGCTTTCTACGCGCTGCCCGAGGGCTCGCGCGGCATTTTTGTCGGCGGTGGCGGCTCCGTGCGTATCCCCAAGCTGGTGGGCGTCGCGCGCATGACCGACATGATGCTGACCGGCCGGGTTTACAACGCCGAGGACGGCGAACGTGCCGGTTTTGCGCAGTATCTCGTGCCTGAGAGCCAGGCCTTCGACAAGGCGCTGGACCTGGCGAAACGGGTTGCTGACAACGCGCCGCTGACCAACTATGCGCTGATGCACGCGCTGCCCCGCATCGCCGAGCAACCCGCCGACCAGGGCTTTTTTACCGAATCGCTGATGGCGGCCATTGCGCAGAGCGCGCCCGAGGCCAAGCAGCGCGTGCAGGCTTTCCTGGCTGGCAAGGCCAGTAAGGTCGCCAAGGGCTGAGCGCGCCGCACAGCCACGCACGACACCGAGCGAACAAAGACAGAAGAAACAAAAGAACATGAGCGAGACAAGCGCCCCTTCCCGCGTCAGCCCGGTACCGGTTTACCGCCCGATGGTTTTCGGCGTGACCCGCGTCGAGTTGCGGGACGGCGGGCAAGGCACGCAGTACCTGAAAGCCGACCAGCCGCTGGCAAGTTACGCAAGGCACATGACCGACCAGCTGGTGCACTGGGCGCAAGTCGCGCCCGACCGCAGCTTCGTGGCGCGACGTACAAAAAATGCCGATGGCACACCGGGCGACTGGCGCCACATCAGTTACGCCGAGGCGCTGGCCAGCGCACGCAGCATCGGCCAGGCCTTGCTGGACCGCAGGCTGACCGCGGACCGCCCTGTCGCCATCCTCAGCGAAAACGACCTGGAGCACGCGCTGCTGGCACTGGGTTGCATGTACATTGGCGTGCCCTACTGCCCGGTGTCGCCGGCTTACTCCACCGTCAGCCAGGACTACGACAAGCTGCGGCACGTGCTGGCGACGTTGACGCCCGGCCTGGTGTTCGCCAGCGATGCCGGCCGCTACGGCAAGGCGATTGCGGCCACCGTCGGCCCGGAGGTTGAAGTCGCTATTAATTCAATAGCTGGTAGCGCCCGTCTGGAAAGGGCTACAACCACATTTTACCAGTTACTTTCGACCAAAGCGACGCCGGCTGTGGATGCGGCCATGCAGGCCACTGGCCCGGACACCATCGTCAAGTTTTTGTTCACTTCGGGCTCGACCAAACTGCCCAAGGCGGTCATCAACACCCAGCGCATGTGGTGCGCCAACCAGCAGCAGATGCGCCAGTCGATGCCGGTGCTGGCTGAGCAACCGCTGGTGCTGGTGGACTGGCTGCCGTGGAACCACACCTTTGGCGGCAACCACAATGTCGGCATGACGCTCTACAACGGCGGCACCTTGTACATCGACGACGGCAAACCCACGCCGGCACTGATGGGCGAGACCTTGCGCAACCTGCGCGAAATCGCACCCACGGTGTACTTCAATGTGCCGACCGGCTTCGAGGCGATTGCCAATGCCATGAAGACCGACAACCAGTTGCGCAAGAACCTGCTGTCACGCGTGAAGATGTTTTTCTACGCCGGTGCGGCACTGGCCCAGCCGGTGTGGGACAGCCTGCACCAGACCCAGGAAGCGGAGGTTGATGAGCGCATCGTGATGGGCACTGGCCTGGGCATGACGGAGTCCGGACCTTTCGGGATTTTTGTGACCAGCCCCGACGTGCGGGCTGGCGACCTGGGTGTGCCGACACCGGGACTCGAACTCAAGCTGGTGCCGATGGATGGCAAGACCGAGGTGCGCTACCGCGGCCCCAATATCACGCCAGGTTATTGGCGCGCCCCCGAGGCCACGCAGGAATCGCTGGACGACGAGGGATTCTTTTGTACCGGCGATGCGGTCGCATGGATAGACGACAACGACATTCACAAGGGGCTGAAATTCGACGGCCGCATTGCCGAGGACTTCAAGCTCGCCACCGGCACCTTCGTCAGCGTCGGGCCGCTGCGCGCAAAAATCATCGCGGCCGGCGCGCCGTATGTGCAGGACGCGGTGCTGACCGGCATCCACCTCAAGGAAGTCGGTGCGCTGATCTTCCCGACAGCGGCCTGCCGCGCCCTCAGCGGACTGGATGCCGACGCCCCATTTAAAAACGTTCTTGAAAGCGCGCCGGTCCAGGCCCGCTTCCAGAAGTTGCTCAACGACCTGGCCCAGACATCGACCGGCAGCGCCAGCCACATCGCGCGCGCGCACCTGATGGCCGAGCCGCCATTGATCGACAAGGGTGAAGTCACCGACAAGGGTTCGATCAACCAGCGCGCCGTACTGAATCACCGCGAAGCGCTGGTCCACGCCCTGCACGATGAAAGCGTGGGCTTCATCATCAAGCCCCAGGAGTGGCTGCGTCTCCACACTCACGCTCGTCCGCAGCCCCTCGAGGGCGCGCAAGCCACCTCTGGGACGACCCGGCAGGACCCTGACGCATGAACAAGGAATGGCGTCGCCAGATCAAGCAGGCAGGCTTCGCCGCCGAGTGCTGAGTTCAAAGCTTTCGATTCCCCCTCACTCACCTTTCAAAGGAGACTTGCCATGACCACCCGTCGCCACTTTGTCCAGTCCTCAAGCGCACTTGCCGCGCTCGGTACCTTGCTCCCTCTGGTCGCCCGCGCCCAGGGACTGGAGCAGGTCAAGATCATCAACGGTTTTCCGGCAGGCGGCACGGCCGACGCAACGAGCCGCCGTATCGGCGAACAGTTGCGGGGCAGCAGCTACACCCCGAATGCCGCCGTGGTGGAGAACAAGCCTGGCGCGGGCGGGCGCATCGCCTGCGAAACGGTCAAGAATGCCGCGCCGGACGGGCGCACCCTGCTGCTTACACCGTACTCGTGCACCTCGGTCTACCCGCACATCTACACCAAGCTCAGCTACGACCCGTTCAAGGACTTGATGCCTGTGTCGATTGCCGCAGTCATGCACCACGGCCTGGCGGTCGGGCCCATGGTTCCAGCCTCGGTCAGGACGGTCAAAGACTTTGTCGCCTGGGGCAAGGCCAACCCGGACAAGGCCAGTTATGGCTCGCCGGCAGCTGGTTCGCTGCCGCACTTCCTGGGCGCGCTCCTGAGCAGCTATACCAATGTGCCGATGCAGCATGTGCCCTACCGCGGCTCCGTGCCCGGCGTGACCGACCTGATCGGCGGGCAGCTCGCATCGATGGTCACACCCAGTGGCGATTTTCTGGCCAACCACAAGGCGGGCAAAATCCGCATCCTTGCCACCTCGGGGCCGACTCGTTCGCCGTTCTCGCCTGAAGTGCCCACCTTTGCCGAGCAGGGCTTCGCCGAACTGACGACCGAGGAATGGTTTGGCTTCTATGCCCCGGCAAAAACGCCAGACAACATCATCGACAACGCCAACGCCGCCATCAACGCGGCGCTGAAAAATCCAACGGTCATCAGCAGCCTGGGCACCTTTGGCCTGGTGCCCGCAGGCTCCACCGTGCGCGAGATGGACAAGAGCCAGCGCGACGCGTATTTCCGCTGGGGTCCGCTGGTCAAGCACCTCGG
>NZ_JBDNGU010000215.1:0-10948 GCF_041689105.1 Polaromonas sp. | reverse complement strand
TGGCCGTCAGACGGAAATCCACCGTATCGCCTTCATTGTCAACTGCGCAGTACAGGTATTTCCACTGACCAGCGACTTTGATGTAGGTTTCATCCATGCGCCAGCTCGTACCCACCGGATGCTTGCGTCTGCGAAAGACAAGGGCCAAAATCGGCAGAATCTTCGACGCTCTGCGGTGTACCGTGGCGTGATTAACAAAGACGCCGCGCTCTTGCATCGTTTCTTCGATGTGGCGCAAGCTCAGCGGGTAGGCTGCGTACCGGCGAGCGCACACCAGCATGACTTCCAACGCAAAGTGCAGCCGCTTGAGCACCTTGCGTAGCTCGCCAATCAGCGCGGTCTGAATCGTCTCTGTCATGCCGATATTGTCAGGCGTGGCTTATTGCGACAAAACCGATCTAAGCAGTAAGGAAACAATTAAGTTTTTCAAGATTTAACCGGAGCGCAGTTTTGTACACTAAAATGTTAAAACAGTATACAATTTTACAACTTTGACAAATTATCTTAAAAATAAGACTGCCATGAATACTCTAAATAACTCTTATTCGACCCTGATCGGTTGGGCTAGGATCTGTGATGCGGTATTACTCGGCTACTGGCAGCCTGTGGCCCTAATCAACTCGTTTGATCGCACATTAGTGTCCCAGACGGCAAGTGCTAGCTGATGATGGAGTGCTCGTTGAACTACAGCACACTCAGTACCGAAGGCATCAAAACCATGTCCGACCAAAACATTAGAGTAAAGCCAACGTCCTATCTTCAACTGGAGGGCGTCCAGAAGAGCTTCGCCAGCGGCTCGGCAACCACGCTGGCCTTGGCACACGTGGATCTGTCGGTCAACGAAGGTGAATTTATGGCCATTGTCGGGCCCTCTGGTTGCGGAAAGTCCACCTTGCTCCAGATCGTCGCTGGCCTAATACGGCCCTCAGCAGGGCAGGTACATTTTGACGGCCGTCCAGTCACCGCACCACCGGCGGGAATTGTTTACCTGTTTCAGCAATACGGCAAGTCGCTGTTTCCATGGCGCACCGTGCTGCAGAACGTGTCTTTCGCTATAGAGGGCCGAGCTGGCATGACGCGCCAGCAACGCCACGCTCATAGCATGAAGTACGTTGCGATGGTGGACTTGGAAGGGTTCGCCCACCACTACCCGTGGCAGCTCTCCGGCGGCATGCAGCAGCGCGTGACCATTGCGCGCGCGCTCGCGGCGGAGCCGCGCGTGTTATTAATGGACGAGCCCTTCAGCTCCGTCGACGCGCTGACCAGGCTTGAACTGCATGCGATGGTGCTCGACCTTTGGCAGAAGCACCGCTTCACGGCCGTGCTCGTAACGCACGACGTCGATGAGGCCGTTTTCCTGGCAGACCGCATCGCAGTGCTTTCCGGTCGGCCATCTAATGTGGTTACTGTTTTCGAGACGGGACTGCCCCGCCCGCGCGATGGCATCACCACGAAGGAACTGCCGCGCTTTCTCGCGCTGCGGCACAAGTTGCTATCAAGCCTGCTGGGCCGCGAGCCGGGCGCGCTTCCCGGCCAGATGCCATGAGCCAAAAAGACCACCGCCTACTCGATCGCGCGCTCGGAGTGCTGACCATAGTGGGAATGCTGGTACTTGTGGAGGTGCTGGTGCGCACAGGCGTGTTCAACCGCGCGCTAATCCCGCCGCCGACGGCCGTCGCGCAGACACTCGCGGGAATCCTTGGCAGCGGCAAGGCACTGGCCCCGCTTGGGGAGACGCTTTCAATCTTCTTTATGGCCTACGTTACAGCCTGTACGCTTGCAGTGGGCTTGGGCCTGCTCATGGGCCGATTCCGCACGGTGCATGACATATTCGAGCCGCTGGTAGAGTTCCTGCGGCCAATGCCGAAACCTGCACTGTTGCCGCCGCTGATCCTGTTCCTGGGTATCGGCGATGCGATGAAGCTCACGATAGTCGGCCTCGGGGTCTTCTTTCCCGTGCTCATCAACACCGTGCAGGGTGTGCGCGGCACAGATCCAGTAATTATCGACGTGGCGCGCACCTTTGGCCATCGGCCGCATAATTTGATGTTCAAAGTGATCCTGCCGTCGGCTCTACCAATCATTCTGTCGGGCATGCGCGTTAGCCTGGGGCTAGGCCTCATCTTAGTAGTCATTGCCGAGATGCTGGCCGGTACCGGCGGCGTGGGCTACCTCATCTTGGATATGCAACGCTCGTTTAAGGTATCGCAGATGTACGCCTGGATCGTGATCTTGGCGGTTCTGGGTTATACGCTGAATGCTGCCTTCCTTTTCGCCGAAAGGCGGGTCATTCATTGGTCTTTCGTCAATGTCCGCTAATCCCACCATCTAGGCCTGACGGCTTAAAGTTTCACCAACCAAAGGAGTTTTCACCATGATCCATCTCCGCATCCAGCGGCTGCTCGGCGCAGCCGCCTCCGCACTTGTAATATTGGTCTCGCCGGCTTTCGCGCAGGCCCAGCCCATTAAGCTGCGAGTTAGCACCATTCCGATCATCGACACCGCTCCACTTCAGGTGGGCATTGCCAAGGGCTTCTTCACCGAAGAGGGCTTGGCTATCGACACCACACCAACTGCCGGCGGTGCGCCGGGTCTGTCGGCGCTAGCTGCGGGCCAAGTGCAGATCGCCTTCAGCAACATTATTTCTATCGTGCTGGGCGCAAAGCAGGGTCTAGGATTCGAGATTATCACCGCCGGTAGCAATACAGGTTCCGCCGTGCCCGACCTCGCGGGACTAGTGGCAAAGAAGGGTAGCACCCTGAAGACTGGTAAGGACTTTGAGGGCAAGCGCATTGCGGTTAACACGCGTAACAACATCATTTGGCTGTATGCTCGCGCCTGGGTCAAGTCCACTGGCGGCGACCCCGACAAGGTCACCTACCTAGAGGTGCCGTTCCCGCAAATGATCGATGCCATCAAGGGCGACCGGGTCGACGCGGCCTTCGTAGTTGAGCCATTCATGTCGGCGGGTGTGGCTTCCGAAGCTGTGCAGATTGTCAGCTGGCCGTACAACGCGGTACAAAAGGGTATACCGGTTGCGCAGTACGCTTCCACCAGGGACTATATCCGCCAGAACCCCGAAGTCATCGACCGATTCGCCCGTGCCTACAACAAATCCGTCGACTGGACGAACAAGAATAAGGGTTCCGACGAATGGATTAAAATAATTTCCGATTACACACGTCTGGCGCCAGAGCAGATCAAAAAGCTCTCGCTGCCCCCTTTCGAGAAGACGGTGGACACCGCCGGAGTTAACGCCGTTGTGGACCTCATGCGCAAGAACGACATGCTCGAAGGGGTATTCGATGCCAAGGCGATCGTGTACCGCACTGCCGCACAAGCGCCGCGCTGAGCAATGACGAGTATCCTTCGGGGGAACATCATCACCATGAACCCCGCGCAGCCGCGCGCTGAGGCGATGGCGGTGCGTGCGGGCCGCATCCTGGCGGTCGGCACTCTCGCAGAAGTCAGACAGGCGGCTGGGGCCGGCGCACGTGAGCTGGGTTTTGGCCGAGGCGCCATTGTGCCCGGACTGATCGACACCCACAACCACATGTACTGGACCGGCATTCAGGCCTGCCTGGTCGACCTCGGGTCCGCCCGCTCCATCCTCGAAATTCAGCATGCCATCAAGGCTTACGCAGATGCAAACCCAGATGTCGAGTGGATTTGCAGCGGAACAGGCTGGCACGTGGCAAACTTGGCCGAGCAGCGCTATCCCACGCGGCAAGAGATTGATGCCGTTTGCGCGGACCGACCGGTGTACCTGCCGCGCGTGGGCCATGCGGCCGTGGCGAACAGCCTGGCTCTGCGCCTGGCAGGCATCGATGCCGGTACCCCAGACCCAGTGGGTGGCAAGATCGAGCGCGAGGCAGACGGGCAACCCAATGGCGTGCTTATGGAGCCTCCGGCCTTCGAGCCCGTGGCGCGGCTGGTGCGACCCCCAACTGTGCCCCAGCAACTGCAGGCGCTGCGCGATGTGCAGCGCGCTTATCACGCGGCTGGACTCACTGGGGTCATGGAGCCGGGCGTGACGCCCGAGATCATGTCTATTTACCAGCAGCTCTGGGCCAGCAGTGAGCTGAGCATGCGCACGGTGCTGATGCCTCTGGCCGATGCCAGTCGCCCACTGCAGCACACTCTGGACCGCATCGCGGGCATGGGCGTTCACAGTGGCTTCGGTGACGCCACGCTGAAGTTCGGCGGCATCAAGATGTTTCTCGACGGCGGCGCCTCGCTCGGCACCGCGCTGATGCGCGAGCCGTATCCGGACGAACGTTGCAATTGTGGCATCCAGGTCACTCCCACGGAGTCTTTCCAAGCCATCGCGCGGTTGTGTGCCCGTCTCGGCTGGTCGCTGGGCGTACACGTCGTCGGCGGGCGCGCCATAGACATCGCGCTAGAAGTCTTTGCCGAGATTGACCGCGAGTACCCTATTCGCGACATGCGCTGGTGCCTTATCCACGCCTACCTTTGGCCAGATGCGAAGAATATCCGCGAAGCCGCGCGCCTGGGCGTGCAAGTGGCTACCCAGTGTTCCATGCAGTACACCTTCGGCCCCTTATTGGTTAAACGCTTCGGCACCGCAATGATGTCCGTCGCTACGCCAGTGCGCAGCTGGCTTGATGGAGGCGTACGGGTGGGTGGCGGCTCGGATTCACCCATCACACCCTACGCACCGATGCTGGGCATGTGGCAGGCGCGCACTCGCCGGATTGCTGGCACCGACGAGCCAATCGGGCGCTTACAGGCCGTTAGCGGTGAAGAAGCCTTGGCGATGTACACGCGCGACGCTGCTTACTTGAGCTTCTCGGAGCACGAGCGCGGCATACTGCAACCTGGCCTGCTGGCCGACTGGACCGCGTTGGCTGTGGACCCCGTGGTCTGCGACGCCGAATCCTTGCGCGACGCGCAAGTGCTTGCCACCGCCGTGGGCGGGGAGCTCGTGCATGGCGCCTGATTCAGTGCCGCACCGTTCCACGCGATACACCGGCTTCCTGCTGCTGCTCAGCTTGCTGCTGGTCTGGGAGTGGTCTGCGCGCTCGTGGGTGTCCAGCGCCAACTGGCCGCCCATAACCGAGATCGCGCGCTCCGGTTTCAGCAGCATCGCCTCTGGTGAGTTGCCCGAGGTATTTTTATCGAGCTTATCACGCATGCTGGCCGGCTACGGCATCGGCGTCGTGCTTGCCATTGGTCTCGGCTTGCTAATGGCAGGTTTCAGGCTCATGCGTGCGGCGCTGGAGCCGCTGGTCGAGCTGCTGCGGCCAATTCCCATTCCGGCCATCGTCCCGCCACTTATCCTCATCTTAGGCATCGACGATGCGATGAAAATCTTCGTTGTAGCGTTCTCGGTATTTTTTCCAGTGCTCATCAACACGATTGCCGGCGTGCGCTCTGTCGATCCAATCTCGCACGACGTGGCGCGCACCTTCCAAATGAGCCGAGCGGCTACCGTGCTCAAGGTGGTATTACCCGCAAGCCTGCCCTACATCATGGCGGGCATGCGAATAAGTCTGGCGCTCGCGCTAATTGTTACGGTGGTGGCCGAGATGATCGCGGGCTCCAAGGGCATCGGTTACTACTTGGTGACGATGCAGTACGCTATGCGTGCGGGTGACATGTACGCTGCGATTTTCCTGCTGGCGGGCACGGGGTACCTACTGAACCGCGGTATCCTGATCGGGGAGCACAAACTGCTGCATTGGTTCCATCGCAGCTAAGAGAGACGCCAAAATCAGAGGTTATTTCGTCTATAGGAAGATCGACTAGTCGGTCATTAGGTCGGGGGATGTTGGTTCGCAAGCGCCACTAGGACAGCGTTCCACGCCATAGCCGAGCCAATTGTCAACTTCAATTGGCGCTGTCGGAGATGCAAGTTCTTGATGCTGACAGGCTGCGGGGATATACGATACTGATGATCAATGTCGCCCACCCTCTAGTGACTATCGGGCAACTCTACCAAGATGGCTGTGATTGTGAGAATGGATTTGCCAAGCTCAAAAGCCGATGATCCTTCTGCCGCGGAGGCTCCTAGCTGGTATTAGATGGATTTACATAGGAAGGTCAAATACTTGGTCGCCAGTGGCGCCGCAGAAAATGGCTCCAGGATGACTCTCCGGGAGTCAAAGGCTTGCTACTCTCGGAATCCCATGGCATGATTTTCCAGAGCATTACAGAGAGTCTACAGGACGTAGCGCTCGGGACTTTCAATGCCTTCGTTGACGTTCAAGCCCTGAAAACCTTTGGCATTGGCAATCCCGGTGGCCTGCTGCCCAGGGCGATGGGAATGTCGGCGAGTTCGAGAATCTAACGTTGTCCTTTGCTGGGTGCGGGGCTCTTAATACTGGCTGGCAGGCAGTTCTACCGTCAAACCGTCAAGTTTTTCGTTCAGGATAATTTGGCAGCTGAGCCGACTCGCCGGGGACGCGGGCGTGGCGGTAAAGGCCAGCATGGCCAGTTCTTCGGCGTCAGCTGCAGGTAGCCGGGCTGCAAACGGCTCAACTACCCTAACATGGCAGGTCGCGCAGGTCAGTAGCCCGCCGCAATCGGCCGCAATGCCGTTGATACCCGCCGCAACCGCTGCCTCCATTAGACTTTTGCCTATTTTGCCTTGCGCCCTTATTTGCTCTGTGTTATTTGCTATGAAAATTATATTTATCATGAGAGTTCTGCCAGTCAGATGCGGCTGAAATACTCACGGCGCTGCCAGTCCTCGCGGTCCGTCGCCTGCTCGTGACGTGCGATCTCCGACTGCTTGATACGCGTGAAGTAATTGATAAAATTGTTGCCGAAAGCTTCAACCAGCGCAGTGTCGGACTTTAGTGCGTCCAGTGCCTCGCCCAGGCTGGTGGGTATTTTCACTGCGGCTTCGCCATAGGGCGCATCTGTTGCGACGGGTGCTTTCAGTTGCCGAGCGATGCCGTCGAGCCCGGCGTGGATTTGCGAGGCCAGGTAGAGGTAGGGGTTGGCGGCCGGCTCTCCGATGCGGTTTTCAATTCGCGTCGCGGAGTCGCCTGCCTGCCCCACCACACGTAGCATCGCGCCCCGGTTGTCGCGGCCCCACAACACGGACTGCGGTGCCAGCGCGTTTGGCTGAAAGCGGCCAAAACCGTTGATGGTCGGCGTACAGAACACCGTCATCGCCCGTGCGTGCTCAAGTAGGCCGGCCATGTAATGTTCACCCAGCGCGGAGAGCGTGTGCTGCGCATCGGTCACTTGCGTGCCTTCTGCGGGCGTGTCACGCTCGAACAGGTTGACGCCGGTATGCAGGTCTACCAGCGATTGGTGCAGATGCCAGCCGCTTGACATGATATTTGGAAACGGCGGGCGACACATGAAGGTGGCGTGGTAGCCGGCGCGGCGCAGCGCTTGCTTAACCGCGCTGCGAAACAGCACCATGTTGTCGGCGGCTGTCAGCGCGTCGGTCGCGTCAAAAACGGCTTCGACCTGGCTCGGGCCGAATTCGATTTCCAGCGATTGCAAGGGCAGGCCCAATGCCTGCGCGGTGTGCTGGACGATGCTCAGCGGCTCTTCCGCCATGTCGAACCAGTGCTCGGCCAGCAGGTTGTAGCCGGGGTGGATCATGGCCACTTTGGGCGGCAACCCGGGCCAGGCGGCTTGTTCCGGGTCGAGCTGATCTTGGGCACGGTCCCCTGTGATACGGTAAATGTGAAACTCGATCTCCAGGCCGCATTTCATGCCGTAGCCCGCAACTTCGAGGCGCGAAAGCGCACGCTGCAGGATGCGCCGCGTGTCCAGTTCAACCGCTATGCCGCCAGGCATCCAAGGCTGGGCCTGGACCCAGCCGGTAGCGGCTGCCCACGGCAGTTGTCTGAAGCTGGCCGGGTCGGCTAGCAATAGCAGGTTGCTGGCGAACTCGAAACCAGGGAAGTCATCAGTGCCGCCAGCCTCAAACACCTTGAATGATGTGCGGTCCGAGCTGTCCTTGAGCAGCAGGGTGCTAACCAGCCCCACGCCATCAAGCATTGCTTTAGCTGCAGCCCCGGCCACAAGCGTTTTGCCGCGCAGCATGCCGTGAAGGTCGCACCAAGAAAAACGCACCAGCTCCACTCCGCTGGCCGCGATCAGCTGTTCCGTTTGTTCCAGTGCGTGTTGGCGCGTGGCGTCATGGATGCCGCAGCGTTCGGCGAAGCTGCTCATCTCGTTACCTTTCGGGTTGAGCCTATCAAAGCCGCGGTCGAACTTTCAACAGGCTCATTGCGCACGGAATTTTTCACCCACGGCGCATTCTCCTGCTTGGCGCGAGCCTGCGCCTGCCACCAAGCCGACCACTCCCCCGCGGGAGCAATGCCATCTACCGTGTCCGGGCCGCGCATCAGTTCCGCCTGGCTGGCGTCGGCGATACCAGGCGCGATGCCTTCCTCTTGCACGGTGGCGATGGCCTTGATCAATGCCCGGCGGTTGGCCATGATGACCTTGTCCGAGCTACCGAGGTGTTCTCGCGTGCGGTCCTGAATCGCACCCATGCTTTCAACGGCCCACTGGTCATGCACGTTGATGTCTTCCTCGCCCATGCCCAGGTAGGTCTGTGTGCGCTGTTCATCGGCGTTAAAGCCCCAGTTGTTGTGGCGCCCGGCGTTGGGAATATAGTCGGGCAGCGAAATGAACTGCTGGCGTTGTGCACGCATTCTTTCGCGGTCCAACGGACCGGCAAAACTGGTGAAGAAGGAATACCAGTAGGTATGCGTGTCGTCCACCGGCACATGCATCTGCGTGATGGTCATGGTTTCTGACAACGGAATCACAAAGGTCGCCGGAAAAATCCCGTTGGTAACACGCACATGCGTGAGCTTGTCATTGATTGGACGCAAGGCTGTGAGCTGCATCCCCCAAGGCTTTGTTTCAAAGCTGATCTCGGGCTGCGCAAACTCGCGCATGATGCGCGTCATCGGCCATTGCTCACCATCAATAGCACCTGCGCTGGCGCTGCGAAACTGCTTGCCGGCCGCGTTCTGACCGATGTCCTCCAGCTCTTCGTCTTGCAGGAAGCGATGTAGAAAAGACGGGTGGGCAGGGTCGATTCCAACCTCGAAGGCCTGCAGCCAATTGGCGTTCCACAGGCCTTTGAAGGCGAAGGTATGCGTGTCGGGCGCTGTAAAGCAGTCAAAGCCTGGCAATGGCGGTGGGGTTGAGCCTTCAGGGCCCATCCAAGCGAATAAGACGCCGCTTTTTTCCTGCAGCGGGTAGCTGCGCTGCTTCACGCGGTCGCACAGCTTACTGCCGGCAGGCTCGGCAGGCGTCTCCATGCAGCGCCCGCTTACATCGAACTTCCAGCCGTGAAAAGGGCAGCGCAATCCATCCCCTTCGGCGCGACCGAAGGATAGATCGGCACCACGGTGTGCGCAGTCACGGTCCAGCAAACCGTAGTTCCCCTGTTCGTCGCGGAACAGTACCAGATCCTGGCCCAATAGCCGCAATGCTTTGACCGGGCGTTTGCCCGTGCGTGCATCTAGGGCAGGGTTGAATTCATCGACCAGGGCTGCCGGTTGCCAATAGCTGCGCAGCAGTGCTCCACAAGGCGTGTCGGGGCCCACACGGGTGATCAGTTCATTCTGTTCTGCATTCATGAGACACCTTTCGAAACGGTATACAAAATTTATAATTCAGTGTACATTTTAGTCCATGAACTTACAAGAGACCGTTTTAATCCAGTTGCGTGACCTGATCTTGCGCGGCAACTTTGAACCCGGACAGCGTCTTGCCGAGCAGCAACTGGCCGAGCGCCTCGGTGCCTCGCGCACGCCGGTCCGCGCCGCGCTGGTAACGCTAGAACAAGAGGGGCTAGTCGAAGCTAACGACACCGGCAAATTTCTAGTGCGCCAGTTCACGCCGCGCGAGGTCGCTGATGCGATTGCCGTCCGCGGTCATCTGGAAGGCATGGCGGCCCGGCTGGTGGCTGAACACGGCGTGTCGCGCCAGCTACAGGCAAACCTACAGGCTTGTCTGGATGAAGGCGATAGCGTTCTCGCAGCCAACCCGCTCACTTACGAAAGCTACGCGGCCTACGCGGCCATGAACGACCGCTTTCATGCATGTGTGCTCGAAGCCTGCGGCAACCGGGCGCTGCAGCGCGCGGTTGCACTCAACGACAAGCTGCCTTTCGCGCCGGCCTCGGCGATGCTTCCTATGCAGGGCACAGTCACGCTGGATCGCGACTGGATGCTTTACGCGCACCGCCAGCACCACATGCTTTTCGCATCCCTACAGGCCGGTGAAGGAGCGCGCGCGCAGGCGCTGTCCATTGAACATACTGAAGTCGCGCAGATGAACCTGCGTATGGCGTTAGAGCGCCGGGCCGAAACAGAGCGCGTATTGCCGGTCATTCGCCTGGTGGTAGGGCGTTGACCGTCTACGCTGTGAGTTTCACCTCAGATCTAGTTTTTATGCCAGATGTGGTTCCTTATGCGATTGTGTTCGGCGTGTTGGTCAGCGAACGCGGTATGGCCTGGTTGCAGGACCGACTGATAAGCTGAGCCGGGTTCAGTATTTCGGAAGTGATTTCGGCTTGATGTTCCTTGTTGAGTGGTGTGATAATCTACGCGGCGGTAGGCAGTATGTCAGGAGCTGGGCGCATGCCTTTAAAACGGCAGGGTAGGCGGCAAAGGCCACGTCCAAGGCTACCTGACGCGTCGTGATGAGCTCGTGCGCGGGCCCATAATGAACGCTGCGTGATGTCATGTGGGCGATTCCACTGTTCCATGTTCGTCGTTGTACCAGGCAAAGAAGATGTGGCGGTGAGCACGCCCATCTTCGATTGAACCAAAAACGCTCGGGAAAGTGGGGACGCTATTTGAGCGTTTTGAACTGCGCCTCCGAGTAGGGGTTGTCGTCCGACGTGTAGGGCCTGCTGTGGCTCTTGGTGATGTCCAAATCGATCAGCAGACCGGCCACCGGTTTGGAGCGCATGCTGGAGCCTCGGTCGGCGTGC
>NZ_JBDNGU010000214.1:0-9771 GCF_041689105.1 Polaromonas sp. | reverse complement strand
GTGCGCCACAGCACCAACCAGACGCCGGTCGTGCCCGCCGCCCGCACCCGCTACCTGGCTGAAATTTCGGACACCGTGCGCAGCTACAAGAAACGCGCCGTGGCACAAGGCTAACTGGCGCGCGAAGTCCAGCAGTTAAAGGCAGCCGCTGCCATGTTGAAAGAAGGCAAGCCCGACCGGGCACCCGCCGCTGAGGCTGCACTCGACCTGGCCGGCCACCGCAAGGCCCGTATGGACGCTGACGCACGCGCCCTGCTGGCCCAGTGGCCTGACATGCAGACGGCGTACGCAGGCGATGAATACGTGGTGAAAATCCGCGACAAGGAAATCCGCACCGCACTGGTGACCAAATCCCTGTCTGGCACGCCGATTCGCAAAGTCAGCCTGCCCAAGTACCACGATGATGGCGAAGTGCTGCAGTGGCTGATGTTAGACAACGTGCCCGGCAGCTACCCCTACACCGCCGGCACCTTTGCCTTCAAGCGCGAAGGAGAGGACCCGACCCGCATGTTTGCCGGCGAAGGCGACGCCTTTCGCACCAACACACGCTTCAAGCTACTAAGCCAAGGCATGGCCGCCAAGCGCCTGAGCACGGCTTTTGACTCCGTCACGCTATACGGCAACGACCCCGACCTGCGGCCCGACATTTACGGCAAGGTCGGCAACAGCGGTGTCAGCATCGCCACGCTGGACGACATGAAGGTGCTGTATGGCGGTTTTGATTTGTGCAGCCCGAGCACGTCTGTCAGCATGACCATCAACGGCCCGGCGCCGACCATTCTGGCGATGTTCATGAACACCGCCATCGACCAGAACCTCGAAAAATTCAGAGCCGATAACGGGCGCGAACCGACCGCAACCGAGGTCGAGAAAATCCGCGAGTGGGTGCAGGAAAACGTGCGCGGCACGGTGCAGGCCGACATATTGAAAGAGGATCAGGGCCAGAGCACCTGCATCTTCTCGACCGAATTCAGCCTCAAGGTCATGGGCGACATTGCGCAGTACTTCGTGCACAACCGGGTGCGCAACTTCTACAGCGTCTCCATCAGCGGTTACCACATTGCCGAAGCCGGCGCCAACCCGATCAGCCAGCTGGCCTTCACGCTGTCCAACGGCTTCACCTTTGTTGAAGCCTACCTGGCGCGCGGCATGCACATCGACGACTTCGCGCCCAACCTGAGCTTTTTCTTCAGCAACGGCATGGACCCCGAGTACACCGTGATGGGCCGCGTGGCGCGCCGCATCTGGGCCGTGGCGATGAAAGAAAAATACGGCGCCAACGAGCGCAGCCAGAAGCTCAAGTACCACATCCAGACTTCCGGCCGCAGCCTGCACGCGCAGGAGATCCAGTTCAACGACATCCGCACCACCTTGCAGGCACTGATTGCGATTTACGACAACTGCAACTCCCTGCACACCAACGCGTTTGACGAAGCCATCACCACACCAACCGAAGAATCGGTGCGCCGCGCGATGGCGATCCAGCTCATCATCAACCGCGAGTGGGGCCTGGCGAAGAATGAGAACCCCTCACAGGGTGCTTTCATCATCGAAGAGCTGACCGAGCTGCTGGAAGAAGCGGTGCTGCTGGAGTTCGAACGCATCGCCGAACGCGGCGGCGTGCTGGGTGCGATGGAAACCGGCTACCAGCGCGGCCGCATCCAGGACGAGTCCATGCATTACGAGATGCTCAAGCACACTGGTGAGCTGCCGATCATCGGTGTCAACACCTTCCGCAACCCACACGGTGACGCGGTTCAGGACAAGCTGGAACTGGCGCGATCCACCGACGAGGAAAAGCAGAGCCAGCTCAAACGTCTGGAGGCCTTCCATGCCCTGCATGCCGCAGAGTCGCCTGCCATGCTTAAGCGCCTGCAGCAGGCGGTTATCGCCAACGCCAATGTGTTCGAGGTGCTGATGGACGCGGTACGCGTCTGCTCACTGGGGCAGATCACGAACGCGCTATTCGAGGTAGGTGGGCAGTACCGGCGGAATATGTAGGTTGCTATTTATTTGATAGCTGGTTGCGCCCGGTACGTAAGGGCTAGAGGTCGATTTAATTCACAACTTGGCTCGCCCAAATCTGTTGCATCACGCTTCGGTTGCAGCTTGGTTGGAACAATAGTTACAACTCCCCGCTCCCACTCTGTTTCCGCTGTGGGCCTGGGTGTCCTTTGCCGGCATTCTCAATGAGGCGCCCTGTTGGAAGTCCAAACCTACTGGGTTGAGAGTCTGAAGCGGACATGCGCCCAAACATCCCAATCACTGGCCTAGTGAGTACCCATAGACATGGGCTGGATTGTCCACAAGAATCCGTCGCCGCGCATCCGAACTGGTGGCCCACGAGAAGAGCAATGCGTACAGATCTGCATCCATGGGAATCGGATCTTGCGAGGGATGCGGCCAGTTGGTGGCCCACAGGCAGCGCTCGGGGAATCGTTCAACCAGCGTTCGTGCAAGAAGACTCACGTCGTCGTAGCGCGGACCTCCAGTCTTTGAGGTCTCATATGGAGCAGACAATTTGATCCAGGCGCGGCCGGTATCCAGCACACGCAGCAATGACTGAAACGACGGGTGATCCGGTGCCACCGGCTCCAGGAACTTTCCCGTGTGGTCAATCACGAGACGGCAAGGGAGCCTTTTGAGAATCTGTTCATGTTCCGGCGTGACTCTGCCATCGAACTGCAGGTTGATCATCCAACCGTGATCGCGCATGCGCGCGGCCATGGGTTCAAGAGAGCTCCAATCGAGGACACCGCCAATCAACATGTAACGCACGGCGCGCACCCCGTGCTCGTGGAGCCGCACAATGTCGCCGTCAGGTACGTCGGGAGCCAGCAGCGCCACGCCTCTTGCCGCGCCTTCGAACTGTCGCAACGCATCGATCATGCAGCTGTTGTCGAAACCGTAGGCGGTGGGCTGGATCAGCACTGCGCGCTCGATTCCCAGCGGCTTCTGCACCTGGGATCGATACAGGGACACGGGAGAATGGCGCGGCACCCAAGCCACATCGGGAACCGTGGGATAGCCATCTTCGTAGATGTGTACGTGGCAGTCACACGCGCCCGGATAATTTTCCAAGCCCAAGTCTTGCCTCATGCCGTTTCCTTCCTTGCATCACGCGATCTGTGCCAGCGAAGCGCGGAGTCCGCATTAACGGCCCCAACCGGCTCACGCCCAGCGATGATTGCCTCAACTTGCGAGACCGTCTCCATGGCCTGATGTTCGATGGCGGGCACCGTCAGTCCACCGATGTGAGGCGTGGCAATCACCTTGCGATGCGAAGCCAGACGCACTGTCGGCATTTGGTCGGGGCCATCTCCCACGTCCAGGGCGCAGCCCGCGATCTTGCCGCTGTCCAGGGCGTGCAGCAAGGCTGCTTCGTCCACGAGGCTGCCGCGCGACGCATTCACAAAGCAGGCACCGGGTCGCATGGCCGAGAATGCGCACGCATTCATAAGGTGACGATTGTCGTCGGTCGCTTTGGCAAGACATACCACGTAGTCGGATACCGACAACAGCTCCCCCAAACCCACCCGTCGCGCAGAAGGGTGCACTGCGGCGACATGAGGATCGTGCACCACGATGCGCATGCCCAATGCGTGCGCGAGATCGCAAAGGTAGCTCCCGATCTGGCCATAGCCGATCACGCCGATGGTGGCCCCACGCAGTTCGCGACCCATGCGCAACTCGACCGCATTGCCGATGCGGTAGTTCAGCGCATAGTCGCTCATGGAGCGGGCCAGATCGATTATGACGCCGACCACCCACTCAGAGACAGCGACCACGAATCCAGCACTGGCCTGTGTGACGAGAACGCCATGCCGACTGGCCGCGACCACATCGACGTTCCTGATGTCTATTGAACAGCGAACAAATGCCTGGAGGCTCGGCAGACTGAGAAACAGCGCCTCATCGCCAGCCGTCTGCCGATAAGACACGATGATGTCAGCGCCGGCAGCCAACTTCACCACTTTTTCTGAAGAAATGTCGCCGTCCAACGGGTTGAACGTGACAGTTGCCATCGACTGCAAGGCACGGATTGCCTTTCGACCATAGTACGGCTCCAGCATGCCCGGAGGATGACTCAGAAATACGGTAGTCACGTCATCAGTCCACCTTTGCACCAGAAATGGCGACCGCCCCGCGCCACCTGACGATCTGGTCGCCTACAAATTGGCCGAACTGCTCCGGCGTTGTCACGTGCACATCCGTGCCGCGCGCGCGAAGTACCTCGTTGATGGCAGGGTCACGCAGCACAGATTGCAGTTCACGACTGAGCCGGGTCACGACCACCTGCGGCGTTCCCGCCCGAACGTGGATGCCCGACCAACCCGCGGTGCCGCTTTCCGCCAGGCCCAGTTCCAACAAAGTCGGCACGTCGGGAATCAGGCTGGAGCGGGCCGCTGACGTCACTGCGAGTGCGCGGATGCGCCCGGCACGAATGTAGGGTAGTACTTCCGGCAAACCTGAAATCATGGCGGGTACCTGGCCGCCCAGCAAGTCGGTCAGTGCGGGCGCTGCTCCTTTATAAGGGATGTGCGTGAGCTCTAGCTGGGCTTTCTTCCGCAGGAGCTCCATCGCAAGATGCTGTGCAGAGCCGTTTCCCGGAGACACATACACCGTGGGTTTGACTGCGCTCCTGCTCACGCCAATAAAGTCCTGCAGCGTGCGTGCGGCGAAGTCAGGGTGCACGACGATCACACTGGGGGTGCTGCCGATCTGGCCCACCGGTGCAAAGTCCCGCTCCGTATCGAATGGCAGCGTTCGAAACAAGCTCGGGTTGACGGAGAATGGGCCCGAAGAGTAGAGCAGCGTGTAGCCGTCGGCATCCGCTTTAGCCACCAACTGTGTGCCAATGTTGCCTGCTGCGCCGGGCTTGTTTTCGACAACCACGGGCTGCCCGAGCCGCGACTGGAGGGCTTTGGCGACAATCCGGGCTGTGGCGTCTGACCCACCGCCGGCAGGCCAGGGGACGATCAAACGGATGGATCGATCAGGATACTCCGCCATGGCAATCGCAGCACCAAAGAGAAGGCAGAAGCACGCGAGTAGTCTGGAAAAAATGCGCATGTCGTGCCTCTTCAGTTCGCCGTGATTTTGGCGTCATCGATGACGCGCTTCCACTTGACAGACTCCTCGCGCACCAAGGTCGAGAACTCTTCCGGGGTTCCGCCAATGGTCTCGCCACCGGCGGTGGCGATCCGCGCGGCAACTCCCGGCATCGCCAGAATCTGACGCACATCGGCATTCACCTTCTTCACCACGTCTGCCGGTACACCAGCCGGACCTACCAGGCCTTGCCAATCGCGCACGACGACATTGAACCCGCTCTCTTTCAGCGTGGGCAGATCAGGGGTTTGCGCGGAACGCGTTTCCCCTGTGACCGCGATGCCGCGCAAGGTGCCGCCCTTTATCTGCGGCAGGGCCGACGGGGCCGCCGCGAACATCAGCGTGACGCTCCCCGCAATCACGTCCTGAATGGCGGGGCCAGATCCACGGTAGGGCACGTGGAGCATGTCAACGCCGGTTTGCAACTTGAAGAGTTCGCCGGCCAGATGCGAGGGTGATCCAGGTCCACCCGATGCGAACGCGATCGGCGTGCGCTGCGCCTTGGCATAGCTCACCAGATCGGCCGCTGTTTTCACAGGCAGGTTCGGCCCAACCACAAGCACGTTGCTCTGGCGAGCCAGCGCAACCAGTGGTGTGACATCTTTGGCGAGGAGATAGGGGGGCTTCTTTGCCAGCCCTTCAAAGACTACGTGATTGAGAATTAACAGGCCAAGCGTGTGGCCATCGGGTGCTGAGCGAACCACGGCGTTCATCGCGATGGACCCGCTGGCACCGGCCATGTTTTCGACAATCACTGGTTGCTGCCACAACCTGGAGAGTTCTGTTCCGATCATGCGCGCAAGCAGGTCGGAAGTGCCACCCGGTGGGTTGCCAATGAGGATCTTGACAGGCCTATTTGGAAAAGCTTCTGCCCAGGAAGAGCACGCAGTGAACGCCAGAAGGCTGCTCACAAAAAGGCCAAGTGTCTGGCGCAGCGTATTGCGACGAAGATTGATGGGATGCATGAGTTTTGTCTCCTTTATGAAATTTTTAAAGTTCTGGCTTGCTGCTCAAGCTACGGCTGCGAGCTGAGCAGCGCCAACGGATGGCTCTTGCCTCATCGGGCTTGAGCGATAAGTGCAATGCGCGCAACCGCGCGTCATAGGTTTGAAGCGCACCGGGCATCGCAGTGACGGGTTCAAGACAGACGTGTTGCGCGTGGGGCGGCACGTGGCAAAACAGCAGATCGGCACCTGTCGACTGCACATCGATTTCCAGGTCTTGTTCCAGAGGCAGAGTGAAGCGGCCGGCCCAGCCTTCGAAGATCGTGGTTTGGGGCCCGAGATCGTCAATCACCAGGTGGTGCCGTACCGCTAGGTCCTGAGCACGCGCAGGCAGTCGCACCTTCAAACCATCTGACCCAACATCGTGATGAGCGGCGGCAGCCAGCATGAGCGGCCGTTCCTGCATCTGGAGACCGGTGGCGGGATGGAACGGGTGCCACCCGATGCTTGCAGGCATGGTCGATTCGGACAGGTTGCGAATCTGAAGATCCACCTGCACCCCCGATTCCGACACCTCGATCTCCAGCGTCAGGTCGAATCGCCACGGCCATCCCTCGCGATCAGGTTCATGCAGGTGGCGCAAGATCGCGCGATCGCTTGAAGCATGTGAGAGCGTCCAGGCAACCCGGTGAGCATGCCCGTGCATTGCGTGGGGCGTCTCCGGTGGCGTGGGCAGGTTGACCTCACGACCGCTCCACGAAAAGCTGCCGTGCGCCAGCTTGTTGGTGAACGGGGCCATGGGAAACGCACCAGTTTTTGGCCAGGCGTGAGGATCAAATGCGGTGTCGCCATCGAAAGGCACCAGCAGGTCCCGCTCCCGGTGACCGTCGTTCCAGGTCAACGCAGTCATGCGGGCACCTGCAGCTGCCGAGACGCGCGCGCTGTAGGCGCCACAAGCCAGTTTGATCTGATCGTCAGGGCGCATCGTGCAACCCCATCCGGCGCAGGTATTCGACCGGTGCATCGGCCTTGTGCATCTCCGCCACCGCGAGCGCTCTCATGCGTTGTGCAACCGCCGGGTCGTCGACGGGCGACTGTTGGTCCGGGTCGGTTCGCAAGTCATACAACACAGTCACCGCATCGTTCTGAACCCCGGGTCCCTGGTGGTTGTAGAACGGAGACTTTGGCGTGGCAGGAACGCGAAGAACCGGCAGATTCTTGCAGTGCGCCAACGGTGCGGTAAGGGTGGCCTCGGCCAGTTCAGCCGGGCTGAACATGCCTTTCAGATGCATCGGCATGAGCGTGTACTGGTACAGATCTCCTCCATGCAGATCAGGCGGGTACATCAGGTAGGTGTAGCGCCCATCCGTCACATTGACCGCACTGCCGAACACTCCATAAATCGCAGCGTCGCGACCCGGAAGGTCGTTCTTGAGCATCGACAGAAGTGACTGCCCCATAGTGTCCGGCGGAATCTGCGCGCCAGCGATCTCCAGAATCGTTGGCATGAGATCGATGGTCTGCGTGAGTTCACTGCGATGACTGCCCTGCATCGACTTCAGGTGTGGATGGGAGACGAACAACGGGATGTTGGCCACCTCGTTGTAGCAGGGCATGACGTTTTTGGCCCACCAGTCGTGCTCTCCCAACAGAAATCCGTGGTCGGTAGTCACGATCAGGGCCGTGTCCTCCCACATGCCCTCCCGGTCCATGACGTCGAGTAGCCGGCCCAGTTCGTGATCGCACAGGGCCACGATGGCGGCGTAGTTCGCTCGGATTTCCTCACACTCCAGCGCGGTTTCGGTCACACGCGCATAGGGAGGCCAGTCAAACGTGGGTCCACGGTACTCGGTGGGATATGCGGCTCGGAACTCAGCGGGCGCATGAAACGGTTCATGTGGATCGAATGTCTCCAGGTGCAGAAGCCAGTTGTCCGCCTGGCGGTTGATCTGCAGAAAATCCAGCCCCGCATCAAAGCAGCGCACCGACGGAAAGTCCTTGTAATCGCGGATGAACTCGCGGTTGGCCATGTGCCGGGACAACTTGTGGCGTCTCTCATCGCTGAACTGACGCGGATGAAACATTTGCCGCCAACGCTCCCACGGCGGATCGACCATGGCCTTCCAGGGGTCTCCCTCCTGGCCACGAATGAACTCGTAACTGTCATAGCGGTTGTGATAGGTCGCCCCCCCGTCACCCCAGTAGTGAAAGTGGTCCGAAACCAGATGGGAGTACACCCCCCCCTGCTGCAGCAAGGCTGCAAAAGAGTTGTCAAACGGCTCCAGCGGCCCCCAACCTCTGTGCAAGAAGTTCAGGCGCCCCGTGTGCATGTCCCGACGCGCGGGCATGCAAGGCAAGCTGCCTACGTAGTGATTGTCGAATGTGACGCATCGATCGGCAAGGCGCTGGAAGTTGGGCGTTGCGATATTCACTCCGCCGTAGGGCTGGAGCGCTCTCCGGTTGAGTGAGTCGAACAGGACAAAGATGGTGCGCACGATTTCTTTTTGTGAATGAAACTGCACGCATCTTAGGCATGGACAGGGTATGCTACAAATCGAATATTTAATGCAATTTATCGATTTAGATGATTTATCCAAATCCACGGCACCTGCGCGCATTTGTCGCGGTTGCAACAACATCCAGTTTTGGCATGGCAGCCAAACAGGTTCACCTAGGACAACCAGCGCTCAGCCAGGCCATCGCCAATCTTGAGCAGATGGTGGGGGTGCCTTTGTTTGAACGAACAACCCGCGCCGTACGACTCACGCCGGCCGGTCTCGATTTTCTGGAGGACGCTCGCCGCGTTCTTGACGACAACGAGCGTTTGATGCGGCGTGGCTCGGAGTGGGCTACCTCACGTCGGGGTACGCTCAAGTTGCTGAGCATTCTCTCCGTAGCGCAAAGACTTTTGCCTCAGGTCGTGCGCGAGTTCACACGTGCGTACGAGGGCGCCAGCGTCGAGGTGTTTGATGTGCCTGATCCTTTGCTGCGACAAAAACTGTCGCGCCGTGAAGGCGATCTGGCTTTCATCAGCGAAACGAACATCGGCCCTGAGGAAGTGGTGCTTCCCTTCTTGCGCGACCCCTTTTTTTGCGTTTTCCCGGCTCAACACCGGTTCGCAGAGATGCGCAGCATTCCCACCTCTATGCTGACCGCCGAGCAACTCGTTCTCCCCCGCCGTGGTACCGCGTTACGCTCGTACGTAGACGGCGCGATTGGTCGCTTGAACCTCAAGCACCGCCCTGTGGAGGTCGATCATCTCGCCACGCTGGTCGGCATGGTGGAGAGCGGCGTCGGTGTGTGCCTGATTCCGGCACTCAGTTGCCCGCCTGCAGCGCTGCAGTCCGTCCTCGCGCGGCCGATTGATCACCCCAGCATATTCCGGCGTGTGGCCTTTGCCCGATTGCGCGATCAGGTCACAATGCCGCTCGTGGAATCGTTTGTGCATTTAACGATTCAACTGCTCGATGATGGGGACCTCGGGCTACCTCCCGGAGTTGAGCTGGTCCGGCCAACAACCAGCGCCGTGCGGAAGTTTTTGGGGCAGCAGTAATTTCAATTCGCAATAAAAACGGTAATAATAAGCTTCTTACTTTTTTAAGGAGCACCTTATGGCCAGAACCGCCAGCGGCATCGACTGCATAGCAGATGCCCGTGCATTTCGAGACAACGCCAAAACGGCTGAGGACTTGCGTCTGGCCTTGGCCGTACTGCT
>NZ_JBDNGU010000213.1:0-17134 GCF_041689105.1 Polaromonas sp. | reverse complement strand
TAAAGGGCTGGGGTCGTTTTTCGTTCATTAACCCTGAGAACCAGAGGCGCCCGGGCATTGTTGGCCGTCAAGATGGCCTGCCACTGGTCGGGGTGGTCCTTGCGCACGCGGTCTATCCACCACTGGGGATGGTTCCACACGGCCTGCGGCTGGCGTTCTGTTTTCGCCAGCAGGGCGTCCCGCTCACGCAGGAAGCGGCGCAGGCAGCCATTGATGAAGCTGGCCTGGTGGCGTGTGGCCTCGCTGCGTTTGGCCGCTTCCACCGCCTGGTCTACCAGGGTGTGGACGGTGTAAGGCGCCTCCGCTTCTGACCACCCCAGGGCCAGAGCGACGCACAGCAGCGCATCGGCTTCAGGCGGTGGCGGCCGGCTGGCCAGCTGCTGGCGCAAGGCTTCGGCGCGCCCCAAATGCCGAAGCGCATGAAAACCCAGCGCCTGCACGCCGGGCCGGATGGCCGCGTCGATATCTTCCAGCGCGGCCGTCATCGAACGGCCCGCGCGCACGGCCATCAGTAAAAAAGCAGCCCCCTGGAGCTGGCGCCACAGGGGGATTGGGGTCGGATTGTCTTGCATGGAGCTCTGTATGCCGCCCAGAGCGAACGGACACCTGTATTAGACCAGCCGCGGAGAGACCGTCTGGCGGCATCCCCTGAAATTGCAAGCACGGGCCGCGGGACCGGCTTTGCCGGACCGCAGGCGCGGCGGCCCCCTCGAGAGGCGGGGAGTTACGCGAAGCGAACGACCGTGGGGGCCATCAAACCAAGGTATCGGACCAGATGTTGCTGGCCCAGCTCAGCGCATAGACGCCTTCAAGCTCGGTTGGGCCGGGGCTGACCCCACCGGAGCCGGCCACAGTCTTGAAGGTTTTTTCGGCCGCCACGTATTCATGAACACTCGCGACGTGAATCACGTTTTTGTTGTCCACAAAGCTGTAGCAGGTGTTGGTCAGCATGGGCGCCGGGTTGATCTCCCAGCCCGACAACTGGGCCACAATCGCCGCCGCCGCCACCTTGCCATGGCTGTTGGCCATGTGGCCGCTCTTGGGCATGGCTGGCGCGACCTGGATGGAGTCGCCGAGTACAAACACGTCTTTGGCGGCGGTGGATTCAAAGGTCTGGTAGTTGACCCCGCACCAGCGGTTGTTGGCCATGTTATTCAGGCCGCTCTGCAGCGCGATGGCGCCGGCACGCATGGAGGGCAGGACATTGAGTACATTGGCTTTCACGTCGTCCTGCACGTCAAACTTGATCACGCCGGTTTTGGCGTCCACGGCCGTGGCCTTGTGCTGCCCGCGGTACTCGACCATGCCCTTGTACTGCTCGGCCCAGACCTTTTTGAACAGCGGGCCTTTGGACGTGACATCCGGGTTGGCGTCAAGAATCAGCACCTTGCTGCGCGGTTTGAAAGCCTTGAAGTAACCGGCGATCACCGAAGCACGCTCATACGGGCCGGGCGGGCAGCGGTAAGGCGCCTCGGGAATCGTGATGGCGTAGACGCCGCCGTCCGGCATGGCTTCGAGCTGTTTGCGCAGGGCTACGGTTTCCGCGCCGGCTTTCCAGGCCTGCAGAATCTGCCCGGCGGCCTGTGCCTGCTGCAGGCCCTCGATGCTGCCGTACATCAGGTCGATACCCGGTGAAACCACCAGCTTGTCGTAGGCAATGGTTGCGCCCCCGGCAAGAGTGACCGTCTTCTTTGCGGTATCAATGGCGCTGGCCATGTCCCTGACCACGGTCACCCCGTGATTTTTGCTCAGGCCGGTGTAGGCCGTGGTGATCTCTGCGATCTGCTTGCCGCCGCTCAGAACCAGGTTGGAGATGGGGCAGGAGATAAAGGCGGCCTGCGGTTCTATCAGCACTACGTCGATTTTGTAGTCCGACAGCAGGCGCACATATTTGGCGGCAGTGGCACCGCCGTAACCACCACCGATCACCACAACTCTCGCTTTGGAGGGAACGGAGGTGGTCGCGCAGGCACCCAGGCCCAGCATGCTGAGCGCGGCGGAGGACTGGAGAAAGGAACGTCGTTGCATGAGTGTTCTCCTTGTTATTTCTTCTGCGCTGCAAAGTAAGTGGCCAGCACATCGATCTGGGCATCGCTGTACCCCTTGCTGATCTGGTGCATCACGGTCGCCGCACGGGCGCCGGACTTGAAGGCTTTCATCTGGGCCACAAGGTAATTTCTATCCATGCCGGCGAGGGACCCCACGCTGGAGCCCTGGACCGCCTTGCCGTCCGTGCCATGGCAATTGGCACAAGTGGCCGCCAGACTGCGGTTGTACAGGGCCTGGGCTGGTGCTGTCTGGGCCTGGCTCAGGGATGACGCGGCAAGCGCACACAGCGCCAGCGTCGTGGTTGAGAAAGCAGTCTTCATGGCATTCCTTCGCAGTTTCTACAGGGCTCAATTTAACGTGCATGCCCGGGCCGACCATAGGGAGTATCCAGTACACTGACGCGCACGCGCGTTCCAACGGATCGAATCTTTTGTGATGTGCTTATTCGCAGATTCACCAACAGACTCACAACATCGCGCCGGGGCGTGTCGGAGCCAGTTCATCCGAAACGGAGCCGGTCGTCAGCGTCGGCATGGCCCGCCCATAAATGCGGCGGATGCGGTCGGCCAGTGGCGGATGCGAGTCCAGCCAGTGCGCCCCGGCCTGCTGCCCGACCAGCAGCATGTGCTGCACCGCCGGGTGAAATCCCCGCGTGGTCCCGCCGCCCTGCCCGCCCGCAACCTTGCGCAGCACGCCGCCCAGGCCGTCCTTGCTGCGCGTGAACTGGACTGCGCGTGCATCGGCCAGAAACTCGCGCTGGCGCGCGACCGCCGCCTTGAGGGCGCGGCCCGCCACCCAGCCCATAAAACCGGCGGCCATGATGGCCAGGCCTGGCAGCGCCAGGGCGGAGCGCCGGTCATCGTCACCGCGCTCGCACATGCGCGCGCCGAGGTTGAAAATCATCTCCAGCCCAAACACCATGCCAGCCAGCCGCATGTTGATCCGGGTATCGCCCTCGCGGATATGGCTGAGTTCATGGGCCACCAGCCCCTGCAGTTCGTCGCGGCTCAAGCCGTCAAGCGCCCCACGGGTTACCGCGATCACCGAGTCCTCTTCGTCCCACCCGGTGGCAAACGCATTGATGCTGGCCACCCGATCAAGCACCATGACCTGCGGTGGGGTCATGCTGGCGGCAATCGCCAGTTCGGCGGCGATGTTGCACAGTTTTTGTTCGTCGAAACGGCTGGCCGGCCAGGCTTCGCGCGCACCAGCGCGGCGAGCCAGCTTTTCGCCACCGCCTTCGAGGCTGGACGTTTCCAGCCACCAGCCGCCCACTACAAAGACCAGGGTCATGACGGTGTTGACAAGGAAAAAATACGCTGGATAACCGCTGAAGCCCGGCGTGACCAGCCGCCAGGACAGTGCCAGCGCGGCATTGATGGCCAGCACCAGCACAACGACCGCCAATGCAAACAGCAGCAGCAGTTGCCGGGTCCGCCCGCGTGCCCGATCCTGTTGCTCAAAAAATCGCATGCGCAATTCCACAAGTTGTAGCGCGAGAATTTCCTGGCGGGCTGCGCCCCGAACAGTGAGCCGCTCTTCCCCGTGACAGGGGCGGCGCACCGCCGAAGGCTCGCGAAGCGACAAGCGTGAGGGCCATACGGATTACATCTGGATGCGCACGGCCTGACGTTCTGCCGTACTTTCGGTGGCCTGCAACACAGCGGCGGCCGCAAAGCCAAACAAGCGGGCCACCAGCAACGCAGGAAACTGCGCCTGCGCGTTGTTGTAGTCCAGCACACAATCGTTGTAGGCCTGGCGCGCAAACGCCACCTTGTTTTCGGTGCTGGTGAGCTCCTCGCTCAGCGCGCGGATGGTCTCATCGGCCTTGAGCTCGGGGTAGGCTTCCGCCAAGGCAAACAGCCTGTTCAGGCTGCCGCCCAGCGCCTGCTCGGCCACCGCCAGCGCCATCACCCCAGGCGCATGGGTCGGGCGGCTGCGCACCGCGTCGCTGGCCGCACGCGCCTGGTTGCGCGCGGCAATCACGGCCTCCAGCGTTTCCCGTTCGTGAATCAGGTATTTTTTGGCGGCGTCCACGAGATTGGGAATCAGGTCGTAGCGGCGCTTGAGCTGCACGTCGATTTGCCCAAACGCATTGGCGATCAGGTTTTTCAGGCGCACCAGCCGGTTGTAGGCGCCAACGGCCCAGAACAGCAGCAAGGCAAACACGGCAATCAGAACCAGAGACCGGGTGGACATGAGGCGTTCTTCCTTTCGCAACGGACGGCAAATTGCCCGGCAACGCGACTTTAGCCGACAAGGCCGGCCCCCGTACAGTTTTCCGCATGGTTGGCGGCCCGGTCGGCTTTCCGCCATTCAGACGCACAACAAAAAGCGCCTTGGGCCCTTGTCCACAGGGCGCGAGGCGCTACGCTTTTTATAGCATCAGAAAGCAGCAATTACTCGCTGGCTGCACCTTCGCTGGTCTGCTCGGGCAGGGCTTCCAGCTCGGCCGCTTCGGCTTCGGCAATGGCGCGGCGCTCGGCATCGTCCATCTGGTCCTTGGCCTTGCGTGCCTCGTGATAGGCCATACCGGTACCGGCAGGAATCAGGCGCCCGACGATCACGTTTTCTTTCAGGCCACGCAGCTCGTCGCGCTTGCCCATGATGGCAGCCTCGGTGAGCACGCGGGTGGTTTCCTGGAAGGAAGCCGCGGAAATGAACGAATCGGTCGACAGCGATGCCTTGGTGATACCAAGCAGCAGGTTGCTGAAGGTCGCCGGGATCTTGGCGTCAGCGCGCAGGGCGTCGTTGGCATCCAGGATGACCGAACGCTCGACCTGTTCACCGGCGATGTAGCTGGAATCACCCACGCTTTCGACAACCACACGGCGCAGCATCTGGCGAACAATCACTTCAATGTGCTTGTCGTTGATCTTCACGCCCTGCAGGCGGTAGACGTCCTGCACTTCGTCGACGATGTAGCGGGCCAGCTCTTCCATGCCCAGCAGGCGCAGGATGTCCTGCGGATCGGCCGGACCATCGACAATCGACTCGCCCTTGTTCACGACCTGCCCCTCGTGGACCAGGATGTTCTTTTCCTTGGGAACCAGGTCTTCCCAGACCTTGCCTTCGGGATCCGTGATCTGCAGGCGGATCTTGCCTTTGGTCTCTTTGCCAAAGGACACGGTACCGGTCATTTCGGCCAGCGTGCCCTTGTCTTTCGGCGTACGGGCTTCAAACAGTTCAGCCACACGCGGCAGACCGCCGGTGATGTCACGGGTTTTCTGGCCTTCGACTGGAATACGCGCCAGCACCTCGCCGGGACCCACGTCCTGGCCGTCACGCACCTGCACCAGGGCGCCGATCTGGAAACCGATCGTCACCGAGTGATCGGTGCCGGGAATCTTGACTTCGTTGCCGGTCGCGTCGATGAGTTTGACCTGGGGACGAACCACCTTGGTCACGCCACGGCGCTTCGGATCGATCACCACCAGCGTGGACAGACCGGTTACTTCGTCGAGCTGCTTGGCCACCGTCACGCCTTCTTCCACATTCTCGAACGCCACCTTGCCGGCGAACTCGGTAATGATCGGGCGGGTCAGCGGATCCCAGTTGGCCAGGATGGCGCCAGCCTTGACGGTCTGGTCGGCCTTGACGTTCAGGATACCGCCGTAAGGCACCTTGTGGCGCTCGCGCTCGCGGCCATGCTCGTCGTGAATGACGATCTCGCCGGAACGGGCAATCACTACCAGCTCGCCCTTGCTGTTGGTCACATAACGCATGGGTGCGTTGAAACCGATCACGCCGTTGGACTTGGCTTCCACGCTGGAGGCAATGGCTGCACGGGATGCGGCACCGCCGATGTGGAAGGTGCGCATGGTCAGCTGCGTGCCAGGCTCGCCGATGGATTGGGCGGCAATGATGCCGACTGCCTCACCGATGTTGATCAGGCCGCCACGGCCCAGATCGCGGCCGTAACACTTGGCGCACAGGCCGAAGCGGGTTTCGCAGGTCAGTGCGGTACGCACCTTGACTTCGTCCACACCGGCGACTTCCAGCTCGTCGATCAGGTCTTCATCCAGCATCGCGCCGGACTTGGCCAGTACCGCGCGGTTTTCGGGGTGAAGCACGTCTTCGACCGCGGTGCGGCCGAGGATGCGGTCGCGCAGCGATTCGATGACTTCACCGCCCTCGACAATGGCACGCATCACCGAGCCGTCCTGGGTGCCGCAGTCGTCCTGCGTCACCACCAGATCCTGAACAACGTCGCAAAGACGGCGCGTCAGGTAACCGGAGTTGGCGGTTTTCAGCGCCGTGTCGGCCAGACCCTTGCGGGCACCGTGGGTGGAGATGAAGTACTCCAGCACGTTCAGGCCTTCGCGGAAGTTCGCGGTGATCGGCGTTTCGATGATGGAGCCGTCGGGCTTGGCCATCAAACCGCGCATGCCGGCCACCTGGCGAATCTGCGCGGCAGAACCACGGGCACCGGAGTCGGCCATCATGTAGATGGAGTTGAAGGACTCCTGCTCGACTTCGTTGCCATGGCGGTCCAGGACACGCTCTTTGGAGAGCTGGGCCATCATGACCTTGGAGACTTCGTCGCCGGACTTGCCCCAGATGTCCACCACCTTGTTGTAGCGCTCGCCGGCGGTCACCAGGCCCGAGACATACTGCTGCTCGATTTCTTTGACTTCCTTCTGGGCGCGGGCAATGATGGCCGGCTTTTCCTTGGGGATCAACATGTCATCAATACAGATGGAGATGCCGGCTTTTGTCGCCAGGCGAAAGCCCGACTGCAGCAGCTTGTCGGCAAACACCACGGTCTCTTTCAGTCCGCACTTGCGAAAAGACACGTTGATGAGCTTGGAGATTTCCTTCTTCTTCAACGCCTTGTTGATGTTGGAAAAAGGCAAACCCTTGGGCAGGATTTCGGACAGCAATGCACGGCCGCCCGTGGTTTCCCACAGCTTGGTGGACGGCAAGAACTCGCCGGTCGCCTTGTCCTTGGTGTACTCGGTCAGGCGCACACTGATGCGGGCGTTCAGGTCGAGCTCGCCCGCGTCGAATGCGCGGCGGACTTCGCCGGTGTCGGAGAACACCAGGCCTTCGCCCTTGCCGTTGGTACGGTCGCGGGTCGTGTAGTACAGGCCCAGCACCACGTCTTGCGACGGAACAATGGAGGGCTCGCCGTTGGCAGGGAACAGGATGTTGTTCGAAGCCAGCATCAGGGTGCGGGCCTCCATCTGCGCCTCCACCGACAGCGGCACGTGGACAGCCATCTGGTCACCGTCGAAGTCGGCGTTGAAGGCCGAGCAGACGAGCGGGTGCAGCTGGATGGCCTTGCCTTCAATCAGGATAGGCTCAAAAGCCTGGATACCCAGACGGTGCAGCGTAGGCGCACGGTTGAGCATGACCGGGTGTTCCTTGATCACCTCTTCCAGGATGTCCCACACTACCGGCGTGCCGGATTCGACTTCCTTCTTGGCGGCCTTGATCGTCGTCGCGATGCCCATGGCTTCGAGGCGCGAGAAGATGAAAGGCTTGAAGAGCTCCAGCGCCATCAGTTTCGGCAAGCCGCACTGGTGCAGCTTGAGCGTCGGACCCACGGTGATGACCGAACGACCGGAGTAATCGACGCGTTTGCCCAGCAAGTTCTGGCGAAAACGTCCCGACTTGCCCTTGATCATGTCGGCGAGCGACTTGAGCGCGCGCTTGTTGGCGCCCGTCATGGCCTTGCCACGGCGGCCGTTGTCCAGCAAGCTGTCCACGGCTTCCTGCAGCATGCGCTTTTCATTGCGCGCGATGATTTCAGGTGCCTTTAGCTCCAGCAAACGACGCAGTCGGCTGTTGCGGTTGATCACGCGGCGATACAGGTCGTTCAGGTCGGAGGTCGCAAAACGGCCACCGTCCAGCGGAACCAGCGGACGCAGGTCCGGCGGCAACACGGGCAGCACGTCGAGCACCATCCAGTGCGGCTTGATGCCGGACTTCTTGAACGCTTCCATCAATTTCAAACGCTTGGCGTTTTTCTTGATCTTGATTTCGGAACCGGTCAGATCGTTGCGCAGCTTGTCGATTTCGACGTCCAGATCCAGCCCTTCCAGCAGGTCCTTGATGCCTTCGGCGCCCATCTTGGCGGTGTACTCGTCACCGTATTCCTTGCGCTTGGCGTCGTAGTCGTCTTCGGACATGATGCTGAATTTCTTCAGCGGGGTCATGCCGGGGTCGGTCACCACATAAGCTTCAAAGTAGAGCACGCGCTCGATGTCGCGCAGCGTCATGTCGAGCACCAGGCCCAGGCGCGAAGGCAGCGACTTCAGGAACCAGATGTGCGCGCACGGTGCGGCGAGGTCAATGTGACCCATGCGTTCGCGGCGGACCTTGGTCTGCGTGACTTCAACGCCGCACTTCTCGCAGATCACGCCGCGGTGCTTGAGGCGCTTGTACTTGCCGCACAGGCATTCGTAGTCCTTGATGGGGCCAAAAATCTTGGCGCAGAACAGGCCATCACGCTCCGGCTTGAAGGTGCGGTAGTTGATGGTCTCAGGCTTCTTCACTTCGCCGAACGACCACGAACGGATCTTTTCGGGCGAGGCCATGCCGATCTTGATGGCATCAAAATGCTCATCCGGCGTGAATTGCTTGAACAGGTCGAGTAATGATTTCATGAGTTAAATCCTTTTCTTTCCTGTTAATTAGCTGCGTTCGAGTTCGATGTCAATACCGAGCGAACGAATCTCTTTGACCAGCACGTTGAATGACTCGGGCATGCCGGCCGTGATCGCGTGCTCGCCCTTGACGATGCTTTCGTAGACCTTGGTTCGGCCCTGCACGTCGTCGGACTTCACCGTCAACATTTCCTGCAGGGTGTAGGCGGCGCCATAGGCTTCCAGCGCCCAGACCTCCATCTCGCCAAAGCGCTGTCCGCCGAACTGCGCCTTGCCGCCCAGAGGCTGCTGCGTAACCAGCGAGTACGGGCCGGTGGAGCGGGCATGCATCTTGTCGTCCACCAGATGGTGAAGTTTCAGGAAGTGCATGTAGCCGACCGTCGTCGTGCGTTCAAACGCGTCGCCGGTGCGGCCGTCATACAGCTGCGCCTGGGTACGTGTTGCGGTGAGACCCTTGATTTTGGCGATGTCGTCCGGGTAGGCGAGCTGCAGCATCTGCATGATCTCGGCTTCCGAGGCACCGTCAAACACCGGCGTCGCAAACGGAACCCCGGTCGTCAGGTTGCTGGCCATCTCGAGGATGTCGGTATCCGACAACTTGGTCAGGTCTTCAGCGCGACCGGACTTGTTGTAGATCGTCTCCATGAACTTGCGCAACTCCTGCACCTTGGCCTCGGCCTGCAGCATGTCGCCAATGCGGTGCCCCAGGCCTTTGGCGGCCCAGCCCAGATGCACTTCAAGCACCTGGCCGACGTTCATGCGGGAAGGCACGCCCAGCGGGTTCAGCACGATGTCGCAAGGTGTACCGTCGGCCATGTGCGGCATGTCTTCAATCGGCACGATCTTGGAGACCACGCCCTTGTTGCCGTGCCGGCCGGCCATCTTGTCGCCTGGTTGCAGGCGGCGCTTGACGGCCAGGTAAACCTTGACCATCTTGAGCACGCCCGCTGGCAGTTCGTCGCCCTGCGTCAGCTTCTTGCGCTTTTCCTCAAAAGACAGATCGAAGCTGTGGCGCGTCTGCTCCATCGAGTTCTTGATGCTCTCTAACTGAGAGGCAACTTCGTCATCTGCGGGACGGATGTCAAACCAGTGGTACTTCTCGACATCGGCCAGGTAGGCCTTGTCGATTTTGGCGCCCTTGGCCAGCTTCTTCGGGCCGCCGTTGGCGACCTTGCCGTTGAGCAGCTTTTCGATGCGGTCGAACGCGTCGGCCTCCACGATACGCAGCTGGTCGTTCAGGTCCAGGCGGAAGCGCTTGAGCTCGTCGTCAATGATCTGCTGGGCGCGCTTGTCGCGAACAATGCCTTCACGGGTGAAGACCTGCACGTCGATGACGGTGCCTTGCGAACCCTGGCTGACGCGCAGCGAGGTGTCTTTCACATCGCTGGCTTTTTCGCCGAAGATCGCGCGCAGCAGTTTTTCCTCTGGCGTCAGCGTGGTTTCGCCTTTTGGCGTGACCTTGCCGACAAGCGTGTCGCCCGGCTGGACTTCAGCGCCGACATAAATAATGCCGGATTCGTCCAGGCGGTTGAGTTGCTGCTCGGACAGGTTGGGGATGTCGCGCGTGATTTCTTCGGAGCCCAGCTTGGTGTCACGGGCCATCACGACGAGTTCTTCGATGTGGATCGAGGTGTAGCGGTCTTCAGCCACCACACGCTCGGAGATCAGGATCGAATCCTCAAAGTTGTAGCCGTTCCACGGCATGAACGCGATCAGCACGTTCTGGCCAATGGCGATCTCACCGAGGTCGGTTGATGCGCCGTCGGCAATCACATCACCCTTGGCCAGCTTGTCGCCGATCTTGACGATGGGGCGCTGGTGGATGTTGGTGTTCTGGTTGGAACGCTGGTATTTGATCAGGTTGTAGATGTCCACGCCGACTTCGCCGGCCAGGGCTTCTGCGTCGTTGACACGCACGACGATGCGGGTGGCGTCGACATAGTCCACGATGCCACCACGGGTGGCGGTCACCACGGTGCCGGAGTCAATCGCGGCGACGCGCTCGATACCGGTGCCGACCAGCGGTTTTTCGGGGCGCAGCACAGGAACGGCCTGACGCGACATGTTGGCGCCCATCAGTGCGCGGTTGGCGTCATCGTGCTCCAGGAACGGAACCAGCGAGGCAGCCACCGAGACGATCTGCGCAGGGGACACGTCCATGTACTGGACACGCTCTGCGCCCACCAGCACAGACTCGCCGTTTTCGCGGGCCGAGACCAGGTCGCCGGTCAGCTTGCCGCCATCATCCAGAGCCGCATTGGCCTGGGCGATCACGTATTTGCCTTCTTCGATGGCGGACAGGTAGTCGATCTGCGTCGTGATTTTGCTGTCAATCACCCGGCGGTACGGCGTTTCGATAAAGCCGTATTCGTTGAGGCGGGCGTAAAGGGCCAGCGAATTGATCAGACCGATGTTCGGGCCTTCAGGCGTTTCAATCGGGCAGACGCGGCCGTAATGGGTCACGTGCACGTCACGCACTTCAAAACCTGCGCGTTCGCGGGTCAAGCCGCCAGGGCCAAGGGCCGATACACGGCGCTTGTGGGTAATCTCGGCCAGCGGATTCGTCTGGTCCATGAACTGCGACAACTGCGACGCGCCAAAGAACTCTTTCAACGCAGCCGAAATCGGCTTGCTGTTGATCAGGTCATGCGGCATCAGGGGCTCTTGTTCAGCCTGGCCCAGACGCTCTTTCACGGCTTTTTCGATACGCGCCAGACCGGTGCGGTACTGGTTCTCGGCGAGTTCACCGACACAACGCACGCGGCGATTGCCAAGATGGTCAATGTCATCGACCTCGCCGTTGCCATTGCGCAGATCCACCAGGATCTTGACCACAGCCAGGATGTCCTCGTTGGTCATGACCATCGGGCCGGTGGAAGTGTCGCGGCCGACGCGGGCGTTGAACTTCATGCGGCCGACCTTGGACAGGTCGTAAGTGTCCGGGTTGTAGAACAGGCGCTGGAACAGGGCCTGGACAGCATCTTCCGTCGGCGGCTCTCCGGGGCGCATCATGCGATAGATCGCAACGCGGGCGGCGAACTCGTCGGCCGTTTCGTCGGCCCGCAGGGTCTGGGAAATGTAGGCACCCTGGTCGAGCTCGTTGGTGTACAGAACCTGCAGGTCCTGCACGCTGGCCAGGCGGAGCTTTTTCAGCAGCACCTCGGTCAGCTCGTCATTGGCCTTGGCGATGATCTCGCCGGTCTCGGCATCGACGATGTTCTTGGCGACCACACGGCCAATCAGGAAATCTTCGGGGACGCTGATGGTGGACGTTCCGCTCTCCTCAAGCTCGCGTGTGTGGCGCACGGTGATGCGTTTGTCCTTGGCAACAACAACCTTGCCGGCCTTGTCGGTGATGTCAAAACGGGCCACCTCGCCGCGCATGCGCTCGGCGACGAATTCCATTTGCGCGCCGCTGTCCATCAGGCGGAAGTTGTCGAACACGAAGAAGTTCGCAAGGATGGACTCGGGGTTCAGGCCGATGGCTTTGAGCAGAATCGTGACCGGCATTTTGCGGCGACGGTCTACGCGGAAGTACAGCACGTCTTTCGGGTCGAACTCGAAGTCCAGCCAGGATCCGCGGTAGGGAATGATGCGGGCCGAAAATAGCAGCTTGCCCGAGCTGTGGGTCTTGCCCTTGTCGTGCTCGAAGAATACGCCGGGCGAGCGGTGCAGCTGGGACACGATCACGCGTTCCGTGCCGTTGATAACGAAAGAGCCTTTGTCGGTCATCAGGGGCACTTCGCCCATGTAGACCTCTTGTTCCTTGACTTCCTTGACGACCTTGGATTGTGAGGTCGAGGATTCGCGGTCATAAATGATCAGCTGGACTTTGGCGCGCACAGCCGACGCGAAGGTCAGGCCGCGGGTCTGGCATTCACGCACGTCAAAGGCGGGCTTGGCCAGGTTGTACTCAAGGAATTTCATCTCGACAAACCCGTTGTGCGAGACGATGGGGAAGGCGTTTTCAAATGCAGCCTGCAGGCCTTCAACGGTGCGCTTTTGCGGTGCGCGGTCTGCTTGCAGGAACGCCGTGTAGGCGTCTTTCTGCATTTGCAACAGGTAAGGAACATTCAACACGCTTTCGCGGCTGCCGAAACTTTTGCGAATTCGCTTGCGTTCGGTATAAGAATAGGCCATGAGTTCTCCGCTTTGATGGGACACAAACCGGTACGGGCAACCGGTTTGCCAAGCTCTGGCGACTGTCTTGAATGAATACACCACGTAATCAAACAGACTTGGTGGTTGGCCACTACCAACCATGGCGGACGGCAACGCATTGCACGTTGCCCGAACCAAGGCGTTTCCTGCAGTCGGGGTCAGGAATCACTGGAAAGAAGATTTTCGTCAAATCTGCTTGCCAGTGTTTCCAAAGAGGTTAAAAGCCCGCTTGCCGGGTGCTTTTAACAGTCCTCCTTGAAAGCACGAAAGGCTGGAAGCCGGTATCGGTCTTCCAGCCTTCGCGAAACACGAGGATTACTTGAGCTCGACTTTTGCGCCAGCTTCTTCGAGCTTTTTCTTGGCGGCTTCTGCGTCAGCCTTGGGAGCAGCTTCCTTGACAGCCTTGGGGGCGCCGTCGACCAGGTCCTTGGCTTCTTTCAGACCCAGACCGGTGATTTCACGCACGGCCTTGATGACCGACACCTTGTTGGCGCCGACTTCGAGCAACATCACGTTGAACTCGGTTTGCTCTTCTGCGACTGCAGCAGCAGCACCGCCGCCTGCAGCAGGAGCCGACATGGCTGCTGCGCTTACGCCAAATTTCTCTTCGATGGCTTTCACCAGGTCGTTGAGTTCGAGGACCGTCATGCTGTCGAGCGCGGTCAAAAATGCGTCTTTATCGAATGCCATTTTGATTTCCTAAAAAGTTGGGTACAAGTTACGCCGCTGCAGCTTCTGCTGCGGGCTCTGCGGCTACGACCACGTCGTTGCCGCCGCCTTTTTTCTCCGCCAGCGCGGACAGCACACGTGCCGTACGCGAAATAGGCGATTGCATCAGGCCCAACAGCTGGGCGAGCAGCACTTCTTTCGAAGGGATGTTCGCAAGCTGCTTGACGCCGTTCACGTCCAGGACTTTTCCTGCCATGGCGCCTGCGCGAATCACCAACTTGTCGTTGGTTTTCGCGAAGTCGGCAACCACCTTGGCGGCAGCGACAGCGTCTGTGGAAAAGCCATAGATCAGCGGACCGGTCATCTGGTCGGACAGGACATCAAACGCGCTGCCTGCCACGGCACGGCGAGCCAGGGTGTTTTTCAACACACTCAGGGTCACGCCTTTGTCGCGGGCTTGGCTGCGAAGCTTGGTCATGTCAGCGACCGTGATGCCACGGTATTCCGCCATCACGAGCGTTTGAGCTTTAGCGGCGAGGCCGGTCACTTCATCAATGACGGCTTGTTTCTCACTGCGGTTGAGACTCAAGGTCTACTCCTTAATAATGTGTTTTTCAGGCAGCGCTTTTGCGCCGCCCCATCACACGCCTATGTTCAGCGACCAACTGTTTCAGATTCTTTTCAAAACCATTCAGCAGCGGGACCGCCATCTGCGTTGGCTGTCTTGCGACGATTAAGCGGCGGGCTGTCGCCTGTCGCACCAACGGTCCTGGATGGCCTGCCGAGGCCAAAGCGCCAGCAGCCCACCACTTCGGGCAGCCCTCGCGGGCTGCCCAAATTCCTGCGATTACGCCGCGATGGTTTGCGTGTCGACGCGAACGCCCACACCCATCGTTGACGAGACCGCTACTTTTCTCAGATACACACCCTTGCTCGACGCAGGCTTGGCCTTGGTCAGAGCGTCGATCAACGCAGCCAGGTTGCCCTGCAGCTTGTCAGTGTCAAACGAACGGCGGCCAATCGTTCCGTGCACAATGCCGGCCTTGTCAACGCGGAACTGGACCTGGCCAGCCTTGGCGTTTTTGACAGCCGTTGCGACATCAGGCGTCACCGTGCCGACCTTGGGATTGGGCATCAGACCACGCGGGCCAAGAATCTGGCCCAGGGTACCGACCACACGCATGGCGTCCGGCGAGGCAATCACTACGTCGAAGTCCATCTTGCCGGCCTTGATGTCAGCAGCCAGATCGTCCATGCCGACGATGTCAGCACCGGCGGCCTTGGCTTCTTCAGCCTTGGCGCCCTGGGCGAACACAGCCACACGTTTGGTCTTGCCAGTGCCATTGGGCAACACGACAGCGCCGCGAACAACCTGGTCGGATTTCTTGGCGTCAATACCGAGCTGCACGGCCACGTCGATAGACTCGTCGAACTTGGCAACGGCAAACTGCTTGACCAGACCCAGGGCATCAGCCACCGGATACAGCTTGTTGCTGTCGATTTTGTCGCCAACAGTTTTTTGGCGCTTGGTCAGCTTGCTCATACAACACCCTCCACCGTCACACCCATGGAACGGGCGGAACCAGCAATAGTACGGACAGCGGCGTCGAGATCGGCAGCCGTCATGTCTTTCATTTTTGTTTTGGCGATTTCTTCGAGCTGCGCGCGGGTGATCTTGCCGACCTTGACGGTATGCGGCGTGGCGGAACCCTTGTCGAGCTTGATGGCTTTCTTGATCAGCGTGACGGCCGGAGCGGTCTTGATGATGAAGGTAAAGCTTTTGTCTGCAAATGCAGTGATCACCACGGGAAGTGGCAGACCGGGCTCAACACCTTGGGTCTGGGCATTAAATGCCTTGCAGAATTCCATGATGTTCAGACCGCGCTGACCCAAAGCCGGGCCGATCGGGGGGGACGGGTTGGCCTTACCAGCTGGCACTTGCAGCTTGATGAAGCCGACGATTTTTTTCGCCATACTTTTCTCCTTGCGGGTCATAACGCCTGAACACTGTTGGAAAACAGGTCCGGGCTCCCCGGGGGTTACACAACTCAATCAGGTCCCGAAGAACCCTCCGCGCCGAGTTGCAAGGCACGGACTTTATACCGCCAGCCGAAAATCAGGTCTTTTCGATCTGGCTGAATTCCAGCTCCACGGGCGTCGCACGACCGAAAATCGTCACCGAAACGCGTACCTTGTTCTTGTCATAGTTGACCTCTTCAACCGTGCCATTGAAGTCGGTGAACGGACCGTCCTTGACGCGGATGTACTCGCCCGTTTCAAACTCGACCTTGTGGCGCGGCTTCTCGGTCCCGACCTGCATCTGGCTGACGATTTTCTGGACGTCTTCTTCCGAAATCGGCGCCGGGCGGTTCTTGGCGCCGCCGACAAAACCTGTGACCTTGTTGGTGTGTTTCACCAGGTGCCAGCTTTCGTCGTCCATGACCATCTCAACGAGCACATAACCAGGGAAAAACCGGCGTTCTGTCGTTTTTTTCTGGCCGTTCTTGATTTCAACGACTTCTTCGGTCGGAACCAGGAAGCGACCGAACTTGGCCTGCATGCCGGCGCGGTTGATACGTTCGACAATATTGCGTTCAACGGCTTTTTCCATGCCTGAATAGGCATGCACGACATACCACTGCATGCCGGGGGTCGGCAGCAGCGTTGCGCCAGCTGCTACTTCGCTGACCACGTCACCGTTTATATTGCTCATTATTTTCTCCACCCCAAAATCAGGTCGTAAAACACCCACTCAAGCGTTTTATCCGTGAGCCACAAAAACAGCGCCATCACCACCACGAAACCAAAAACGTAAGCCGTCATCTGCATGGCTTCCTTGCGGGCTGGCCACACCACCTTTTTGACCTCGCGCCAGGAGTCACGCCCGAAAGCAAGAAATTGTTTGCCAGGCTCGGAAGTCATGAATACCACGACAGCAGCCGCCAGACCCACAATCAAACCACCCCATTGCGCGATCTGACCCTGCTTGGCAAGCAGGTAAAAGCCCGCGAGCGAAGCCGCGACCAGAGCAATGGCCAGTGCCAACTTGGCTTTGTCAGCGGTGGTGCTGACGGTTTCGACTTGAGAAGTGGCCATGAGCGCCTGATTCCTGTTCAATCTTCATGCGTCTTTTCAGACGCTTAAGCCCACCTGGGGTCTTGGGACTCCCGGCGGGCTTCGCTTTACTGTCTTTTCTAACCACCAGCGGCATCAACACCTGTCAAGGCCGGGTGGCAGGGGCAGTAGGAATCGAACCTACAACCTTCGGTTTTGGAGACCGACGCTCTGCCAATTGAGCTATACCCCTCCGGGAATCTCTACAAACCCAACTGCCGGGTGCATAGCGGCGTTGCGCGGTGCTCGGAATCCTCATGCACCGAAGTGCATTCCGGTGTCCTGCGCTCCGTGCGCCTTGCTCTGCCTCCCGTCAATTGAGTTTTTAGAGACCCCCGCAAAAATCCTTCAAATTCTTTCAGCCATCAAGCAAGAATCTTGGCCACAACACCGGCGCCGACGGTTTTTCCGCCCTCGCGGATGGCAAAGCGCAGGCCTTCTTCCATGGCAATCGGGTTGATCAACTTGACGGTGATCGACACGTTGTCGCCTGGCATGACCATTTCCTTGCCTTCTGGCAACTCGATCGC
>NZ_JBDNGU010000212.1:0-4289 GCF_041689105.1 Polaromonas sp. | reverse complement strand
TGCACGGGGACATGAAGCCCGGCGAGGAGATCGGGATCCGCATCGACCAGACGCTGACCCAAGACGCCACCGGCACGCTGGTGATGCTGGGGCTGGAGGCGATGAGCCTGGACCGGGTGAAAACCGAGGTGAGTGTCCAGTACGTTGACCACAACATCATCCAAGAGGACTACAAGAACCCCGACGACCACCTTTTCCTGCGCAGCGCCTGCCAGCGCTTCGGCGTGTGGTACTCGCGGCCCGGAAACGGGGTCAGCCATCCGTGCCACCAGGAGAACTTCGGCAAGCCGGGCAAGACCCTGCTCGGCTCTGACAGCCATACGCCGGCGGGCGGCGCGATTGGCATGCTGGCCATCGGCGCTGGCGGGCTGGAAGTGGCGCTGGCCATGGCGGGCGAGCCGTTTTACACGCGCATGCCACTGGTCTGGGGCGTCAAGCTCACCGGCAGTCTGCCGGACTGGGTCAGCGCCAAGGACGTGATCCTGGAGATGCTGCGCCGCCACGGCGTTGGCGGCGGTGTGGGCCGAATTGTCGAGTACTACGGGCCGGGGCTGAACACGCTGAGCGCGATGGATAGGCACGTGATCGCCAACATGGGTGCCGAACTGGGTGCGACCAGCACCGTTTTCCCTTCCGACCAGGAGGTGCGCCGCTTCCTGCGCGCCTGGCAGCGTGAAGACGACTGGGTCGAACTGCTTGCGGATACGGACGCCATCTACGACGTGATCGAAGAGATCAATCTGTCGAGCCTGGTGCCGCTGATCGCCATGCCGTCCAGCCCGGGGAACGTGCGCCCGGTCAGCGAAGTCGCTGGCGAACGTATCTATCAGGCGTATATTGGTTCGTCGGCCAATCCTGGGTACCGCGACTTAGCCGTTTCAGCGCTGATGGTGCAGGGTCGTAAGGTGAACGACCGTGTGTCATTCGACATCAATCCCACGTCCCGCGCACAGCTCGAAACCCTGGTGCGCGACGGGCATGTCGCCAACCTGCTGCACGCTGGCGCACGGCTGCACCAGGCCGGCTGCAACGGCTGCATCGGCTTGGGCCAGGCGCCAGCGACCCATGAACGTTCTTTGCGCACGGTGCCGCGCAACTTCCCCGGCCGTTCAGGCACGCGCGAGGACAAGGTATGTCTGGTCAGCCCTGAGACGGCCACGGCGTCGGCGCTCACTGGAGTGATTACGGACCCGCGCACGCTCGCCATCCCCTACCCACGCATCGCGGACCCGGACCATCCGATCCTCAACCGCGAGATGTTCATGTCGCCGTTGCCGCTTGCAGAGGCGCTGCAAGTGACCATCGAAAAGGGTCCGAACATCGCTTCACTGCCGAACTTCGAGCCGTTTCCTGATGAGATCGAAATGCCGGTCCTGCTCAAGGTGGCGGACGATATTTCCACCGATGAGATCATGCCGCCAGGGCTGCGGGTGTTGCCGTTTCGCAGCAACATTCCCAAGATCGCCGAGTTCTCCTTCGATAGGATCGATCCCACCTACTTCGCGCGAGCCAAGAAAGTACCGGGTCACATGGTGGTGGGCGGGAGCAATTACGGTCAAGGGTCGAGTCGCGAGCACGCTGCGCTGGGCCCACAGTATCTCGGGCTGCGCGCGGTTCTGACCAAGGGCTTTGCACGGATTCACTCGCAAAACCTTATCAACTTCGGCGTGCTACCGCTGACCTTCATCGACTTTTCTGACTATGACGCCATCCAGGCCGGTGACGTGCTGCGCCTGACCGACCTGCGGCGCGCGCTCGTAGCGGGGGGCGATCTGCTGGTCGAGAACGTCACACGCCAGCAGACGTTTCAGGTGCGTCACAGCATGTCGTCGCGGCAAGTGCAGTTTTTACTCAGCGGGGGATTGATCAACTGGATGAAAGAGCGCCTCACCGGGCAGTAGAAAAAATGGCAAATCGACTATCCCAACAAGGGACTGGCGTCCGAACATGAATTTTTCGCTTATCCCGAAAACGGCCCCGTTCGCCGAAGAGGAGATTGAGATTCTCAACCGCGTGGTGGGGCCTGCCAGCCCCACCCAACGCGCGTGGCTTGCGGGATTTCTCGCCGGAATAGACGCCGCCACGACGACGACGACGGCGCCGCAGCCGGCGGTCGGCGCGCAACCTACTGAGCCGCTGACCATCCTCTACGCCACCGAATCCGGAAACTCCGAGCGGCTCGCGTCGGACATGGCCAAGGCGGCGCGCAAGATGGGATTGAAGCCTTTGATCGTCGACATGGCTGATCTCGATGTGGCGACGCTCAAATCGGTAAGGCGTCTTGTGGTCATCGTCGCGACCTGGGGTGAAGGCGAGGCGCCGGCACGAGCCATTCGCGCTTACGCTGAACTCATGTCCGAGGGCGCGCCGCGCCTTGATGGCGCCCTGTTCAGCGTTCTCGCGCTCGGCGACACCGCCTATGCAGATTTCTGCGGGATTGGCCAGGCGTTGGACGCAAGACTTGAAGCGCTCGGCGGCAAGCGCGTCGCCGAGCGCGTCGATTGCGATCTCGATTTCGCAGAGCCCGCCGGGCGCTGGATAGCGACGGCACTGAAGGCGTTGGCCCCGGCCGAAGAAACCGGCCCCGGCCGCGTCATCACGGTCGATTTTGGCGCGAAGGCAGCGAGTAACGTCGATCTCGGTTCGGTCGAGGCCGAGATCACCGAGCTCATCAACATCAATTCCTCGCAGTCCGAAAAGGAAACGATCCATCTCGAGCTCGGCTTCGATGGCGCCGCGCCGCCTTACAAACCTGGCGATTCACTTGATATCTACCCTGAGAACGATGCGGCCTACGTGGAAGATCTGCTGCAAGCGGCGGGTCTTGCTTCCGACGCTGCGCTGCGCGCCGAGCTGACGAAGGGACGGGATGTCACGACGCTGTCGCTCAAGCCCCTGGAAAGCTACGCCGCCACGACCGGCCACCAGGAGGTAAAGGCTCTGCTCGAATCGGGCGATGCCCGCGCCTGGATCGCGGGCCGGCAGCTCATCGATCTTCTCGAGTTCTTTCCCATGACGCTGTCTGCCGATCAGCTGCTGCAGGTGACGCGGCCGCTGGCGCCGCGCGCCTACTCGATCGCTTCCTCGCGCAGCGAGGCGGGAGAGGAGGCGCATCTGCTGATCTCTGCGGTGCGCTACCAGAGCTTCGGGCGCGTGCGCAAGGGCGTTGCTTCCGGCCATGTCGCCGACCAATTGAAGAAAGGGCAGCGGCTGCGCGTAAAGTGGCGGCCCAACCGGCATTTCGCGCTACCGGCGCCGGACCGCGACATCATCATGGTCGGGCCGGGCACTGGCATCGCTCCGTTCCGCGCCTTCGTGCAGGAGCGCCGTGCCACCGGCGCGAGCGGCCGCTCCTGGCTGTTCTTTGGCGACCGCCATTTCACCCACGATTTCCTCTATCAGCTCGAATGGCAGGATGCCTTGAAGGACGGCTCGCTCACGCGCATGGACGTCGCCTTCTCGCGCGACACGCCGGAGAAGCTCTATGTGCAGCACCGCATCTGGGAGCAGCGCCTGGACCTCGTCGAATGGCTCGACAGTGGCGCCTATTTCTATGTCTGCGGCGACGCCAAGGCGATGGCGAAGGATGTGCGTGCGGCACTCGTGCGCGCCTATGCCGATGTAAAGACGCTGAGCTTGGAGGCCGCCGAGCAAGCGGTCAACGATCTTGATCGTGAGCACCGCTATCTTCAGGATACTTACTAAGTGGTTCATACGGAGTCCACATGACCAAAGAACACATGACCAAGGAACTTTCACGCAACGAACGCATCAAGGAAGCGAGCGCGTATCTGCGCGGAACGCTCGCCGAAGGCCTGCGGGAGGAGATCACCGGCGGGATCATCGAGGATGATGCGCAACTGGTGAAGTTCCATGGCATGTACCTGCAAGACGACCGCGATCTGCGCGGCGAGCGCGGGCGCAAGAAAATGGAGAAGGCCTTCTCCTTCATGATCAGGGTGCGTGTGCCAGGCGGCGTATGTACGCAAGGGCAATGGCTCAACATGGACCAGATCGTATGCACCTACGGCAACGGCACGATGCGCTTGACCGTGCGGCAGACCTTCCAGTTGCACGGCATCATCAAGTCGAACCTGAAAGCGACGATGCGAGAGATTGACGCAGCGCTGCTGACCACCATTGCGGCATGCGGCGACGTGAATCGCAACGTGATGTGCAACCCGAACCCCTATCAGTCACACGCCCATGCCACTTCGCTCGCGCTCGCCCGTGCCCTATCCGACCATCTGTTGCCGCGCACGCCGGCCTATCGCGAGATATGGCTCGAT
>NZ_JBDNGU010000211.1:0-13904 GCF_041689105.1 Polaromonas sp. | reverse complement strand
TCGTTTGTGTTCTGGGGCTGGCAGGCGGTGATTGTGGCGGCGGCCATCAGCCTGCCGCTGGGCTACACCTCGGGCAAGGAATACGCCGAACTCGAATGGCCAATTGACATCCTGATCACCCTGGTCTGGGTCGCCTACGCCATTGTTTTCTTCGGCACCATCGGGACCCGCAAGGTCCGCCACATTTACGTGGCCAACTGGTTCTACGCCTCTTTCATCATCGCGGTGGCACTGCTGCACATCGTGAACAGCGCGGCGATTCCCGCAGGCTGGATGAAAAGCTACTCTGCCTATGCCGGCGTGCAGGATGCGATGGTCCAGTGGTGGTACGGCCACAATGCCGTCGGCTTTCTGCTCACCGCAGGTTTCCTCGGCATGATGTATTACTACATTCCCAAGCAGGCGGGCCGCCCGGTGTATTCGTACCGCTTGTCCATTGTTCACTTCTGGGCGCTGATCTTCACCTACATGTGGGCTGGCCCGCACCACCTGCACTACACCGCGCTGCCTGACTGGACCCAGTCCATCGGCATGGTGTTCTCGCTGATCCTGCTGGCGCCCAGCTGGGGCGGCATGATCAACGGCATCATGACGCTGTCGGGTGCCTGGCACAAGCTGCGCACCGACCCTATCCTGCGTTTTCTGATCGTGTCGCTGTCTTTCTACGGCATGGCGACCTTCGAGGGGCCGATGATGTCGATCAAGACGGTCAACGCGCTGAGCCATTACACCGACTGGACTGTGGGCCACGTGCATGCCGGCGCGCTGGGCTGGGTCGGGCTCATCACCATGGGCTCGCTGTATTACCTGATCCCGCGCATGTATGGCCGCACCGAGATGTACAGCGTCAAGGCGATTGAACTGCACTTCTGGGTGTCCACCATTGGTATCGTGTTGTATATCGCGGCCATGTGGATTGCCGGTGTCATGCAGGGCCTGATGTGGCGCGCGGTCAACGCCGACGGAACGTTGACCTACACCTTCGTCCAGGGTGTCAAGGCCACCTACCCCTACTACGTGGTGCGCCTGGTTGGCGGCCTGCTTTACCTGGGCGGCATGCTGGTCATGGCCTGGAATGTCTGGATGACGGTACTCTCTGGCCGGACAGCCGACGCGCCTATTCCGCTGCCTGCCGCTGCCCACGCCTGATATGTACCACCCCCCCACGAAGCGCCTTCGGCGCCTCCCCCTCATGGGGCGCCACCAGCAGCCCGGCAAAGCCGGCTCTGCGGTGGCCCGCCGCAAGTGCAACTGATAGGAAAACCCATGTCTGAGCCACATACAAAAACAAAAGGCTTCTCGCACGAGAAGATAGAAACCAACAACTTCCTGATGATCGTGCTGATTCTGATCGTCCTCGCCATCGGTGGCCTGGTGGAAATCGTGCCGCTGTTCTTCCAGAAGTCCACCACGCAGCCTATTACTGGTATGTTGCCGCCCACCCCCATGCAGGTACTGGGCCGCGACATTTACGTGCGTGAAGGCTGCTACAACTGCCACTCGCAGATGATCCGTCCGTTTCGCGCCGAGACACTGCGCTACGGCCACTACTCGGTCGCGGGCGAGTTCGTGTATGACCACCCCTTCCAGTGGGGCAGCAAACGCACCGGGCCGGACCTGCACCGCGTGGGCGGCAAGTACAGCGACGAGTGGCAGCGTATTCACCTGATCAATCCGCGCGACCTGGTGCCCGAGTCCAACATGCCGGCCTACCCCTGGCTGGAGAAAGCGCCATTAAGTGGGGCCGAGGCCGCGACCCACATGCGTGCACTGCGCAAGGTGGGCGTGCCCTTCACCGACGAACAGATCGCCGCCGCCCCCGCCGAGGTCGCCGGAAAAACCGAGATGGATGCACTGGTGGCTTACCTGCAGTCCCTCGGACTCGCACTGAAATAAGGAGATCACGCATGGACGTCACCACATTGCGCATCGCGGCCACGCTGGCCTCATTTTTTACCTTTATCGGCATTTTGGTCTGGGCCTGGTCGCGAAAAAACGCGAAAAGCTTTGACGAGGCGGCCCGCCTACCGTTTGAGCAGGACTGAGCAAGCACCATGAGCGACTTTATCAACGGCTTCTGGTCGTACTACGTTCTGGTGTTGACCCTGGCCAGCATTCTCGGCTGCATTCTGCTGCTCTGGTTGACGGCGCGCGGGCAAACGCCGGCGGGTACCGACAACACCACCGGCCATGTATGGGACGAGGACTTGCGCGAGGCGAACAACCCCATGCCCCGCTGGTGGGTGGGCCTGTTTGTGCTGACTATTATTTTCAGCCTGGGCTATCTGGTGGCTTATCCGGGACTCGGCAGCTTCAAGGGTGCGCTTGGGTGGAGCACGCAGCAGGAGTATGCCAAAGACATCGCCAGCGCGAACCGCGAGCTGGAGCCGGTCTACGCCGCGTACGCCGCCATGCCCGCCGAAAAGCTGGCGGGCGATCCAAAGGCCATGGCCATTGGTGAGCGGCTTTTTCTGAACAATTGTGCGCAATGTCACGGTTCGGATGCGCGTGGCAGCAAAGGCTTTCCGAATCTGACCGACCAGGACTGGTTGTACGGCGGCTCACCGGAAAAAATCAGCGAGACCATTCACAAGGGCCGCATTGGTGTCATGCCGCCCATGGCTGCAGCGGTCGGTACGCCAGACGACGTGAAAAACGTGGCCAACTATGTACTTAGCCTGTCGGGTAGTCCGCATGACTCACTGCGCGCGGGCCTTGGCAAAGGCAAATTCGGCGCCTGCGCAGCTTGCCACGGTGTGGGTGGCGTTGGCAACCCGGCGCTGGGGGCGCCCAACCTCAGTGACAAGGTGTGGCTGCATGGGTACGGGCAGGAAGCCATCATCTCCATCATCAATACTGGCAAGACCAACCAGATGCCGCCGCAGCAGGGCCGGTTGACCGATGCGCAGATTCATGTGCTGGTGTCTTATGTGTGGGGTTTGTCCAGCAAGCCGGCCAGGCCCTGACCTCCGCGATTGACCCGCCCCCATGCCCGAGGCACCGCTTCCCGTTCGCAAAGTCATTCCCATCGCAGTGGTGGAAGAGCCGGGGGACGGTGCGCTTTATGCCGCGCACAAAAAAATCTATCCGCGCAGTGTGCGGGGAATTTTTGCGCGCTGGCGCTGGGCCATGGTGTTTCTGACCCAGCTGGTGTTTTATGGCCTGCCATGGGTTGAGTGGGGGCAGCGCCAGTCGGTGCTGTTTGATATTGGCGCGCGCCGCTTCTATATCTTTGGTCTGGTGCTGTACCCGCAGGACCTGATTTACCTGACCGGCCTGCTGGTGGTTTCGGCGCTGGCGCTGTTTCTGTTCACGGCCGTGGCCGGTCGCCTGTGGTGCGGCTACACCTGTCCGCAGACGGTTTACACCGAAATTTTCATGTGGGTGGAGCACAAGATAGAAGGCAACCGGATTGCCCGCATGCGGCTTGACCAGGGCGCCTTTTCTGCCGAAAAGCTGTTCAAGAAATGGTTCAAGCACGTCGTCTGGATCGGCATTGCCATGTGGACCGGCTTCACCTTTGTGGGCTACTTTTCGCCGATCCGCGAACTGGGCATTGATTTTTTGCAGATGCGCGTGGGTTCATGGGAAGTGTTCTGGGTATTTTTCTACGGCTTCGCAACGTATGGCAACGCGGGTTTCATGCGTGAGCAAGTCTGCAAGTACATGTGCCCGTACGCACGTTTTCAGGGTGCGATGTTTGACCGCGACACGCTGATTGTGAGTTATGACACGTTGCGCGGCGAACCGCGTGGTTTGCATGCCAAAGGCAGCGACGCGCGGGCACAGGGGCTGGGCGACTGTATCGACTGCTCACTGTGTGTACAGGTGTGCCCGACCGGTATCGACATCCGGGACGGCCTGCAGTACGAATGTATTGGTTGTGGATTGTGCATTGATGCCTGCAACACCGTCATGGACCGCATGGACACGCCGCGCGGGCTGATCCGGTATGCCACACAAAACAGCATGGCGGGCCGCTGGTCGCCGCGTCAGGTGTTGCGCCGCGTACTGCGGCCCCGGGTGCTGCTTTATACCGCTGTGCTGACCGCGCTGTGTATCGGCCTGCTGGCCAGCCTGGTGGTGCGTACACCGCTGAAGGTGGACGTCGTGCGTGACCGCACCTCGTTGGCCCGCATCGCCGAGGGTGGGCAACTCGAAAACGTTTACCGGCTGCAGATCATGAACGCCACCGAGCAGTTGCAACGCTACCGCATTGAAGCCAGCGGCTTGCCAGGTTTGAGTATTTTCCCGCTGGAGCCGGTAGAGGTGGAAGCGGCCCAATCGCGCTGGGTCGCGGTGCGCCTGCAGCTCCCCTACGGCAGCGCGTCGGCTGGTTCACATGCCGTGCAGATTGATGTTTCTTCCACCAGCGGCAGTGCGCGGGTGTCGGAAAAAGCTGCTTTCCTCGTACCCCGTTGATCTAACTGGCATGCCGACACGCCAACCCAAATTGTGAAATTAATGCGCCATGCCAGTACCCTCACCCCGGCCCTCTCCCATAAGTCGGCGAGGGTGAGAAGCGTCGCTTCGCGAATTTCGCGTTGTTAATAGGAGCCAAGATGCAAACTGACAAATCCCTGGAGCCGGGCGCACCGTGGTGGACCTTTCCGCTGGTATGGATGGTCATCGCCGGACCAGCCATCGTGGTGGTGGCGGGCTTTGTCACACTTTGGCTGGCTATGCGGGCGCCCGACCCGCTGGTGGCCGAGGACTACTACCGGCGCGGGCTGGAGATCAACAAGACGCTGGCCACCCAGGACAAGGCGTTGATGCCGGCTGTACAGGGCCGCAACCATGCGGCCACGCCGACGGCTGAGCAAGCCGGTCGTTGAAGGGAGTCACCATGCGCAAGCAAAAATTGATGTGGGTTGCATGGCCAGCTTTTCTGACGGCCTGCGGGCTCGAGCTGCTGGTTTTCGCGCTGATTGACCCGCAGGACCTGCATTGGTCAGGGCAGCCGCTCGGTTGGTCGCGGCAGGCTGTTTATACCGCTGCCTTTTTCGCCTTCTGGGGTATTTGTATGGTTTCAAGCATGCTGACCGTCATGCTGTCCAGCTCGTCCGCAGAGCTTAACCAGAGCGGCCTGTCGCGCGATAGCCGAGGCGACGTCTCACCGCCTTAGTCTTACTCAGCCGCAATGGCACAGCTTGCTACACTGTGCCATGCTTTTTTCTCCCCCGGGCAGTCTGGACGCTACCTCTCTGCAAAGCCACCCCGGTGATGCTGCAGCGCTGCTGGGCGGGCTGCTCGATTCGGCCATGGACGGCATCATCACGGTGGACCATGCGCAACGCATTGTGCTTTACAACCGCGCTGCGGAAAAGCTTTTTGGCTGGCCCAGGGACCAGGTGCTGGGCCAATCGCTGGACCGGTTGATGCCGGTACGGTTTCAGCGCGGGCATGCCGAACACATTCGCCGCTTTGCCACCACCGGGGTGACCTCCAGGCGCATGGGCGACGGCACTGTGATTCACGGTTTGCGCGCCAGCGGGGAAGAATTTCCCATGGATGCCTCCATTTCCCAGCTGAATACGGCCGACGGCAAGCTTTACACGGTGATTCTGCGCGACGTGACCGAGCGGGTACGGGCGCAGGAAGAGCGCAGTGCTTTTGCCGCCGCCGTCAACGCTGTGCGCGAGGAAGAAAAAACCCGCGTGGCGCGCGAGCTGCACGATGAGCTGGCGCAGTCGCTGACGGCGTTGAAAATGGACACCATGTGGCTGCGTGACCAAGCTGCCGGCGCCCCTGCCCACAGCAAACTGACCGAGATGCTGGCGATGCTGGACCACACCATTGCAGCGACCCGGCGCATTGCCTCCGACCTTCGCCCGCTGCTGCTGGATGACCTGGGTCTGGTGCCCGCCATGGAATGGCTGGTTCACAGTTTCGTACAACGAACCGCAGTGGCATGTGAGCTTTCAGCCGATGAAGCCCTGGAACTGCATGAACCGTATGCCACGGCGGTGTTTCGTATCGTTCAGGAAGCGCTGGCCAATGTGGCCAAGCATGCTGGAGCCTCCGAAGTCAACATCACGATTGAACGTTTGCCGGGGCGAGTTTCGCTGGCTGTGCGCGACAACGGGCGCGGGTTCGCCACCGGCGCGCCTCGCCAGCCGCACTCGCTGGGCCTGATGGGACTGCGCGAGCGGGCCGTGCTCCTGAAGGGGCATGTGGTGATCGACAGCGAACCGGGTTGCGGCACCTGCGTCAAGGTTGACATTCCCTTGCCCGACGGGGGTACCGGGTCGTGATCAGAATCGTCATTGCCGACGACCACGCGATCGTGCGTGAGGGGCTCAAACGCATCGTCTCGTCGGTGGAGGACATGCAGGTGACGGGGGAGGCCGCTGACGGTACCGAGGTCATGCAGCGCGTGCGTGATCTCAGCTTCGACGTGTTGATGCTGGACCTGTCGATGCCGGGACGCAGCGGCATGGAGCTGATCAAGCTGGTACATGCCGAGAAACCCAAGCTGCGTATTCTGGTGCTCAGCATGCACCAGGAGCTGCAGTACGCGGTGCGAGCCATCAAGTCGGGCGCCAGTGGTTACCTGACCAAGGAGAGCGCGCCTTCGCTGCTGGAGCAGGCGATCCGAAAACTGGCAGACGGTGGTGCCTTTATCAGTGCCGAGGTTGCAGAGCAGCTGGCCCTCGGCGCCATGCCCGGTGGCGAAGGCTTGCCGCACGATCGCCTGTCCAGCCGGGAGTTTGAGGTGTTTCGCCTGCTGGTGGCCGGCACCTCCGTGACCGGCATCGCCGACCGTCTCAAGCTGTCCGTCAAGACCATCAGTACCCACAAGGCCAATCTGATGCAGAAGATGGCGCTGCACAACCAGAGCGAGCTGCTGCGCTATGCGCTCAAGCACGGCTTGACCGATCCGTTGTAGCGCCGGGTTTGCGTCGCGGAGGTCTTTCGCCTCAGACAATTCTCAGGCGCGTTCGGTTGGGCAACAAGGGCCGATTCGGATTTGTCCTACGCCCAGGTTCGGACGACGCCTATGGCAAGTCGCTCTTTCCCCGGTCACAGTCATGACATGCTTGGTCGCAAACCTACCGTCAAAGTTTTTCTCGCCGACGATTCGGCCTTGATCCGCGACCGCGTCGCGCAGATACTGAGCGCCGACGCGATGACCGTCGTCGGTCAGGCCGAAACGCCCCAGGACTCGATCGACGGCATTTTGGCGGTCCGCCCCGATGTGGTGGTGCTCGATGTGCAGCTCGAAGGGGGGACTGGCCTGCAGGTGCTGCGCGCCGTGCGCCAGGTCGATCCGGGTATTGCCTTTGTCGTCTTCAGCAACAACGTCGGCCCGGCCTACCGCAAACGCTACCTGAGCGCGGGTGTCGAGCGCTTTCTCGACAAGAGTTCCGAATCCGATCAACTCGCGCAGGCTGTTGCAACCGCATCGCTGCATGCCCTGCATTGAAGACCACCGATCCAACAAGGAGAAAAACCATGCCCTTCGCTGCCCCTAGCGCTTGTGCCGCCCCCATTAGCATCGTGCCGCGTCAGGCGCAGGTCCACGCAGTGCCTGTCGCGCCGCTGCAAACCCATTGTTCAAGCTGCCATTTGCGTGACCTTTGTCTGCCCTGCGGGATGACAGGCGGCGATGTCGAGCGTCTGGACAGCCTGATGTTCGGCCGGCGCAAGGTCGCGGCTGGTCAGACACTCTACCGGGAAGGTGAGCGCTTTCAGTCTATTTACGCGGTGCGCAGCGGGACCTTCAAGTCGGGCCTCACGCTGGCCGACGGACGCGAGCAGGTCAGTGGCTTTTACATGGCGGGCGAACTGCTGGGCCTGGACGGTGTGGCCCATGGCGCGCATGCCAGCAGCACCACGGCGATTGAAGACGCCGAGGTCTGCTCCATTCCCTACTCCCGCTTTACCGAGATGGCGGCAGCCAATTCAGGCATGCAGCATGTAGTCAGTCGCCTGATGAGCCGCGAGATCGTGCGTGAGCACAGCCTGATGGTGTTGCTGGGAAGCATGAACGCCGAGGAGCGACTGGCGGCCTTTTTGCTCAATTTATCCCAGCGGCTGAAGGCGCGCGGTTACTCGTCCACCGAATTCCACCTGAGAATGACGCGCGCCGAGATCGGAAGTTATCTCGGCATGACGCTGGAGACCGTGAGCCGGACGTTTTCGGCCTTTCAACAGCAACGCCTTCTGGAAGTCGACAAGCGGCATATCCGCATCATTGACCTTGACGGCCTGAACCGCTCTTTCACGTCGCGTGTGCACTGAACGCCTTGTTGGCGGGATCATGGAGGGCGTGATGATCGCCCAGGGAGATTCGTGATGACCTCACCGCGTGAATGGGAATGCCTGGACCTCCGTAAAACTGTCAGCTTGAACGAGCTGTCAATGGCCAGCGGCATGAGCACGGCGGAACTGGATGAACTGGTGGACTATGGTGCGCTGATGCCGCTGGAGTCTGCACAGCCCGGGCCTGTTTTCAGTGCCGAATACGCGAAACCCCTGAGCAAGGCCTGCAGGCTGCGCACGGATTTCCACCTGGACATTTTCACGGTGGGCCTGTTGCTGGGTTACCTAACCCGCATTGAAGTGCTTGAGCGGCAGGCGCGCGCCCGGCTTCCGGTGTAACAGCAGGGAGGGCGCAAGGGGTCGCCGCGCTACCGTGCTGCCCCTCTGCAGGGTACGCTCAGTCCGGATTCTCCTGACCGAAAGCTGCATGCGTACTCAGAAACACCTTGCCCTCCAGGCGCCGACCGAGTTCGGTTGAGCTTACCCTGTCCCAGACCGGGCCCTTGACCTCGGCCAGGCAGAGCGCGATACCGCGGGCAGCCAGACTGCGTTCAAGCTGGGTCAGCACACCCAGCGCGGTACTGTCGATCTGGTTCACGGCCGAGCAGATCAGCAGCAGGCGCCGCACCGATGCATCCTGGGCCAGAAGCGCCTCAATTCTGTCTTCCAGTACGGTCGCGTTGGCAAAAATCAGGCTTTCATCAACGCGCAAGGCGAGCAGGCCAGGGACGGTTTGCACCTGGTGCCGTGCGATGTTGCGAAAGTGTTCGGTGCCAGGCACCCGCCCGACCACGGCCATGTGCGGGTGGCTGCTGCGCCACACCAGCACCGCCAGCGATAGCGACACGCCTGTCAGGACGCCCACTTCGACACCCATGCTCACCACGCCCAACGCGGTGGCCACCAGCGACAAGGCATCGGCGCGGTCGTAGTGCCATGCCTCTTTCAGTGTGTGCAGATCAATCAGCGAGGTCACCGCCACGATGATGGTGGCAGCCAGCACGGCGTGTGGCAGGTAATAAAACAGGCCTGTCATGACCGAGATCACCAGCGCCATCAGGGCTGCCGATATCACACCTGCGAGCGGGGTATGCGCGCCGGCGGCGAAATTTACCACCGAGCGCGCGAAACCGCCGGTCACCGGGTAGCCGCCTGACAGTGCACTGGCCAGGTTGGCCGCGCCCAGGCCGAGCAACTCGCGATTGGGCTGGATACGTTGTTGGCGCTTGAGCGCCAGAGACTGCGCTACTGAGACACTTTCGACAAACCCGATCAGTGTGATGAGCAGAGCCGGCAACCACAGCTGCCCCAGCGCGGACAGGCCGGGCAGTTGCAGGTTCAAGTGCGGCAGACCTTGTGGAACCGCGCCCACTATACGCACACCAGCGGATTCATGCAGTCCGAAAAAGGCCACGATGGCGGTAGATGCGATGACGGCCACCATGGGTGCAAGTTTGGCCATCAGTTCTGCTGTCTTGGTCGCTATGCCCAGCCGAGTCAGTACCGGCGCCAGATAGCGCCGGGACGCCAGCAAAAAAATCAGACTGGCCGCGCCGAGAGCCAACGTGGCCGGCTGGGTCTGCGGCAAGGCTTTGGCCAGTCCTCTGAGGGTTTCGAGCACGTCAGAACCTGCCACCTGGACGCCAAGAATGTGCTTGAGCTGGCCCACCGCAATCAATACGGCTGAGCCGGTGATGAAGCCGCTGATGACAGGATGACTAAGAAAATGGGCGAGGAAGCCCAGGCGCAAGGCGCCAAAAGCCAGCAGCATGACGCCCGAGATCAGCGCCAACTGGGCAGCCAATGTGACGTATTCGGCTGACCCGGCGGCAGCCAGAGGTTGCAAGGCGCTGGCGGTCATCAAAGACGCCACTGCGACCGGGCCCACCGCCAGCGTCATGCTGGACCCCAGAAAAGCGTAAGCCACGATCGGCAGGATGCTGGCATACAGCCCCACTTCGGGCGGCAAGCCGGCCAGCATGGCATAGGCCAGGCTCTGGGGAATGAGCATGACCGTGACAATCAGGCCGGCGGTCAGGTCACCTGCCAGCCAGGCAGGGCGGTAGGCACGAAGCCAGGCAGGCAGGTAGTTCATGAATGACCTTGGTAACGGCTGGCTCAGACTGTTCTGGCGCGCTTTGTCAGGCGGGGCCCTGAGACAGGGTGTAAAGCTGGGCGGATCGTGCGCCCGACCGGCAGAAGGCCAGCACGGGAGCGGGCGCGGTGTTCAGCGCTTCACGCATGGCGTGCACCTGCTCCGGCGTGATGGCACCCGAGATCACCGGCAAATACACATAGTGCATACCCGCCGCCTGAGCAGCCTGCCCGATGTCGCGGCTCAGCGCCTGAGCGCTGCCACCTTCGCCGTCCGGCCGGTTGTTGATCACGCATGCGAAGCCTCGCTCAGCCATGTCGGCCATGTCGCCGGGTTGAAGTTGTCCTGCGACCGAGAAGGACGCATTGAGAGAACGGGTAGCTGGCATTTTGTGGGCTGAATGCAGTTTTTTAGGGTCACTCACACGGCGATCCCTCCACTCAAAAATCGCCATGCCGGCCAGCATGGCCAGCACAAAAACGGTCGCCTTGGGCTCGCCCCCGCCCAGCGACACAAGGGCCGGGCCGGGACAAAAGCCGGCCAGCCCCCAGCCTGCACCGAACAGCAGGCTGCCCGCCAGCAAGCGCTTGTCGATGTCACGCGAGCTGGGCAGTTGCAGGGCACCACCCAGAAATGTGGTGGTCCGCTTTTTGGCCAGCGCAAACGCGAACACGCCAACAAGAATGGCACCGCCCATGACCAGCGCCAGGGAGGGATCCCATGCGCCAGCCAGGTCCAGAAAGCCGATGACCTTGCCAGGGTTTGTCATGCCGGAAAGGATGAGGCCGATGCCGAAGAGCAGCCCGACCGCGAATTCAGAGATACGATGTTTCATGGATTTTCCTTGCAGCCAGGGATTAGCCGGCCAGCGCGTGGCGCGCCAGATAGACGGTGATAAATCCTGCGCCCATGAAGGCCAGCGTGGCCACCAGGGAGCGCGGAGACAGGCGCGACAGACCGCAGACGCCGTGACCGCTGGTGCAACCCGAGCCGAAGCGCGTGCCCACACCCACCAGCAGCCCTGCGATGACCAGCGTGACCCAGCCGGCGTCTATGCGCACGGCGGCAGGACCGGCCAACAGCAGATAGAGCAGCGGCGCGACCAGCATGCCCAGCAAAAAGGCCAGGCGCCAGCCCACGTCGCCCGATTTGGGACGCAACAGCCCACCGATGATGCCGCTGATGCCCAGGATGCGACCATTGACCAGAATAAACATGGCCGAGGCCAGACCCAGCAGGATGCCACCGGCCAGCGAGGCCCAGGGCGTGAAGTTGTTCCAGTCAATGGTCATTTCTTTTTCCTTTTGGATGTGTTGCAAAACTGCTCATACAGGACGTTCATAACGGCCAGCGCCTCAGGGCTGTCGATCTGGTAATAAATGTTCTTGCTTTCGCGGCGGGTGCTGACGAGGCCTTCATCGCGCAGCACGCCCAGCTGTTGCGACAGCGTAGGCTGCACGATGCCAACCATCGCTTCCAGTTCGCCGACCCGCTGCTCGCCCTGAGCCAGCTGGCAAAGCAGCAACAGCCGCGCCGGGTTGGACAGTGCTTTCATCAGGCGGCTGGCTTCTTCTGCCGAGCTGCGTAACATGTCGATGTCCATGGTGGTTTCTGCCTGCATGGTGATAACGCTCCATATTTGATTTGATACAGGGCGAGTATATTGACAAATAATATATATGTCAATATAATATTAAAAATGACATCAACGACAAGGAGTAATTCATGACTGCAGCCGTACAGAGTTTTTTCGACCCCGCCACCTGGACGGTGAGTTATGTCGTCCATGAAAAAGAGGGGACGGCCTGCGCCATCATCGATTCGGTGCTGGACTACGACGCCAAGTCCGGACGTACCCGGACCACCTCGGCCGACAAGCTGGTCGAATTTGTGCAGGAGAACAAGTTGCGCGTGGACTGGATCCTCGAAACCCATGCCCATGCCGACCACCTGTCTGCGGCGCACTACCTGCGGAGCAAGCTGGGCGGAAAAATTGCCATCGGAGCGGCCATCACCGATGTTCAGAATGTGTTCAAGGACATTTTCAATCTCGAACCTGAGTTTCGCCCGGACGGCCACCAGTTTGACCACCTGCTGCGCGACGGCGAGATTTTTTCCATAGGCGCATTGACGGCCGAAGCCCTGTCGGTGCCAGGGCACACACCGGCGTGTATGGCTTTCCAGGTGGGTGACGCGGTTTTTGTCGGCGACACGCTGTTCATGCCAGACGTTGGTACGGCGCGCTGCGACTTTCCCGGTGGAGACGCGCACAGTCTGTACCGATCCACGCGCAAGCTGCTGAGCCTGCCGGCCGAGACGCGCCTGTTCATGTGTCACGACTATCCGCCCGAGGGGCGTGCCCCGTCGTGGGAGACCACTGTCGCCAGGCAGCGCGCTGGCAATATCCATGTGCACGATGGCGTCAGTGAAGAAGATTTTGTGCGCATGCGCACCGCGCGCGACGCCACGCTGGAAATGCCGGTGCTCATTTTGCCCTCGGTGCAGGTCAATATCCGCGCCGGCGAGATGCCACCCCCGGAAAACAATGGCGTGTCTTACCTGAAGATCCCGCTCAACGCACTGTGAGCATTGCAACCCATCAGCCGCGCCCAGACGCAGAAAGGCCGATACCATGAGTGACAAGCTGGTTCTGGTTCATCTCACACAAGAGAAGGACTACGCTTTCAAGGTCGCGTTTGAAGGTGGCGCGCCTGATCTGATGGTTGACGAGCCGCCGCCGCTAGGGAGCGCGACTGGCCCCTCGCCGGTGCAGCTGCTCACCGCAGCGGTTGGCAGTTGTCTGTCCGACTCCCTGCTTTTTGCCCTGCGCAAGTTCAAACAAAAACCCGAGCCGCTGCGTTGCGAGGTTCAGGCCGATGTGGGCCGCAACCCCGAGGGGCGCATGCGGGTACTGCGCATGAAAGCGGTGCTCACGCTTGGAGTTGCTGGCGACCGGCTTGAGCACCTGGACCGGGTGCTGGAGCAGTTCGAGGAATTTTGTACCGTCACCCAGAGTGTGCGCGCGGGCATCGAGGTGACCGTCGAGGTGTATGACGCGGGCGGTGTGCGCTTGAAATAGAAGCTTGCGCGCCCTTTCCCGGCCCGCCAGTTTCTGAAGTGACTCAGGCGCCGCGTCAGCAGCCATCATGAGAAGGCTCATGAGAGGGCGGTGTGGTGCACTCAGCGGCGCGGCGTCGGGCAGGAGTTGATGCCCAGCAAGCTGTAAAGAGGGCACATGCCGACAGCGCCAGTGACCAGCGGGATGACCCCGATGTAGCCCCACAACCCGACTGTGCCGGTGGCAGCCAGTCCAATCAGGACAAGCCCCACGATGACGCGCAGGCTGCGGTCCAGAACGCCTTCATTGGTTTTCATGATCAACTTCCTTTTCAGTTAAAAATTCGGGCTCTTCGTTAATTTCACTGTGAATTTTTCCTCACGCCCAACCCAAATCCAACTTACCGCAATGAAACAGAATTCTTGCCCGGTAGTTGGTGAAGCTGCGAAACCCACGGGCATTGGCCTTGATGAGCTGGATGGCGCT
>NZ_JBDNGU010000210.1:0-3134 GCF_041689105.1 Polaromonas sp. | reverse complement strand
TGTCGAGCTGAGTGTGCTCGTAAAACTGATTCAAACAAACTAACTGCAAACGACGAACGTTTCGCACTCGCTGCTTAATTGCCAGTGAGCTTTACAACAGCAGGCCGATGGGCTGGGCAAGGGGTCTTTAGCGCAAGTTAATGGCTCCCGGCTGTAAAGATAATTTCATCGGCTGGCTCCGGGCTGGGTACCTTAACCCGGGGCAAGAAAATAGGGTGCTGGCGTCCTGTGTAGCGTGCGACTGCGCGACACAGGTGGCGAGACTCAAATCAGACCGCTAAACATGTAGATCTGCCCGAACAAGGCTTGCGGACGGGGGTTCAAATCCCCCCAGCTCCACCACCATAACGTCCAAGGCCGTTTACTGAAGTCCAGTAAGCGGCCTTTTTCTTTTTAAATTCAATAAGTTGTGGGAGTTGATCGTCGGCATAGGTATACACAAGCCCATTGACAGCCTGCCCAAAGCGGGGGTACATAAGGGGGTGCAAGCAAGCGTTTTGGCTGCTTTGTGGGGTTGGTCAGCGCTTCCTTAAGGCAGGAAGCAGGCGGTCAGCGGGCAGGTCGTGTGGCTGTGATCGATCCCAAGCAGGTCGTTGTTACTCGAGTTTCGCTGACCGTGGTGTCGGCTCGATTCGGGCGGCAGCTTATTTTCAGACAACAAAAACAGCTCGGCGAACCGGAAGCCGTAGATAAGGAATGCAATCGTGGCTCTCAAACCCCCCTTGATGGATCTACCCATCAAAACCGCCGACGGCGGCTTCTACGGTGGCTTCACCAAGCAAGTGACGATCACGGCCAAGTTGCTGATCGCCGCGCTCATCCTTTGGGCCATGATCTTCCCAAAGCGGTCCAGCAGCTTCCTGAGCGGTATTAACGACACCATCCTGGCTTCGCTCGGCTTTTGGTACATCTATGCCATGGCCTTCTTCCTCATTTTGTGCCTGGCTCTGGCGATCTGGCCTGCTTCGGGCCGACTGAAGCTGGGCTTGCCGGACGACAAACCGGAGTTCTCGAACTTCTCGTGGTTTTCGATGATGTTTGGCGCTGGCATCGGTATTGGCATGCTGACCTTCGCCACAGCCGAGCCGATGTACCACTTCGCCAAGAACCCGGCCACGATTCAGCAACTGACCGAGCCCAGCACTTTGGGTAACGTGCGCGACGCTTACATCTGGTCGTTCACGCACTGGGGCTTTGCGGCTTGGGCGGCCTACGCGGTCGTCGGCCTGTCGCTGGGTTACTGCTCGTACCGCCGAGGCTTGCCACTGACGATCCGCTCCGGTCTCACGCCGTTGTTTGGCAAGTGGATGTCCGGGCCGCTGGGCCATGTGGTTGACGTGGTGGCCGTGGTGGCCACCGTGCTGGGGGTGTCGCAGACCTTGGGTTTCGGTGTGGAGCAGTTCATCTCGGGCCTCTCGCGCATCGGCGTCGGCGATTGGCTGTACACCACGGCGGCTGACGGCACGCGCTCGTCCTCCAAGGCAGGCATCATCGCCGCCCTGTTGGTGATCATGGGCGCGTCTACGCTGTCGGCGCTGTCGGGCGTCGGCAAGGGCATCAAGTGGCTCTCGAACATCAACATGGGACTGAGCTTCTTCGTGCTGGCCTTCTTCGTCATCTTCGGCTCGACGCTGTTTGGCCTGCAGGCCTTGTTCGTGGGCCTGTGGGACTACCTGGTCTCGATTCCGGGTAATCTCTTCGCCGTCTGGTCCAGGAACGGCACGCCGGTGGGTGATGCGCTGGCTGGCTGGCAGGGCGGTTGGACCATTTTTTACTGGGCCTGGTGGATCGCTTTCGCGCCCTTTGTCGGCTTGTTTTTAGCCCGCATTTCACGTGGTCGCACGGTGCGCGAATACGTGCTGGGCGCGTTGATCGTTCCGGCCATCATGTGCTTCGTCTGGTTTGCCCTGGTCGGCGGCACCGCCATCGATCTGGAACTGACGGGCAAGGCGGGCGGCGCCATTGCAGGGGCGGGTCAGGCGTCACAACTGTTCGTCATGCTGGGCGTGATGCTGCGCCCGGATCTGGCATGGGCGATGTCGATCGTGGTGGTGGTGCTGCTGCTGACTTATCTGGTGACCTCGGCCGACAGCGCCGTGCTGATCATCAACCCCATCAACGCCGCCGGCGACGAGGGCCCCAAGGCGCGCCCCCACATCCTGTTCTGGGGCGCGGCGTTGGCGCTCGTGGTGGGCGGCCTCATTGTGGCCGGCGGCCTGGGCGCCATCAAGACGGCCATGGTCATTGGTGCCCTGCCGTTCAGCCTGGTGATGGTGCTGATGGGTATCGCGCTGATCAAGGGCATCCTTCACGACGGCCTGCGCGAGAAGCACGGCATACCGACGACCACCGGACAGTAGGTTGCCTCTGATTGATTGGGTGCCTGTAGCAGCCCCATGACCAACAGCCCCGGCCATCGCGTGTCGGGGTTTTTCGTTCTGGTGGGCCAGTTGACTGGCCCTTTGACCGCTGGACGGGCCGTAGGGCGCTGGGAGTGACGCTGCTATGCAGTCAACGCTGCGGATTCATCGAAAGGAAACTCAAGGGATGGTGCCGGGGGACCGATGGCGCTTGTCGCGCGTAGTTCCGCGGCCACCTTCAAGGGCGCGCTCAACTGGTCCGCCTGCGGTTGGCAGATATCATTGCGAGATCCCACCTGCTCGCCACACCCGTTCAGGGCTAAAGGGCAGCAACGCGCATGTCCATCGACCTCCTCTCCCTCTTCCTCTGCGCTAGTGTAGTGTTTGATTCTTGAGTGAACGTAAACGAACTGCTTGGCGCCAATGCTCCACTACGGTTTGTATTGGAGTGAGAAATTGCGAGTTGCCCCGGTTGTAGAGCTCAGTCAAGGGCAGGAAACAGAGCTGACGAAGTTGGCGCGTTCCAAGCGCACCAGTGTGCGCCTGTCGCAGCGAGCACGAATCGTGCTGCTGGCCGCGCATGGCCTGCAGAACAAGGCGATTGCCGAACAATTGGGCATAGGCCGCGTGCATGTTGCTCGCTGGCGCGAGCGCTATGTTCAGGCCGGTCTTGAAGGCATCGAGCGGGACTTGCCCCGCGGAGCACCGCCTGTGAAGGTGGACGTGCAAAAGCTGGTGGAGTTGACCACGCAGACCACGCCCCAGGCTGCCACG
>NZ_JBDNGU010000209.1:0-6279 GCF_041689105.1 Polaromonas sp. | reverse complement strand
TCTCGGGCGGCCTGGCCGGGCTGGCCGGCGCCATCGAGGTAGCGGGCCGAACCAGTTACGTCACGCTCGACATGTCGCCCGGCTACGGCTACACCGGCATCGTGATCGCCATGCTGGCGGCGCTGAACCCGCTGGGCGTGGCGGCCGCGGCGGTGTTTGTGGCGGGCGTGCTGGTGGGAGCCGACAGCATGAGCCGCGCGGTCGGCCTGCCGACCTATATTGCGGGTGTGATTGTGGCAGCTTCGTTGATTTCGGTGCTGGTGGCGACGTTGATGACGCAATACCGGGTGGTGCGGGAGCTCAGGTCATGAACTTGGCACCTGACCACGCCCCCCGGCTTGTCATCCCGGACTTGATCCGGGATCCATGTCAGCGCACCTCCCGCACCGTTCGGGCTGAGCCAGTCGAAGCCTGTGCAAGCTTGCGCTTCGGTAGGTCTTCCTGCAAGCCGGGTCTCGCCCCGGCGGGCGACTCACTTTCTCTTGCTTCGCCAAGAGAAAGTAAGCAAAGAGAAGGCGACCCGATGGTCTGGGTCCCTCCGCTTCGCTGCGGGCAACCTGCGGTGCTCGCCGAAAGCGGGGTCGAGCCCGAACTCGCTGCGCTCAGACAATCGCTCGCCCTGATCCACTTTCGGCTGCGCTCCTCGGCCCAGCCCGACGGGTGGGGAAACGAAAGCGGATGCGGGGAGGCGAGGACGCGCAAAGCGCGTCCTCGCCAGAGCCCGATGGCGATTGCGCTCCCGCCCCCACCGCCCTTCTGTATGCGCCGAGGAGCGCAGGGCCAGACGGATCAGGGATCGCGATTGTCTGAGCCGAAGGCGAGTTCGAGCGAGACCCCGGCTGGACCGAGCACCGCAGGTTGCCCCCGTAGCGTCAGCGCAGGGGGACGCAGACAGCAGGGTCGCCTTTCTTTTGCTTACTTTTCTTTGGCGAGACAAAGAAAAGTGAGTTGCCGCCGGGCAACCCCCGGCCTGCTGAGCGGGCCCACTACAGGCAGTTTTCCAACCCTGCGGAGAAATTCACAACAAAATATGCCCCCAGCCCTCGCCAGACGGGCGCAATCAGCTATGTATTTCATAGCATCACAGAGCCACCAGCGATGATGGAACTGCTCGACATCCTGACCGCCCCAGCCTTCTGGACCGCCGTGCTGCGCATCGCCACACCACTGATCCTCGGCACGCTGGGCGTGCTGCTGTGTGAACGCGCCGGCGTGCTGAACCTGGGCATTGAAGGCATCATGGTCGCTGGCGCCTTCAGCGGCTGGCTGGCGGTGTACCTGGGCTTGCCGCTGTGGGCCGGCGTCGGCGTGGCGGCGCTGACAGGCGCAGTGTTCGGTCTGCTGCACGCCTTTTTGACTGTGGGGCTGGCGCTGTCGCAACATGTCTCCGGCCTGGGTATCACCTTGCTGGCGACCTCGCTCAGTTATTACGGCTACCGCGTGAGTTTTCCGAAAGTCGACACGCCGCCCACCGTCACGCCGTTTGCGCCCATGCAGTGGCTGGACGGCACCGGCCTGACAGCGCTGGCGGCGCAAACCCCCATGACCCTGTTGGCGCTGTTGCTGGTGCCGACGATCGGCTGGGTGCTGTACCGCACGCCGGCTGGCCTGGCAATACGCATGGTCGGAGAAAACCCGCAGGCCGCCGAAGGCCAGGGCGTCTCGGTCGCTGCCACACGCACGGTCGCCATCGTCGCCGGCTCGGCGCTGATGGGCGTGGCCGGCGCCTTCCTCACGCTGTCGGCCTTCAACGCTTTTTTCTTCAACATGGTCAACGGTCGCGGCTGGGTCTGCGTGGCGCTGGTGGTGTTTGCCTCCTGGCGGCCCGGCAAGGCGCTGCTGGGTGCGCTGCTGTTTGCCTTTTTTGACGCGCTGCAACTGCGCCTGCAAACCGCCGGCATCGTCAACGTGCCGTATCAGCTTTACCTGATGCTGCCTTACGTGCTGTCCATTTTGGCGCTGGTGCTGGTCGCGCGCAAGGCGGCGTATCCGCAGGCCTTGATGAAACCTTACCGCAAGGGCGAGCGCTGATGCCGCCGTATCAACGGGTTGACACCATCAGCCTTGACGTATAGACTTGTTTCTACATTGCAATGAAGGATCACGCCATGACCACCCCCGCCATCAGGGCCGAACAGACCATCCAGGAATGGGGCAACGGCCTGGCCGTGCGCCTGACGGCGCCCATTGCCCGGGCCGCAAGCCTGGTGCAGGGGACGTCTGTGCTGGTAGAGGTGGTTGATGAAGGCGTTCTTCTGCGCGTGATCGGCAAGCCAAAGCGGACCCTTGCCCAGAAACTCAAAGCCTTCGACCCTGCCACGCATGGCGGCGAGGTGGCAGTGTCCGGTCGCGTTGGCGCAGAGCTGTTCTGATGGCAGCGGCCACCGCCTGGGTCCCCGACCGGCAGGACATCATCTGGATCGACTTCAGCCCCCAAGTGGGCCAGGAAATGAGGGACTTACACCCCATGCTGGTGCTGTCGCCGAAAGCCTTCAATGACCGGACCAGCCTGGTGATCGGCTTGCCGATGACCACGTCCGCCTCCAACGAGAGCAATCCTTTTGCAATCAGATTTTCCGGGCCAAAAGGCATCACCAGTTATGTGCTGGCGCATCAACCAAAATCCCTGGACTGGCGCAAACGCTGCGCACGGGTGCACCCGTGGAAGCAGGCAACGCCCGCTGTGTTAGCCGAGAGTTGCGAAGCCCTCAATCAAATCATTGCCATCGGTCAGTAAGGCGCCCACATGCTAGACCTTCTCATCACCAACGCATCCCTGCCCGACGGCCGCACTGGCATGTCGATTGCCGTGCAGAACGGCAAGATCACCGAAGTCACCGAGGGCCCGATTCCTGGCGCGCAAGCGGCGGAAACGCTAGATGCCGGCGGCTACCTGCTGAGCCCGCATTTTGTGGACCCGCACTTTCACATGGACGCCACGCTGAGCTATGGCCTGCCGCGCATCAATGAAAGTGGCAAGTTGCTGGAAGGTATCGCTGTCTGGGGCGAGCTGAAACCCATGCTCAAGGCCGAGGCGCTGATTGAACGCGCCCTGAGTTACTGCGACTGGGCCGTGGCCAAGGGCCTGCTGGCCATACGCAGCCATGTGGACACCAGCGATGCCAGCCTGCTGCCGGTGGAGGCGATGCTGGAAGTCAAAAAACAGGTGGCGCCCTATATCGACCTGCAGCTCGTCGCCTTCCCGCAAGACGGCGTGCTGCGCAGCAACGACGGGATCGAGAACCTGAAACGCGCGTTGGACAAAGGCGTGGACGTGGTCGGTGGCATTCCCCATTTCGAGCGCACCATGGCCGAAGGCGCGGCCAGCGTCAAGCTGCTGTGCGAGATCGCTGCCGAGCGCGGCAAGCTGGTGGACATGCACTGCGACGAGTCCGACGACCCGATGAGTCGCCACATCGAAACCCTGGCCTTTGAAACCCAGCGCCTGGGCCTGCAAGGCCGCGTCAACGGCAGCCACTGCACCTCCATGCACAGCATGGACAACTACTACGTGAGCAAGCTGCTGCCGCTGATTGCCGAGAGCGGCGTCAGCGTGATCGCCAACCCGCTGATCAACATCACCCTGCAAGGCCGTCACGACAGCTACCCCAAACGCCGTGGCATGACCCGCGTGCCCGAGCTGATGGCCGCCGGCGTCAACGTCGCCTTCGGCCACGACTGCGTGATGGACCCCTGGTACGGCATGGGCAGCGGCGACATGCTCGAAGTCGCACACATGGGCCTGCACGTGGCGCAGATGACCAGCCAGAAAGGCATTCGCCAGTGTTTTGATGCGGTGACAGTGAATGCGGCGAAGGTGATGCACCTTGAAGGCTATGGCATTGCGCCAGGGTGTGATGCGAGTTTTGTGTTGCTGCAGGCGCGGGATGCGGTAGAGGCGATCCGGTTGCGGGCGAATCGCTTGAAGGTTTGGAGAAACGGCAAGCTGCTGGCCGAAACGCCAGAAGTCAAGACGGCATTACAGCTGCCACAGAGACCCGGAATCGCAAGATTTATGACTTCGCATTAGCGGCGTACGACTGAGGCATCACACCGGCAACAAATTTATCGATTACCGATAAACGGTGTAAGATCAGCCCATGATATTTTCATTCAGGTGCAAAGACACCGAGGCTCTGTTCAAAACCGGAAAGTCAGCGGTCTTTTCTCGCATTTTGAAACCAGCAACACGAAAGTTGACCATGCTGGAGGCAGCTGTCACCCTGGATTTTTTGAGGTCACCCCCTGGTAATCGGCTGGAAGCTTTGGTTGGCAAACGCGCCGGTCAGCACAGCATCCGGATCAACGACCAATGGCGGCTTTGTTTTGTCTGGACCGACGAAGGCGCCAAGGATGTGGAAATTGTTGACTACCACTGAGCGGTTTGCTCGTGGCTTTTGAAAGGTTTTACTCATGATCAAAAATTCAATGCGTCCCGTACACCCCGGAGAAATCCTTCGGGAAGAGTATCTGGTGCCCCTGAACATGACAGCCAACGCCCTGTCCAAAAAACTCGGGGTAACGGCATCACGCATCAACGAAATCGTCAAGGAAGAGCGCGGCATTACGCCAGAAACAGCTTTGCGCCTGGAACGCTGCTTCGGTGGTGACGCCCAGTCGTGGATGAACCTGCAGACGATGTATGACCTGAAGCTTGCCGAGAAGGCAAAAGCTAAAGCCATCATGAAAGAAGTTGAAGTCATGACCGATGACGAGAGATTCGCGTTCGGGGCGTGATTGCCCCCCCCAAAAACCCACGACCTAAACGCCGCGCATGCCCCGTGCACCCCAGCGGATGACCGCCGACCTCAACGTCGCCTCAGGCCACGACTGCCCCTGGTACAGCGTGTGCTGCGACTACATGCTCGAAGTCGCGCACATGGGCCTGCATGTGGCGCAGATGACCAGTCAGAAAGCCATTCGCCAGTGTTTTGATGCGGTGACGGTGAATGCGGCGAAGGTGATGCACCTTGAAGGCTACGGTATCGCACCGGGGTGTAACGCGAGCTTCGTGTTGCTTCAGGCGCGGGATGCGCTGGAGGCGATTCGGTTGCGGGCGAATCGGCTGAAGGTGTGGAATAAGGGCAAGTTGCTGGCTCAGACGCCGGAGGTGGTGGCGAGCGTGCAGGTCACAGGCAGGCCGACCACGGTGAAGCAAGGTAGCTAAGTGCTCAGCCGAGATTTGCATCAGGCGAAGATCCCAGACGTTCTGGTTCGCTTTGGAGAGATAGTGGGCGAGCAGGTATGGCTTGAGCAGGCGGCCAAAGTAGCCGTTGAAATGAAAGCGCATCCTGAGCTTGGCGAGCACCTCCTCGACGAGAACCGGGTTGTTTTTGCACTTACAGAGTGCACGATCGCTGCGTACAACAACCACGGTCGGCTAACGTGGGAAATGACGCACCAGCCGCAGTATCTGGAGGCTTTTGTCTTCGCTTGGCGGGTAGTGCAGCTTGCGCAAGCTGCTAGTCGGCTGACGAATAAGCGGTACTCAATCTTCATCAAACGCGTACGCGAAGCGTTGCGCGCCCCGCAGATGATCAAGGCGATGCAGATGGAGGCAACAGTCGCAACGCATTTCGTCGCAGCTGGTAGGCGGGTATTGTTCCCGGAGATAGGCGCTGGCTCAGAGACTTTCGATCTGTTGGTTGAAGACTTGGGGCCTAAAGGTTTAGAGATCGAATGCAAAGTCGTGACTGCGAACAAGGGCCGCAAGATCCATGTTGCAGAGTCACGCGAATTACTTACGCTTCTGGTCGCACAGCCCTGCGTCCAACTTGCTGCAGCGCGAGGAGTTGGTGGACTCGCGATCCGAGTGACCGTACCCAAACGTCTGCCTGATCGCGGGCAGTGGGACGAGCTCTGTCGCGGCGTCGCCAAGGTGGTTCTATGCGGCCGGTCGAGTCGGCTTCCCGACGGTACGCTTGTGAGTCTGTTCGATTTCGACCCAATGGTTTTGGGAAAACTGAAAACACCCCCTTCCCCGTTGATGCGCAAATCGATCGAAGAGATCACTGGCGCCGAGAATCGACACTGCATTTTTTTTCGGCCGCGAGAAAACGCCGGAGGGATCGTGGCATTGGTTTTGGACAGTGAGCAGCCTGACTCAATGCTCCATGAGCTCTTTCAAACATTTGAGGACTCAGAGATCGAGAGTTTTTCGGAAACCAACGGGGCTGGCGGCTGGGCCGAAGGTTTTGGCGATTTCATCGACACGTCGATGTGCCAAGGGGTAAATGCGTTTGATCGACGCTGAATCCGTTCTGGCGGAGCCCATTTTTA
>NZ_JBDNGU010000208.1:0-2158 GCF_041689105.1 Polaromonas sp. | reverse complement strand
CAAGCTGGTGGACTGGCTGACCGAAAGCTCGCAAGGCGTGGTGCGTTTCCAGGGCGGCCACAACGCCGGCCACACGCTGGTGATCAACGGCATCAAGACCGCGCTGCACCTGATCCCCAGCGGCATCATGCGTCCGGGCGTGAAGTGTTATATCGGCAACGGGGTGGTGCTGTCGGCGACCAAGCTGTTCGAGGAGATCGAGGGCCTGGAAAAAGCCGGTGTCGAGGTGCGCTCGCGCCTGCGCATCAGCGAAGCCTGCCCGCTGATCCTGCCCTTCCATGTGGCCCTCGACGTGGCGCGTGAGACCCGCCGTGAAACCGGCGGTACCGTCAAGATTGGCACCACCGGCCGCGGCATCGGCCCGGCCTATGAAGACAAAATTGCCCGCCGCGCTCTGCGCGTGCAGGACCTGAAACACCCCGAGCGTTTTGCCGCCAAGCTGCGCGAACTGCTGGACCTGCACAACTTTGTGCTGACCGGTTACCTCAACGCGCCAGCCATCGAATTTCAACCCGTGTACGACGAGGCCATGCGCCACGCTGAACTGCTCAAGCCCATGATGGCCGACGTCTCGCGTGAGCTCAACGATGCCAACGCCGAGGGCGCCAACCTGCTGTTCGAGGGCGCGCAGGGCACGTTACTCGACGTGGATCACGGTACCTACCCGTTTGTCACTTCCAGCAACTGCGTGGCCGGTAACGCAGCCGCCGGCGCTGGTGTCGGCCCCGGCATGTTGCACTACATCCTGGGCATCACCAAGGCTTACTGCACACGCGTTGGAGGCGGCCCTTTCCCGACTGAGCTGGACTGGGAAACACCGGGCACGCCGGGTTACCATCTGAGCACGGTCGGCGCCGAAAAAGGCGTGACCACTGGTCGCAGTCGCCGCTGCGGCTGGTTTGACGCCGCGTTGCTCAAACGCTCGGCGCAGGTCAATGGCCTGTCCGGGCTGTGTATCACCAAGCTCGATGTGCTCGACGGCATCGAGAAGCTCGAACTGTGCACCGGCTACGAACTCGATGGCCGCGTCACCGACATCCTGCCCATGGGCGCCGAAGAAATCGCCAGTTGCAAGCCGATTTACGAAACCCTGCCGGGCTGGATCCAGAGCACGGTAGGCGTCACCGACTACGACAAACTGCCCGAGGCGGCGCAGCGTTACCTCAAACGCATCGAGGAAGTCACCGGCGTGCCTATCCACATGATCTCCACCAGCCCGGACCGCGACCACACCATCCTGCTGCGCGATCCATTCGCGGCTTGAATGTCCAAAATTCATAGTCAAATCGGCCTCCAGCCCTTTAGATACGGGCGCTATAAGCTATCAAATCAGGAGCAATTTCATGTTGACCGAAGACGGCAAACACCTTTACGTCAGTTACGACGAATACCACAACCTGATTGAAAAGCTGGCGATCAAGATCCACCAGTCGAGCTGGGAGTTCGACACCATCCTGTGTCTGGCGCGCGGCGGCATGCGCCCCGGTGACATCCTCTCGCGCATCTTCGACAAGCCGCTGGCCATCATGTCCACCAGCTCCTACCGCGCCGACTCTGGCACGGTGCAGGGCAACCTCGACATCGCACGGTTCATCACCACGCCCAAGGGCGAGATCGCTGGCAAGGTGTTGCTGGTGGATGACCTGGCTGACACCGGCCACACACTCAACGCCGTGATTAACCAACTGCGCAACAACTACAAGCCCATCACCGAGCTACGCAGCGCGGTGATCTGGACCAAAGGCGTGTCCACCTTCCAGCCCGACTACTCGGTTGAGTTTTTGCCGACCAATCCCTGGATTCATCAGCCTTTTGAAGGCTACGATGCGCTGCGGCCCGCGCAATTGATGGAGAAGTGGAAGATCTGAGGGGCTTTCATCAATCCAATTCCCGGGCGCATGGCGGCGTTGCGCGGTGCTCGGAATCTTTACGTACCTGAGTACGTTCCGGTGTGACCTGCCCCCCGTAACCCGTACCAGTTATTTTTCCAAGGAGTCCATCAACCCGGAGAATGATGGGCTGGCTGGCAAAGGCCAGCTCCAAGGAGCCGGTGACAAGCCAGTGAGCCCCGAACAAATGGAGCTGGCCCGACTGCGGGCTGAGCTGGCGCGGGTGAAGATGGAGCGCGACATCCTAGAAAAAGCGACGGCGTACTTTG
>NZ_JBDNGU010000207.1:0-1784 GCF_041689105.1 Polaromonas sp. | reverse complement strand
GTTTTGTGTGCTGCCGAATATCTTATGCCACGTAATTAAAACGACTGAAATCGATCGATCAGCCTGTCAGTTGTCCTTGATGCGTCTTCCATTTGCTACTTATCTGATAGTCCAATGCGCAAGCTCTAACGGCCGTTTGATCAAGTCGCAATATAGCGCTTGAAAGTAAGCGACCAGCGAACCCACCCTTGACACACCGACGCAGCCGCTGGCGTAGAGATCAGATGCTGGCGAGGGCTGGCGCCCAGCGATGCGGCAGCAACTCGTCGATACGGTTGTTCGGCTGCGTAGGCAGCCGAGTCAGCACATCCTTCAGGTAGGCATACGGGTCATGCCCATTGAGCTTGGCTGACTGGATCAGGCTCATGACGGCCGCCGCCCGCTGACCCGCTCTGAGCGAGCCCGCAAACAGCCAGTTGTTTCGTCCGATGGCAATCGGCCGGATCTGGTTCTCGATCCAGTTGTTATCGATAGGCAATTGCCCGTCATCGAGGAAGCGCGTGAGCGCTCCCCAGCGTCTCAAGCTGTAGTCCAGCGCTTTGGCCGTGGCCGAGCCGTCGGTGATTTTTTGGCGCTGCAGCACCATCCACTGGTGCAACGCATCAGCCAGCGGTTTGGACTTGGCCTGGCGGAGTTGTCGTCGTTCATCGACATTGAGGTTCTTGACCTCACGCTCAACGTCATACAGCTGGCCGATGTACTGCAGCGCCTGCTCTGCGATCTGGCTCTTGTTGCTCACATGCAGGTCAAAGAACTTTCGCCGGGCATGGGCCAGACAGCCCGCCTCCAGGATGCCATTGGCAAAGCTCGCTTTGTAACCACTGAAGTCATCACAGACCAGCGCGCCTTTCCAATTTCCCAGGAAGGCACGCGCGTGCTCGCCCGCTCGGCTTTCACAGAAGTCGTAGACCACCGCCCTAAAGTCTTCAAAGGCCCCCGGCGCATACGCCCACAGGTAAGCGCGGTGCGTTTTCTTGTTACCCGGCTTGAGCATGGCCACCGGCGTCTCGTCGGCATGCAGCACAGCGTGGCCAAGCATTGTGTCTTTCAAGGCATCGACCAGCGGCTGCAGTTGAACCCCACACACGCCCACCCATGCGCTAAGCGTTGAGCGCGGCAGCGCCATGCCGGCGCGGGCAAAGATGGTTTCCTGGCGGTACAGCGGCAGGTGATCCGAATATTTGGCCACCAGCACCTGGGCCAGCAGGCCGGCGGTCGGGATGCCTTTGTCAATAATCTGCGCGGGCACCGGCGCCTGAATCAAGGTCTGGCATTTGGCGCAGGCCCATTTACCCCGGATGTGGCGCTCCACCGTGAACAGGCCGGGCGTGTAGTCCAGCTTCTCGCTCACATCTTCCCCGATGCGCTTGAGTTGGCAGCCGCAGCCACAGGTGGTGGACTCCGGCTCGTGGTGCATCTCCACGCGGGGCAGCTCAGGCGGCAAAGGGGTGCGTTTGGGGTGCTTGGAGGTGTCGGTGCCGGTTTTGGTGGGCGGTGCGAGGTTTTGCAGTTCCTGCTCAATGGCTGCGATGTCGGCATCGATGGTTTCATCGAGCAGGCTGGCTTGGGCCGCATCGAGGCGCTCGCGGCTCTTGCCGAACTTCCAGCGTTTGAGGACCGCCATCTCGTGGGTGAGCTGCTCGATCTTGGCTTGGCGGTATTTGATCTCGCCGCCCAGGCGTTGCAGCTCTTGGTCTTTGTTGGCAATGGCTTGACCGTGTTGCTGGCTTTGGTGCGCGATCTTTGCAATCAAATCGCCGGCCAATTCCCGCAGTTGTTCTGCG
>NZ_JBDNGU010000206.1:0-26782 GCF_041689105.1 Polaromonas sp. | reverse complement strand
GGCTGTGCCTTTCATGAAAAGCACCACGTCACTGGATTTGACGAGCTGGTCAATGCGTTGCTGGGTAGCGTTCATTTCGGGTCCTTGGTATGGGTCATGCCGGTGCTGCCAGGTCGCGCGCCTCTTGGCAGCAGTCCATCCGTAGATGGAATTCAACAGCGGAAAATCAATGGTCGATTATCCCGCCGTTTGCCCCGGGCTGCCTGCGGCCTGCCAGCGCCCCCCGGAACAACGGGCAATGCCTGCCAGATCGGCCCGGCTCTGGACCTCGGCGAAGCCGCGCTGCATCAGCAACGTACGCACGGCTTCGGCCTGGTTGTAGCCATGCTCCAGCAGCAGCCAGCCTTGCGTCTCCAGATGCGCAGGCGCCTGATCGATGATGGCCCGAAGGTCGTCCAGACCATCAGGCCCCGCGATCAGGGCTCCTGGCGGCTCATGGGCCAGTGTTGGTAAATGCGGATCAGCCTGCGCAATATATGGTGGATTGCTTGCGATCAGGTGAAAGTGTCCGCTCACATTTTCAAGCCAGTCTCCCTCGACGAAGCGGATGGACAGCGCGTGATGTGCAGCGTTGGCGCTGGCAACGGCGAGAGCGCCCGCGCTGGCATCGACGGCCGTGACATCCAGCGCTGGCCGGGTTTTTTTGAGCGCCAGCGCGATCGCGCCACTGCCCGTGCCCAGATCCAGCACCCGCGCAGCTGCGGGCAGGCTGGCCAACTGCGCCAGCGCCCAATCCACCAGGGTTTCGGTGTCGGGGCGCGGCACCAGCACGCGGGCATCCACCTGGAGCGCCATGCCAAAAAACTCCTTGCGGCCAACGATGTAGGCCAGCGGCTCGCCGGCGGTACGGCGCAAGCTCAGTTGCCGGAACAGGCTGGCGCTTTCCGCAGGCAGAGCGTCGCCATCATGCGCCAGCAGCCAGACCCGGTCACTGTGCGGACGGCCCAGCGCATGAAGCAGCAGCAGCTGGGCATCCAGGCGGTCCAGACCCAGCGTCTGGGCCGCCGACAGCGCCTGCTTGCCGGTACACGGCGTCAACGAGGAGGAGTTGGTCACTGGGGTGCTATCAAATGAGGAGCTATCTACGCCCGTCGGACAAGGGCTGAAGGCCGAATTGATTCATAACTCGGAGGGATCAGCTGTTGGAAGCTGTTTCCAGCTCCGCCAGCAGCTCAGCGCCGCGCGCCACCTGCAGGGCGGTGACCACGTCGTCCATGTCGCCCTCCATGATGCTGAGCAGCTTGTAGAGGGTCAGGTTGATGCGGTGGTCCGTCAGCCGCCCCTGGGGAAAGTTGTAGGTGCGAATCCGGTCGCTTCTATCGCCACTTCCGATCAGGCCCTTGCGCGTGGCGGCGTCTTTGGCGGCGCGCTCGGACCGGTCTTTTTCGTGGATACGGGCGGTCAGGACCTTGAGCGCCTGCGCCTTGTTGCTGTGCTGGCTGCGGCCGTCCTGGCATTCGGCGACGATGCCGGTTGGCAAATGTGTGATGCGCACCGCGGAATCGGTCTTGTTGATGTGCTGGCCGCCGGCGCCGCTGGCGCGATAGGTGTCGATCCGCAGGTCGGCGGGGTTGATCTGGATGGCGACCGCTTCGTCGGGCTCGGGCAGCACCGCGACCGTGCAGGCGCTGGTGTGGATGCGGCCCTGGGTTTCGGTGGCGGGCACGCGCTGGACACGGTGGCCGCCGGATTCGAACCGCAGCTTGCCGTAGACGCCGACGCCCAGGCTGTCGGTCGCGCCGTCCACGCGGATCACCACTTCCTTGTAGCCGCCCAGCTCGCTGGGCGACTCGCTGATGACCTCGACCGCCCAGCGCTTGCGCTCGGCAAACCGTGTGTACATGCGGCACAGGTCGCCAGCGAACAGCGCCGACTCGTCGCCGCCGGTACCGGCGCGGATCTCGATGAAAGCCGGGCGCGCGTCGTCCGGGTCTTTCGGGATCAGCATCAACTGCAGGGCGTCATCAAGCGCAGTGATGTCGCCTTGCGCGGCGGTGATTTCCTCTTCCGCCATGGTGGCCATCTCGGGATCGTTTTTGGCCTCAGCCAGCATGGCCTGCGCGCTGGCCAGGTCGGCCTCGCGCCCCGTGAGTCGCTGGTACTGACCGACCACCACGCTGAGTTCGGCGTGTTCGCGCGTCAGGCTGCGAAACCGCTCCATGTTGCTGACTACGTCGCTGGCCGACAGCAGCGCATCAAGCTCGTGAAGCCGGAAAATCTGGCGGTCCAGGGTCTGGCGGAGAAAGGGTTTCATTGCAACGGGAATTTGGTTTTTGAATTGTCATACCGGGCTTGGCCCGGTAGCCATGGTGGCACAGTGCGGCGCGTGTGGGGTCGCGGGAGATGTTGCGGCAGATGGATGGCGGGTCGGGCCCGCAATGACAAATCGCAGATCGCAAGCGCGCACACCCGCAAGGGCAGAGCGCCGCTAACGCTCTTTGTCGGTCGGCGGCAGGCTGCCGCGCAAAAACAGCTTCGACACGGTTTGCGCCGTGGCCTCGCGGCTGTCGGCGTCGCCGGCATGCAGCTCGGCCAGCGTGCCGTGCAGCATCTTTTGCGTCAGCCCACGCGACAGCGCTTCCAGCACGGTGTCGACAGACGCGCCCCTGGCAAGCAGTTTTTTGGCGCGCATGATTTCGGCGGCACGCCACGCATCGGTCTGGGCGTTAAGTTGCTGGATCAGCGGCACGGTGCGGCGCTGGCCCAGCCAGTGCATGAAGTTCTGTACCCCAGCGTCGATGATGACCTCGGCCTGCGCGACGGCCGCCTGCCGGCTGTCCTTGCCGGTCTGCACCACATGGGCCAGATCGTCCACGGTATAGAGATAGATATCAGGCAGCGCCTTGACTTCGGGTTCGATGTCGCGCGGAACCGCCAGATCGACCATGAACATGGGCCGGTGTTTGCGCAGCTTGACGGCACGTTCGACCGCGCCGAGGCCGATGATGGGCAGGGTGCTGGCGGTGCAACTGATCACGGCATCGAACTCGTGCAGGCGGCTGGGCAGGTCGGCCAGACGCATGACCTCGGCGCCGAAACGGCTGGCGATTTTTTCGCCGCGCTCCAGCGTGCGGTTGGCCACGGTCATGGATTTCGGATTCCTGGCGGCAAAGTGCGTCGCTGCCAGATCGATCATCTCTCCCGCACCCACAAACAGCACTTTGATGTCGCTCAGGTTCTCAAACAACTGGCCCGCCAGCCGCACGGACGCTGCCGCCATGCTGATGCTGTGCGCGCCGATCTCGGTGCTGCTGCGCACTTCCTTGGCCACTGCGAAAGAGCGCTGGAACAACTGGTGCAGCGTGCTGCCCATGGCGCCCGCTTCTTCAGCAGCCCGCACCGCGTCTTTCATCTGGCCCAGGATTTGCGGCTCGCCCAGCACCATGGAGTCAAGCCCGCTGGCCACACGAAACGCATGGCGTGCAGCCTGGTCGTTTTCCAGTGTGTAGGCATGGGAGCGCAGCAGCGCCGGCGAGACGCCGCCGTGGTGCGCCAGCCATTCCAGCGTGTGGTCCAGGTCGGGCCTGTCACCGGCGCAATAAATTTCGGTGCGGTTGCAGGTGGACAGCAGCGTCGCTTCAGGCTGGCGCGCCAGGGACTCGCGCAAACCCCTCAGGGTCGGTTCAATCTGGTCGATGGCGAACGCAAACCGCCCGCGCAAATCGAGCGGTGCGGTGGTATGGTTGATGCCGAGGGCCCAGACTGACATGGCCCGATTATAAAATTGAAGGGATGCGCCGGTGCTTACATTCTTTCAATCACCTTGATACACGGCAAATCGGCCGGCAATTCGGGCCTATGCCATGACCGCACTCAACCTGATCAATCAATCGTTCAACTTCATGGCGCCGGCATTTTTTGTCGCGTTGACCGTGGTGCTGCTGGCGCGGCTTTTTGCCGGTTTTTTCAGATCAAAACGACCTCTATCCCTTACCCTGTATAAGCAAGCAGCTATTGTTTTTATAGCATCCCTGCTGCTGTTTCTGGCCGGGCTGGTGCTGTTCGGCCGCGACGGCAAGATGGGCAGCTACGCGCTCCTGGCCGTGGGGGCGGCGACTTGCCAGTGGGTGTTGCTGCGCGGCTGGAAAACCTGAGCCGGTCAACTGCCCGGCGCAAACAGGTCGATGCGGTCGGTGATGACACCGTCCGTGCCCAGGTCCCACAGGCGCTGCGCTGCCCACTCGTCGTTGACGGTGTAGCTCAAGGCACGAAACCCGGCGCTTTTGGCCTGCAGCACCGTGGATGCGTCCCACAGCGCCTGGTTGCAGACCAGCGCCACACAGTCGAGCGTGAGCGCCGTCTCCAGCCAGCCCATCCACAAACTGTCGAGCAGCAGGCCGCGCGGCAGTTGCGGTTGTGCCGCCCGGGCAGCTTCCAGCGCCTCGGGCTGAAACGAGGTCAACAGCGGCGGCACGGCGGCGTCTTTCCAGAGCGCCGCTGCGGCGTTGGCCACGGCCGCGCCGGTTTGTACTTCGGTTCCCGGCGTGGGCTTGATCTCGATATTCAGAAAATAGCCATTCTGCAGGCAATACCGCGCGACATTGTCCAGGCTGGCCAACGGCTCGCCTGCCCAGGTGCGCGAATGCCAGCCGCCCGCGTCAAGCAGGGAGAGCGCACTCCAGCGATGATCGCCGCCTACACCGCTTACGGCGTTTCCCAGCATCTCGCGGCCGTTGGTGGTGCGCTCCAGCGTGGCGTCGTGCATCAGGAAGGGTATGCCGTCGGCACTCAACTTCACGTCACATTCGAACATGCGGTAGCCGTGCTGCGCACCCAGGCGGAAGGCGGCCAGGGTGTTTTCGGGTGCCAGTTTGCCCGCGCCCCGGTGGGCAATCCAGCGGGGGTAGGGCCAATCGGTCATGCCTTCCACCGCGTCAGAGGCGCTTGCCCGTAGCCCCGTCAAACCAGTGCACCCGGTCCTCGCGCGGGGCCACGTGGATGGTGCTGTCGGGCTTGGGCGCAGGGTGCTGTTCGTCGGTGCGCACGATCAGGGTCTCGTCGCCCAGGCGGCAGTACACCAGGCGCTCGGCGCCCAGAAGTTCAACCGTCTCGACCTTCAGTTCCCAGCCGGTGCTGCCAATGTCCAGGTGTTCGGGGCGGATGCCCATGATGCTGCCTTCGCGCGCGCCGGGCGCGTGATGCAACAGGTTCATGGGCGGTGAGCCGATGAAGCTGGCCACAAAGGTGGAGGCCGGGCGGTGGTACACCTCTTCGGGGGTACCGAACTGCTCCATCACGCCGGCATTCATCACCATCATGCGTTGCGCCAGGGTCATGGCCTCGACCTGGTCGTGCGTCACGAACAGGCTGGTGATGCCCAGCTCGCGGTGCAGTTTTTGAATCTCCAGCCGGGTCTGGGCGCGCAGCTTGGCGTCCAGGTTGGACAGCGGTTCGTCAAATAAGAACACCTGGGGCTGGCGCACGATGGCGCGGCCCATCGCCACGCGCTGGCGCTGGCCGCCCGAGAGTTGCCGCGGTTTGCGGTCGAGTAACTGACCCAGTTCCAGAATCCTGGCAGCCTTGTCGACACGGGTTTTGATTTCGTCCAGCGGTACCTTGGCGATCTTCAGGCCATAGGCCATGTTGTCGAACACACTCATGTGGGGGTACAGCGCGTAGTTCTGGAACACCATCGCGATGTCGCGTTCGGCCGGTTCCAGCTCGTTGACCACGCGATCGCCGATCGAAATGGTGCCGTCGGTGATTTCTTCCAGGCCAGCCACCATGCGCAGCAGGGTGGATTTGCCGCAGCCCGAGGGCCCGACGATGACGATGAATTCGCCATCGGCAATGTCTGCGTTGACGCCGTGGATCACCTTGACAGCGGTTTTTCCGGCGCCATAGTGTTTGACGACATCTTTGAGTTGGATTGAAGCCATTGAGACAACCTACGTTGGATTTAATTCAAGCGGACGCTACGGAACCGGCTCCGCCGGGCCGCTGGCGGCGCCCCTTGGGGGGGAGGCGCCGAAGGCGCTTCGGGGGAGGGTCATTTCTCGGTATCGACCAGGCCCTTGACGAACCAGCGCTGCATCAGCATGACCACCAGCGCGGGCGGGATCATCGCCAGCACGGCGGTCGCCATCACGATGTTCCAGTCGGTGGCGGCGTCGCCGCCGCTGATCATGCGCTTGATGCCGATCACCACCGGGTACATGGTCTCGCTGGTGGTGACCAGCAGCGGCCAGAGGTACTGGTTCCAGCCATAGATGAACTGGATCACGAACAGGGCCGCGATGCTGGTGGTGGACAGTGGCAACAGAATGTCCTTGAAGAAGCGCATGGGCCCGGCGCCGTCCATGCGTGCCGCTTCGACCAGTTCATCGGGCACGGTCAGGAAAAACTGCCGGAAGAGAAAGGTCGCCGTCGCCGAGGCGATCAGAGGGATGGTCAGGCCAGCATAGGTGTTGAGCATGCCCAGGTCGGACACCACCTGGTAGGTCGGGCCGATGCGCACCTCCACCGGCAGCATCAGCGTGACGAAGATGGCCCAGAAGAAAAACATGCGAAACGGAAAGCGGAAGTAGACGATTGCGAACGCTGACAGCAGCGAGATCGTGATCTTGCCGATGGAGATGACCAGCGCCGTAATGAGGCTGACCATCATCATGCGTCCCACGGGGGCGTTTGACGCGGCGCCCGCGCCGGTTCCTTTTAGAGCTGCGGTGTAGTTTTCTATGAGGTGCGAGCCCGGCAGCATGGACATCGGGGCCTGCAGAATTTCGTCGGCGGTCTGCGTCGACGCGACAAAGGTCACGTACAGCGGAAACGCCACGATAAACACGCCGACGATCAGCACGCAATGCGAAAGGACGCGCAGGAGGGGGCTGCGTTCGACCATCAGCGGCCTCCCGCCTGCCAGGAAGGGGCTGAACGCAGCCCCGCAGGGCATGAGACAAGGTGAACGTGGGGGTTCATATCAATATTGAACCTTCTTTTCGACAAACCGGAACTGGATGATGGTCAGGATGATCACGATGAACATCAGCACCACCGATTGCGCAGCCGAGCTGCCCAGGTCGAGCGCCTTGAAGCCGTCGTAGTACACCTTGTAGACCAGGATGGCGGTGTCCCGGCCGGGGCCGCCTTCCGTTGCCGCGTCCACAATGGCGAAGGTGTCGAAGAAGGCGTAGACCATGTTGATCACGAACAAAAAGAACGTGACGGGCGACAGCAGCGGGAACTGGATCGACCAGAAGCGCCGCCAGGGCTTGGCGCCGTCAATGGCGGCGGCCTCCATCAGCGATTTCGGAATGCTTTGCAAACCTGCCAGGAAGAACAGGAAGTTGTAGGAAATCTGCTTCCACACAGCCGCCACCACGATCAGTGTCATGGCATGGTTGCTGTTGAGCAGGCTGTTCCACTCAAAGCCGAAGCTGCGCAACGCGAACGAAACAATGCCGATGGACGGCGCAAACATGAAAAGCCATAACACCCCGGCCACTGCGGGCGCCACGGCGTACGGCCAGATCAGCAGAGTGCGGTATACCAGCGTGCCCTTGATCACGCGGTCGGCAAACACGGCCAGCACCAGCGACAGGCCGATCCCCAGACCTGCCACCAGCACCGAGAAGATCGCGGTGATCTTGAACGACGCCAGGTAGGTTGCGTCGTTCATCAGGTTGGTGAAGTTCTTGAGCCCCACCCATTCGGTGGACAGGCCGAACGCGTCCGACTGCTGAAAGGACTGCAGCAGGGCCTGGGCGGCTGGCCAGAAAAAGAAGATCGCAATGACCGCGACCTGGGGCGTCAGGAGCACCCAGGGCAGCCACGTCGACCGGAAGACAACGCGTTTTTCAGAAGTCACAGTATTTCAGCCCGGAAACGCCGCGCCCCGGATGGGGTGGCGGCAATCGGAGCCGAGAGTGTAGTGCGTCAGCACCCCCGGGCTCCGGACACATGCGCGTCAGTTGGCTTTCTGGAACCGCTCGAGCTGCTCGTTGCCCCGGCTCACGATGGCGTCCAGTGCTTCCTTGGCCGTCTTTTTGCCAGCCCAGACTTGCTCGAGTTCTTCGTCCTCGATGGCACGCACCTGGATGAAGTTGCCCAGGCGGATGCCGCGCGACTTGTCGGTGGTCTTGCGGATCATCTGGTTAACCGCGACGTCGGTGCCGGGATTTTGCTTGTAGAAGCCCGAATCTTCCGTGACCTTGTACGAAGCCAGGGTGATAGGCAGATAGCCGGTGCGCTGGTGGCTCTTGGACTGGATATCGGCATTGGTCAGGTAGTTGAAGAACTCGGCCACGCCCTTGTATTCAGCCGGCTTCTTGCCGCCCATGACCCACAGCGAAGCGCCACCAATCACCGTGTTCTGGGGAGCTCCCGCCACATCGGGGTAGTAGGGCAGCGGGGCGATACCAAAGTCGAATTTGGCGTTTTTCTTGATGCTGGCGTAGGTGGATGACGAGGCTGTCGCCATGGCGCATTCGCCCGAGTAGAAAGGCGCGTCGGCCTTGTTGCCGCGGCCGCGGTAAACAAACAGGCCCTGCTTGGCCATGTTGGACAGGTTCTCGATGTGGCGCACATGCAGCGGGCTGTTGGTGACCAGTCGGGCGCTGGTGCCGCCAAAGCCGTTGCCTTTGGTGGCGAATTCGGTGTTGTGCCAGGTGGAAAAGCTTTCCAGCTGGGTCCAGCCCTGCCAGCTGGTGGTGAACGGGCAGGTCACGCCGGCCGCCTTCAGCTTGGCCGCAGCAAGCACCAGTTCAGGCCAGGTCACCGGCGGCTTGTTGGGGTCCAAGCCGGCCTTTTTGAACAAGTCCTTGTTGTAGTTCAGAATGGTGGTCGAGCTGTTGAACGGAAAACTCAGCATCTGGCCATTGGGTGCGGTGTAATAACCCACAACAGCCGGGATGTAGGCTTTGGCATCGAACTTGTAGCCCGCATCGGCCAGCACCTTGCCGACTGGCACCACGGCGCCCTTGGCGGCCATCATGGTGGCGGTGCCCACTTCGAACACTTGCAGGATGTGCGGAGCGTTGCCGGCACGGAAAGCGGCCACGGCCGCTGGCATGGTTTCGTCGTAGGTACCCTTGTAGGTCGGTACGATCTTGTAGTCTTTCTGACTCTTGTTGAAACCGTCCGCCAGGTCGAGCACCCAGTCGTTCAGGCCGCCGGTCATGGAGTGCCACCATTGGATTTCGGTTTGGGCGTGGCTGGCGACGGGCACGACAAGTGCGCAGGCGGCAAGGGCAATGGCTGTCAAGCTTTTCTTCATTACAACTCCTGGATGAAAAACGATGGTTCGAACAATAAACCGTCGAGTTTAAGAATGATTTGTGACAGTGCGATTTAAGCTGGTTGCCGCTGTCTTCACCAGCGGGTTTTCACGAGGGCGGGCCGGGCGCGTTTCTCCGAATGTTGCGCTGCGGTAACATAGGGTCCACGCGCCGGACACAGGCCTTTGTCACCCAGCCTCCCACGATGAACGCTCCTGACTCCCTCCAAAAACTAAGTGCCCTGGCCGATGAGGCCAAGCCCGGCGCAGCCCGCATCCGCGAGATTCCTTACAACTACACCTCGTTTTCCGACCGTGAGGTCGTGATCCGCCTGCTGGGCGCGCGCGCCTGGGACCTGCTGAACCTGCTGCGCGACGAGCGCCGCACCGGCCGGTCGGCCCGCATGTTGTATGAGGTGCTGGGGGACATCTGGGTGGTGCAACGCAACCCCTATTTGCAGGACGACCTGCTGGACAACCCGAAACGCCGCAGGATGCTGGTCGAGGCGCTGCAACACCGCCTGGGTGAGGTCGAAAAGCGCCGTACCCCCGAGCTGCACAGCCAGCGCGACGCCATCGTGGTCGAGCTGCTTGACGCGGCGAAAGCGGCGGTAAGCCGTTTTGCCACTTCCTTTGAGACCATGTATGACCTGCGCCGGCAGACGGCGCGCAAGCTGGGCAAGCTGACGTTGAACGACAACATCAAGTTTGACGGCCTGTCGCGTGTCTCGCATGTGACAGACGCGACCGACTGGCGCGTCGAATACCCGTTTGTGGTGCTGACGCCGGACACCGAGGCCGAGATGGCCGGTCTGGTCAGGGGCTGCATCGAACTCGGCCTGACCATCATCGCGCGTGGCGGTGGCACCGGCTACACCGGCGGCGCGATTCCGCTGAGCTGGAAGTCCGCGGTCATCAACACCGAAAAGTTGGAGGCCATGACCGAGGTCGAGATGGTCGGGTTGCCCGGGCTGGACCAGCCCGTCGCCACCGTCTGGACCGAAGCCGGCGTCGTCACGCAGCGCGTGGCCGATGCGGCCGAACGCGGCGGCTTTGTATTTGCTGTTGACCCGACCTCGGCCGAAGCCTCCTGCATAGGCGGCAACATCGCGATGAACGCCGGCGGCAAGAAGGCTGTACTCTGGGGCACGGCGCTGGACAACCTGGCCAGCTGGCGCATGGTCACGCCCGAGGCGCAGTGGCTGGAAGTCACACGGGTCAACCACAACCTGGGCAAGATCCACGACGCCGAAATGGCCAGCTTCGAGCTGAAGTACTTTGAAGCCGATGGCAAGACGCCGGTGCGTAGCGAGCGTCTCGACATCCCCGGCAAGACCTTCCGCAAGGAAGGCCTGGGCAAGGACGTGACCGACAAGTTCCTCAGCGGCCTGCCCGGCATCCAGAAGGAAGGCTGCGACGGCCTGATCACCAGCGCGCGCTGGATCGTGCACCGCATGCCGGCGCACACACGCACGGTCTGCCTGGAGTTTTTCGGCAATGCCAGGGACGCGGTCCCCAGCATCGTCGAGATCAAGGACTTCATGTTTGCCGAGCAAAAGCGCGGTGGCGCCATCCTGGCGGGGCTGGAGCATCTGGACGACCGCTACCTGAAGGCCGTCGGCTACGCGACCAAGTCCAAAACCCACGGCGGCCTGCCCAAGATGGTGTTGTTCGGCGACATTGCCGGTGACGACGCCGACGTGGTGGCGCGCGCGACCTCGGAAGTGGTGCGTATTGCCAATTCGCGCCGCGGCGAAGGTTTCATCGCCATCAGCCCGGACGCGCGCAAGAAATTCTGGCTGGATCGCAAGCGTACTGCGGCGATTTCGCGCCACACCAACGCCTTCAAGATCAACGAAGACGTCGTGATCCCGCTGCCACGCATGGCGGAGTACACCGATGGCATCGAGCGCATCAACATTGAGCTGAGCCTGGCCAACAAGGTCCGGCTGTGCGACGCGCTGGAGGCGTTTTGCCTCAAGGGCAAGTTGCCGCTGGGCAAGTCGGACGATGCCGGTGAGATACCCTCGGCCGAGCTGCTGGAGGACCGCGTGAGCCAGGCGGTGGCGCTGATCACCGAGGTCCGTGGCCTCTGGGCCGGCTGGCTGCGCGATGTGGATGCGCTGTTTCCCGAGCTGCAGGACCACTCGCTGCGCGCCAGCTGGAAAACCCAGTTGCGCGCGCCGCTTCAGGCGATTTTTTCTGGCGCCGCCTTTGCGCCCATCCTGGCCGAGTGCACCGCCATCCACAAGCAGGTGCTCAAGGGCCGGGTCTGGGCCGCGTTGCACATGCACGCCGGCGACGGCAATGTGCACACCAACCTGCCGGTCAACAGCGACGACTACGAGATGCTGCAGACCGCGCACGAAGCGGTCGCGCGCATCATGGTGCTGGCGCGTTCGCTGGACGGCGTGATCTCCGGCGAACATGGCATTGGCATCACCAAGCTGGAGTTTCTGACCGACGCCGAGCTCCAGCCTTTTGCCGACTACAAGCTGCGCGTGGACCCCGAAGGACGCTTCAACAAGGGTAAGTTGCTACGAAATCAGGAGCTGTCTACGCCCGCCAGTCAAGGGCTAGAGGGCAAAAATACCCATATATCCAACGAGGATGGCGATGGTGAAGGGCCTTCATCCAAGCAGGGGCCGTGGAACCGGCTTCGCCGGGCCACAGGCGCAGCGGCCCCCCCGGGGGGCAGAGAGCTACACGAAGTGAGCGAACGTGGGGGCTCCATATTTTCAGATTTGACCAACGCTTACACGCCCAGCTTTGGCCTGATGGGTCACGAGTCGCTGATCATGCAGCAGTCTGACATCGGCGCGATCGCCGACAGCGTCAAGGACTGCCTGCGCTGCGGCAAATGCAAACCCGTTTGCGCCACCCATGTGCCGCGGGCCAATCTGCTGTACAGCCCGCGCAACAAGATCCTGGCGACCTCGCTGCTGGTCGAGGCTTTCCTGTACGAGGAGCAGACCCGCCGCGGCATCAGCATCAAGCACTGGGAAGAGTTCGAGGACGTGGCCGACCACTGCACGGTCTGTCACAAGTGCCTGAGCCCGTGCCCGGTGGACATCGACTTCGGTGAGGTGTCGATGAACATGCGCAACCTGCTGCGCAAGATGGGGCAGAAGTCCTTCCGCCCCGGCAATGCGGCGGCGATGTTCTTCCTGAACGCGACCAGTCCGCAGACCATCAAGTTCATGCGCGGCGCGATGGTGGGCGTGGGCTTCAAGGCCCAGCGCCTGGCCAACGACCTGTTACGGCGCCTTGCGCGCAAGCAGACCGCCACGCCACCGGCCACGGTTGGCCCGGCGCCGGTCAAGGAACAGGTGATTCATTTCATCAACAAGAAGATGCCGGGCGGCCTGCCCAAGAAGACCGCCCGCGCCTTGCTGGACATCGAGGACAAGGACTATGTCCCCATCATTCGCGACCCGAAGACCACGACCTCGGAGACTGAGGCGGTGTTTTATTTTCCGGGTTGCGGTTCCGAGCGCCTGTTCTCGCAGGTGGGGCTCGCGACCCAGGCCATGCTCTGGCACGCGGGCGTGCAGACGGTGCTGCCGCCAGGCTACCTGTGCTGCGGTTATCCGCAGCGCGGCAGCGGCCAGTTCGACAAGGCCGAAAAAATCATCACCGACAACCGGGTGCTGTTCCACCGCGTGGCCAACACGCTGAATTACCTGGACATCAAGACGGTTGTGGTGTCCTGCGGCACCTGCTACGACCAGCTGCAGGGTTATGAGTTCGAGAAAATTTTCCCAGGTTGCCGCATCATCGACATCCACGAGTACCTGCTTGAAAAAGGCATCACGCTCAGGACCGACCAGCCGGGCGCGGGCTACCTGTACCACGACCCCTGCCACAGCCCGATGAAGCTGCAGGAGCCGATGAAAACCGTCAAGGCGCTGCTCGGCGACCAGGTACTCCAGTCGGACCGCTGCTGCGGCGAATCGGGCACGCTGGGCGTGACCCGACCGGACATCTCGACGCAAATCCGCTTTCGCAAGGAAGAAGAGCTGCGCAAGGACGAGGCCACGCTGCGCGCCAGCGGCGCGATTGCCGAAACCGGCAGCGTCAAGATTCTCACGAGTTGCCCGAGCTGCCTGCAGGGCCTGAGCCGCTTCGGCAACGACCTGCAAAACGGCCTGCTCGAAGCCGATTACATCGTGGTCGAGATGGCCAACCAGATCCTCGGCAAGCAATGGCTGCCTGAGTATGTAGATGCGGCCAACAACGGCGGCATCGAAAGAGTGCTGGTCTGATCATCCCCCCAGAAAGACGTGACCATGGCAGGCTTGCAACCCGGAACCACCACCCCGACCGAACTCACGGTGCACGGCCAGTCCCGCATCCTGGAGATCGCGTTTTCTGACGGGGCGGCTTTTAACCTCCCGTTCGAACTGATGCGCGTGTATTCGCCGTCCGCCGAAGTCCAGGGCCACGGCCCGGGCCAGGAAGTGCTGCAGACCGGCAAGCGCGAGGTCACTGTGATCGAGCTCGAACCCACAGGCAACTACGCCATCAAGCCAGTGTTCTCGGACGGCCAGGAAAGCGGGATTTTTTCCTCGGACTACCTGGACTTTCTGGGTTCAGAGCCGGCGCGTTTGTGGGCCGACTACACGCAACGCCTGGAAGCGGCCGGCATGCAGCGCGACGCGCCTATGGCCGCCGCCGGTGGCCACGGCTGCGCCAGCCACTGATGCGCGCTGCGGCTGCCTTCAATTCGCTATCAACTTCATAGCTGCTGGTACCCGACTTGCGGGCGGCGGTGTTGTTTTTCCACATAAATACCGGGCAATGCCCCACGCAGTGGCAGGGTTGTCGCTTGAATTGCCGGTTTTCACCTCTAGCATTGCACCATGAGCAGTACCCATTTCGGTTTCCAGTCTGTCGACGAAAAAGACAAGGCCAGCCGTGTACGCAGCGTCTTCGACTCGGTCGCGCCCAAATACGACGTGATGAATGACCTGATGTCCATGGGCCTGCACCGCGTCTGGAAGGCTTACACCGTGGTGGTCGCCGACGTCCGGGACGGCCAGCGTGTGCTGGACATTGCCGGCGGCACCGGCGACCTCGCGATGGCATTTGCACCCAAGGTAGGCGCCAGCGGCTGTGTTGTGCATACCGATATCAACGAAGCCATGCTGCGCGAGGGCCGCAACCGCCTGCTGGACGCCGGGAAGGTGCTACCCACGACGGTTTGCGACGCTGAACACCTGCCTTTTGCCGACGCCAGTTTTGACCTGGTAACGGTGGCTTTTGGCCTGCGCAATATGACCCACAAGGATGTCGCGCTCGCGGAAATGAACCGCGTGCTCAAGGCCGGTGGCAAGCTGCTGGTGCTGGAGTTCTCCAAAATCGCCAAGCCGCTTGAAAAAGCCTACGACTGGTATTCCTTCAACGTCCTGCCAAAACTTGGCAAGCTGGTTGCCAACGACGATTCGAGTTATCGCTACCTGGCGGAGTCGATCCGCATGCACCCCGGCCAGGAAGAGCTAAAGGCCCTGATGCACAAAGGTGGTTTTGGCCATGTGGACTATCACAACCTCACCGGCGGGGTGGTGGCATTGCATGTTGGAATCAAGTGTTGAGTTCAATTAATTAGAGGAGACGTCATGAAATTCTGGTCTGCAATTTTCTCGGCTGTTCTGGCCGTCACCATGCTGCTGGCGTATTCGCCCGCCGCAGAAGCCAAACGCATGGGCGGTGGCGGCTCGGTTGGCCGCCAGTCTTCCAATGTGACGCAGCGCCAGGCGACGCCGCCGGCCGCGCCGGCCAACACCGGGGCCGCTGCAGCAGCGCCCAAGAAGCCCTGGGGCGCGATGCTGGGCGGTCTGGCGGCGGGCCTGGGCCTGGCCTGGCTGGCTTCCTCGCTGGGCCTGGGTGGCGCTTTCGGGCAAATCATCATGTTCGCCCTGCTCGCGCTGGTGGTGATGGTGGTGATCGGTTTTGTGATGCGCAGGCTCAAGGGCGGCGGTGCCCAGGGCCAGTCGACGCCTTATGCCATGCAGGGCGCAGGCAATGCGGTCACGCCGCGCAACTACAGCCCCGAAAACGTCGGCAACGACGCCTCGGCCCGCCCCTGGGAGCACAACAGCATGGCCTTTGATGCCAGCAAGGGCGCTGCCGGCGGCTCGATGATTGGCTCGGCCCTGACCGGATCGCAAGCCTGGGGCGTGCCCGACGGCTTTGATGCCGAGGGTTTCCTGAAAGCCTGCAAGGCCAACTTCGTGACCCTGCAGGATGCCTGGGACCGCTCGGACGTGGGCAGCCTGCGCGCCATGATGACCGACGAAATGCTCGAACAGATCAGGGCACAGCTGGCCGACCGCGAGTCGCACACCGGCGGCTCGGCCAACAAGACCGATGTGGTCATGCTCGAAGCCAAGCTGCTCGGCATCGAGGAACTCAGCGATGTCTACATGGCCAGCGTGGAGTTCTCCGGCATGATCCGCGAAGATGCTTCCGCCGGCGCCAGCCCGTTCCGCGAGGTCTGGAACATGACCAAGCCACGCACCGGCGGCGGCTGGTTAGTCGCTGGCGTTCAGGCATTGCAATAAAGCCCCCACGTTCGCTCGCTGCGCGTAGCTCTCTGCCCCCCGAGGGGGTGCGTTTTTCCTTGGGGCGGCCCGGCGGAAAAACCTGACCCCCACGTTCGCTCGCTGCGCGTAGCTCTCTGCCCCCCGAGGGGGCGCGTTGTTCCTTGGGGCGGCCCGGCGGAAAAACCTGACCCCCACGTTCGCTCGCTGCGCGTAGCTCTCTGCCGCCCGAGGGGGTGCTGCGCCTGCGGACCGGCAAAGCCGGACCCGCAGCCCCGGCTGAACCAAGACCCGCAATTCCGTGAAGCCTGAGCCTGGCTTCTTTCAATCTGCTGCAAAATCGGGACGTATGAATAACACGTCCCCTTTTTCTTTTCTGCAGTCCCTGGCCACCCGTTTTCAGCCGCCCGCCTGGGTGGTTGATGAAGGGCAGCAAAAGCTTGTGCTGTTCCTGAACCATGTGCTGATGCAGGAAAAAGAGGCGCAAAACCGCCTGCTTCGCAAAAAAGGCAGTGTGGTGCATGTGCGCTGGGGCGCGTTTGGGTTGGACCTCCTGATTACCCCGGCAGGTTTGCTGGACCGCGCGTCCCCGGACGCCAAGCCCGACCTGTTGCTCGCCGTGGCGGCCGAATCGCCGGCCGTGGTCATGCAGTCGGTGATCGCGGGAAAACCGCCTCCGGTCAAGATCGAGGGGGACGTGCAGCTTGCTGCTGAACTCGGTTGGCTGGCTGACAACCTGCGCTGGGACGTGGAAGAGGATTTGTCGCGGCTGATCGGGGACGTGCCGGCCCACACGCTGGCCGGCGCCGCGCGCCAGGTGCTCGCGGGACTGAGGCAGTTTCTGGCCCAGGCGCCTGCGGCGGCGGCCTCCGGCGCCGCGACGGTGACGCCGCAGGCAGAGCCTGCGAAAGCCGCGCCATGAGCCGTTTGTTCCGGGGCGTTTTCATCGTCTGGACAGTGCTGCGTTTTGGGCTGGACGAGTTGGTGCTGTCAAGTTTCAGCAAGCCCTGGATACGCACGCTGACCCGTGTTGTGTCGATAGGGCGCGACCTCAGGGCTCCGCGGGGAGCGCGCTTGCGTGAAGCGCTGGAACGCCTGGGTCCGATTTTTGTGAAGTTCGGTCAGGTCATGTCCACGCGGCGCGACCTGCTGCCGCTGGACATCGCCAATGAGCTGGCCCGCCTGCAGGACCGGGTGCCACCGTTTGACCCCGACATCGCCATTGCCATCATCCAAAGAGCCTTTGGCCGACCGATAGGGCAGATTTTTGAAAGTTTCGAGCGGGTGCCTGTGGCCAGTGCCTCGATTGCGCAGGTGCATTTTGCCACCTTGCCGGGCGGGCGCGAAGTCGCCGTCAAGGTGCTGCGCCCCAACATGTTGCCGGCGATTGAAAAAGACCTGGCCCTGATGCACATGATGGCGGGCTGGGTCGAGGGCCTGTCGGCGGACGGCAAGCGGCTCAAGCCGCGCGAGGTGGTCGGCGAGTTCGACAAATACCTGCATGACGAACTCGATCTGCTGCGCGAAGCGGCCAATGCGGCCCAATTGCGCCGCAACATGCAGAACCTCAACCTGGTGCTGATCCCGGAGATGGTCTGGGACTTCTGCATGCCCGACGTGATGGTGATGCAGCGCATGACTGGCGTGCCCATCAGCCAGGTGCAGCGCCTGCGCGACGCGGGTGTCGACATGAAAAAACTGGCGCGTGATGGTGTGACCATTTTTTTCACCCAGGTTTTTCGCGACGGGTTTTTTCACGCCGACATGCACCCGGGCAATATCCAGGTCAGCCTGGAGCCGGCCACCTTCGGGCGTTATATCTCGCTGGATTTTGGCATTGTTGGCACGCTGACCGAGGTTGACAAGGAGTACCTGGCGCAGAACTTCAGCGCGTTTTTCCAGCGCGACTACAAACGCGTGGCTGAACTGCACATCGAGTCCGGCTGGGTGCCGCCACAGACGCGGGTGGACGAACTGGAGTCGGCCATACGCGCCTGCTGCGAGCCCTACTTCGACCGTCCCCTCAAGGAAATATCGCTGGGCATGGTGCTGATGCGCCTGTTCCAGACCTCGCGGCGTTTCCATGTGGAAATCCAGCCGCAACTGGTGTTGCTGCAAAAAACCCTGCTCAACATCGAGGGTCTGGGGCGCGAGCTCGATCCCGAGCTTGATCTGTGGAGCACCGCCAAGCCTTTTCTGGAAACCTGGATGCTTGAGCAGGTCGGGCCTGAGAAACTTCTGGAGCAGCTCAAGGCCGAGGCGCCCACCTACGCCAAACTCTTGCCCGGCCTGCCGCGCCTGCTGCAGCAGTACCTCAAGGGCCAAAGCGGCGGACACCGCCAGGAGATTCAGGAGTTGCTCAAGGAGCAGCGGCGCACCAACAAGTTGCTTCAAAGCCTGATTTACGGTGGCCTGGGTTTTGCATTAGGCTTGCTCGCCATGCAGCTGGTGCTGCGAATCCGTTTGTTCTAGGAGTCGGTGAAAAATGGACCGCTGCGGTCCATCTTCAGCCGACGATTCCCAAGCCCGACAGGCTTCGAGGGTTCTTACAGGTAATAATCACGTTTTTTTGAGGAGGCCACCGTGCTGTTAACCCTGGTTTTCGTCTATCTGCTGATCACCATCATCATCGGCCTGTACGCCGCCAGACGGGTTAAAAACACGACGGACTATGCGGTTGCCGGGCGCAATCTGCCGTTGATCATGATTGTGACGACGACGTTTGCCACCTGGTTTGGCTCCGAAACTGTGCTGGGCATTCCGGCCAAGTTTGTCCAGAGTGGCCTCAATGGCGTGGTGGAGGACCCTTTCGGCGCCGGCACCTGCCTGATCCTGGTCGGGCTGTTTTTTGCGGGCAAGCTCTACAAGATGTCGCTGCTGACCATCAGCGACTATTACCGCGAGCGTTATGGCCGCACCATTGAGGTGGCCTGTTCCATCATCATCATGGTCAGCTACCTGGGCTGGGTGGCTGCCCAGGTCACGGCGCTGGGGCTGGTTTTCAATATCCTGTCGGGCGGCGCCATCAGCCCCACCGCCGGCATGCTCATAGGTACGGCTTCCGTGCTGGCCTATACGCTGTTTGGCGGCATGTGGTCGGTGGCTGTGACCGATTTCATTCAGATGATCGTTCTTGTCGCCGGGCTTGCCGTGCTGGCGGTGTTTGCCGGCAACCTGGCCGGCGGGGCCGACAAGGTCATCGCGCTGGCCACGAGCCAGGACCTGTTCCGGTTCTGGCCGGAGCCCAATTTCCGCGACATGGTGTTTTTCTTTGCCGCCGCCATCACCATGATGTTTGGCTCGATTCCGCAGCAGGACGTTTTTCAGCGCGTGATGTCGGCCAACAGCCAGAGCGCGGCCAGCAAAGGGCCGGTCATCGGCGGCGTGTTTTACATCCTGTTTGCCTTTGTACCGATGTTCCTGGTCGCCAGCGCCCTGATCATCATGCCGGAGCAGACCGCCATTCTGCTCAAGGAAGATCCGCAGAAAATCCTGCCCACGCTGGTGCTGGAAAAAATGCCCTTCGTCATGCAGGTGCTGTTTTTTGGCGCCCTGCTGTCGGCCATCAAGTCCACCGCGTCGGCCACCCTGCTGGCGCCCAGTGTGACCTTTGTCGAGAACATCTGGCGCCAGTTCAAACCGCGCATGAGTGACAAACACGAGCTCAAGCTGATGCGCACCACCGTGCTGGTATTCAGCGGCCTGGTGCTGACCTATGCCATCTCCATGCAGGGCACCTCGATTTACGACATGGTGTCGGGCGCCTACCAGGTGCCACTGGTCGGCGCCTTCGTTCCGCTGGTGTTTGGCCTCTACTGGAAAAAAGCCAGCACACAGGGGGCGATTTTTTCGGTGGTTTGCGGCATCGGGGTCTGGTTGCTGTTCACTTTCAGTACGCTGGGCGAGCGGTTTCCGGCGCAACTGGCCGGTGTGCTGGCAGCCGCGCTGGGCATGCTGGTCGGCTCGCTGACCCCGCAAACCATCGAAAACACCCGCGGCAGCCATCACAAGCTGTCCACCGAAGGCTGAGGGTCGGGTCTCTCCAGGAGGCAGCCTCTCCCGTCGGGGGGATAGTCCCCGCGCCTATAATTGAAGGTTTTGCATCCCGGGCTCTCTCCGGGATGGTGCCCCTCCGACAAAACCTCTAGAACCATGCCAATTTACGCCTACAAATGCGAGTCCTGCGGGCATCACAAGGACGTTTTGCAAAAAATGTCCGATGCGCCGCTGACAGACTGCCCTCAATGCGGCGCGCCCGCCTTTAAAAAACAGCTGACCGCCGCCGGTTTCCAGCTCAAGGGCTCGGGCTGGTATGTGACTGATTTCCGCGGCGGTGCCGCCGCCACGCCGCCCGCCAGTGGCGGCGCCGAGGCGCCTGCTGCGGCCACCAGCGACAGCAAACCTGCCGAGCCGGCAAGCAAGGCCGCCACTGCGCCAGCCCCGGCGGTTGCCAGCACGCCGGCGAGCGGCTCCACCCCCACCACCAAGGCGAGCTGATGGCCGCCATCCGCCGCTGGCTGCTGGCCGGACTGCTGGTGCTGGTGCCGCTGGCCGTGACGGTCTGGTTGCTGAACTGGATCATTGGTACGCTGGACCAGACGCTGCAAATCCTTCCGGGCGACTGGCACCCTGACAAGTTGCTGGGTATTCATATTCCCGGGTTTGGGGTGCTGCTGGCGCTGGCCATCATCCTGACGATAGGCGCCATTGCCACCAACTTTTTCGGAAAAAAACTGGTGCGCTGGTGGGACGCCCTGCTCAGCCGCATCCCCATCGTGCGGTCGATTTATTCCAGCGTCAAACAGGTGTCCGACACACTGTTCTCGGAAAACGGCAATGCTTTTCGCAAGGCCCTGCTGGTGCAGTGGCCGCGCGAAGGCGTCTGGACCATCGCTTTCCAGACCGGAACACCCGGCGGCGATGTCGCCAACCACCTGAGTGGCGACTACATGAGTGTCTACGTGCCGACCACGCCCAACCCGACCGGCGGCTATTTCGTCATGCTCAAAAAAACCGACTGCATCGAACTCAAAATGAGTGTCGATGAAGCCCTGACCTATGTGATCTCCATGGGTGTGGTGGTGCCCGGAAGCGCCGCCAACTACAAACCCAGGTAAATGTCCCCCGGCGCACGAGCGCTCACCGAACCCGTCAACCAGCGACTTATTTATGACTTCCCAAATGCGTTCCCACTATTGCGGTCTGGTGACCGAATCCCTGCTGGGCCAAACCGTCAGCCTGTGCGGCTGGGTCAACCGCCGGCGCGACCACGGCGGCGTGATTTTCATCGACCTGCGCGACCGCGAAGGTTATGTGCAGGTGGTGTGCGACCCGGATCGGGCCGACATGTTCAAGACCGCCGAGGGCGTGCGCAATGAATTTTGTGTGCAGATCAAGGGCCTGGTGCGTGCGCGTCCCGAAGGCACGGTCAACGAGGCCCTCAAAAGCGGCAAGATCGAGGTGCTCTGCCACGAGCTGACGGTGCTCAACCCCAGCGTGACGCCGCCGTTCCAGCTCGACGACGACAACCTGTCGGAGACCACACGCCTGACGCACCGCGTGCTGGACCTGCGCCGGCCCTATATGCAGAACAACCTGATGCTGCGTTACCGCGTGGCGATGGAGACGCGCAAATTTCTGGATGCCAACGGGTTCATCGACATTGAAACGCCGATGTTGACCAAAAGCACGCCCGAAGGCGCACGCGACTACCTGGTGCCCAGCCGGGTCAACGAGGGCATGTTTTTCGCGCTGCCGCAAAGTCCGCAGCTGTTCAAGCAGCTGCTGATGGTGGCGGGCTTCGACCGCTACTACCAGATCACCAAATGTTTCCGCGACGAAGACCTGCGCGCCGACCGCCAGCCCGAGTTCACGCAGATCGACATCGAAACCTCCTTCATGGGCGAGCAGGACATCCGTGACATGTTCCAGGGCATGATCAGCAACATCTTCAAGACGGTGCTGGACACCGACCTGGGCGATTTCCCGGTCATGGCTTATGCCGACGCGATGCACCGCTTTGGCTCCGACAAGCCGGACCTGCGCGTCAACCTGGAATTCACCGAACTCACCGGCGTGATGGCCGATGTGGACTTCAAGGTGTTCAGCACGCCGGCCACCACACCCGGCGGCCGCGTGGTCGCCCTGCGCGTGCCGGGCGGCTCGGAGATGAGCCGCGGCGAGATCGACGGTTACACCGAGTTTGTCAAGATTTACGGCGCCAAGGGCCTGGCCTGGATCAAGGTCAACGATGTGAGCAAGGGCCGCGAGGGCCTGCAAAGCCCCATCGTCAAGAACATCCACGATAGCGCTGTCGCGGAAATCCTCAAACGCACGGGCGCACAAAACGGTGACATCATTTTCTTTGGCGCCGACAAGGCCAAGATCGTCAACGACAGCATCGGCGCGCTGCGCCTGAAAGTCGGGCACAGCGCTTTCGGCAAGAAGACGGGTCTTTTCACGACCGGCTGGAAGCCGCTGTGGGTGGTGGACTTTCCGATGTTCGAGTTTGATGAAGCCGGTCAGCGCTGGAGCGCCGTGCACCACCCCTTCACTGCGCCCAAGGACGGCCACGAGGACTGGATGGACACCGACCCAGGCCGCTGCATCGCCAAGGCCTATGACATGGTGCTCAACGGCTGGGAGCTCGGCGGCGGCTCGGTGCGTATCCACCGCGCTGAGGTGCAGAGCAAGGTCTTCAACGCGCTGAAGATCGGGCCCGAGGAAGCGCAGGAGAAATTCGGCTTCCTGCTGGACGCACTGCAGTACGGCGCCCCGCCGCACGGCGGTCTGGCCTTTGGCCTGGACCGCATCGTGACCATGATGACGGGCGCCGAGTCGATTCGAGATGTGATTGCCTTCCCCAAAACCCAACGCGCGCAGTGCCTGCTGACCCATGCGCCCAGCCCGGTGGATGAGAAGCAGTTGAAAGAGTTGCACATCCGCCTGCGCAATCCGCAGCCTGGGTAGATATCGCCCCACGGTCGCGCACTTCGTGTCGCTTCCTGCCCCCCGAGGGGGCCGTTGCGCCTGCGGACCGGCAAAGCCGGACCCGCAGCCCCTGCTGGTATGAAGAGCTCCCACGGTCGCGCACTTCGTGTCGCTTCCCACCCTCCGAGGGGGCCGCTGCGACTGCAGCGGCCCGGCCCTTCGACAGGCTCAGGACAGGCCGCCCAGGTGCGATTTGCATTTTGAATCTCGAAATGGCTAAAATAGCCAATTCAACCAAAGAGGGTCAGCCATGCACGTCTCTGCAACCGAAGCCAAAAACAAGTTTGGCCAAATGCTGGATGAGTGCCAGCATCACCCCGTCATCATCGAAAAGTCAGGCCGTCGCCACAGCGTGCTGATGTCTGCCAAACAGTACGACCAGCTCTTGGCAAAAACATCGGGGAAACCAAAAGCGCCAAACGGCCAAAGCGCTGGTGATCGGTTTTACAGCGAGTACAAAGACTGGGTGGATATGCAAAATGATCTCGTCGCACAGCACGGTGTGTTTGGCGAAGAGTATCGGGTTTGGTGACTGTAGATGGCGCAATACGATGTTTATGAAAATCCCAACGCAGCACAACGCCCCGCCTTCCCTTTCGTCGTGGTGTTGCAAAGCGACCAGCTTGATTACCAGTCCACCCGATTCGTGATGCCGTTGGCGCGGCTGCCCCATCCACCCGCCAATGCACCGCGAAGACTGGCGCAGACAGTTGAAGTCGATGGCGAACGCCTTTTTTTAGGCGCTCATCTTTGTGCTGCCATCCCCTCGCGGCTGTTGCGCCTGCCTGTGATGGATTTACGGCGTGATGCCGCTGCCCTGTCTGATGCACTCGACGCAGTCGTCTCCGGTGTCTGAACTGCCAAACTTCAAAATCCCCGAATCAGTTCTGGTTGTGATTCACACGCAGGGCAGGGAAGTATTGCTGCTCGAGCGCGCGGACAACCCTGGCTTCTGGCAAAGCGTGACGGGTTCGCGCGATACGCCTGATGAAACCTTTGTTCAAACGGCGGCCCGTGAGGTGTTTGAGGAGACCGGCATATGCGCAGACGCTTCGGGGTTTGCCGACTGGGCGGTTTCAAACATCTATGAGATTTACCCGGCCTGGCGCGTACGTTATGCACCCGGCGTCACACGCAACACCGAGCATGTCTTTAGCCTGTGTGTATCGCGCGCCACGCCTGTCGTGCTGAGCCCGCGCGAACACACGGCCTGCCGGTGGCTGCCCTGGCTGGAGGCGGCGGACCAGTGCTTTTCACCGTCCAATGCAGAGGCTATCCTGATGCTTCCGCAATTCATGGCCTGAGCCCCGCGCATGAACCCCTTGCACAGATCGGAAGCGCTACAGCTGCTGCAGGGCGGGCAACAGTACTTTCCCGCGCTGATCAGCGCCATCGACGGCGCCAGCCGCTGGGTGCAGCTGGAGACGTATATTTTCGATGTCCACCTTGCCGGTGGGGATGTGGCCGAGGCGCTGGTGCGGGCTGCCCTGCGCGGCGTGCGTGTGGAGGTGCTGGTGGACGGCATCGGCTCGGACCCGCTTTCGCCCGTGTGGCAGCAGAAAATGACCGAAGCCGGGGTGAAATGGTGTGTGTATTCACCGTTGGCGGCGGGCCTGGGCGGTTTGGGCCTGCTGGTGCCGGACCGCTGGCGCCGCCTGCACCGCAAGCTGTGCGTGGTGGACCAGCGCACAGTGTTCTGCGGCGGCATCAACGTGCTGGACGATTTTTACGACCCCAATCACGGTGAGCTGCAGGCCCCGCGCTTTGACTTTGCGGTGGCAGTCACCGGGCCGTTGGCGGCCGAGGCGGCCGAAGCCATGGCCCTGCTCTGGTGGCGCGTGCAGGCCGGCTACAGTGCGCGGCAGAACCACCTGGCCGCCGCCTGGGAAAAGTTCAAGGCCGCAGGTTACGGCCGGCGCACGCAGGCCGTGGGGCTGTCCGGTCAGGCTGCAGAAGCCGGGCCGGGCGGTGCGGTCCTGCCGGGTGCCAAGGCAGCCCTGGTGTTGCGGGACAACCTGCGCAACCGCAGCAGCATTGAAAAGGTCTACCGCCAGGCGGTGGGCAAGGCCCGCCGTGAGATCCTGATCGCCAACGCCTACTTCGTGCCCGGCGGCAAGCTCAGGCGTGCGCTGATCAGGGCTGCCAGACGTGGCGTGACGGTCACCTTGCTGCTGCAGGGCAAGTATGAGTATTTCATGCAGTACCACGCAGCGCGCCCTGTGTATGGCGCACTGCTCGCTGCGGGTGTCGAGATCTACGAGTACGAAGCCAGCTTTCTGCATGCCAAGGTGGCAGTGATTGACGGGCACTGGGCCACGGTGGGCTCGTCCAACCTCGACCCGCTGAGCCTGCTGCTGGCGCACGAGGCCAATGTGGTGATTGAAGACAAGGTTTTTGCCGGCGAACTGCGCGACAGCCTGTGCGCCGCAATAGCCGGGCACGGACGCCTGCTCGATCCCGTCGCCTACAGCCAGCGGCCCTGGCGCCAGCGCATTCTGGACCACTTCGCCCATGCGCTGATGCGCCTGGCCATTTTTGTGGCGGGCCAGCGTTACTGATTTTTCAGGGACCCAAGGACACAAACGGCCACCGGGTGACCTGAAAACGCTCCTGAATTTATAGCGTCTCGTACCCATCCGCAAGGAGCTGGAGGCCTAAAACCCTCAAAAAACCCGGACATGACCGTTTTCGGGCAGGCTGGTAACATCTGGAAATGCTTATGAAATCCGACACGCCCGCAGGGCAAGCAGCGCCTGACGACGAGGGAACCCCGGTCTCCGTCAAGATCCGCGAACGTCTGGCGGCCGCCAAAAAGCGCTTCAACGCAAACGACAACATTGCCCAATTCATCGAACCGGGCGAGCTCGAAAAACTGCTCGACGAGGTCGAGAGCAAGATGCAGGGCGTGCTTGACAGCCTGGTGATCGACACCGTGGGTGACCACAACACCCAGAACACCGCGCGCCGCGTCGCCAAGATGTACCTCAACGAAGTTTTCAAGGGCCGTTATGTGGAAGGCCCGACCATCACCGAGTTTCCGAACGCCGAGCATCTCAACGAGCTGATCATCGTCGGGCCCATCACCGTGCGCAGCGCCTGCTCACACCATTTTTGCCCAGTGATCGGCCAGCTCTGGATCGGCGTGATGCCCAACGAACACACCAACGTGATCGGACTGTCCAAGTACGCCCGCCTGGCCGATTGGATCATGGGCCGTCCGCAGATCCAGGAAGAAGCCGTGGTGCAATTGGCCGACCTGATCCAGCAGAAAACCCGGCCCGACGGGCTGGCCATCGTCATGGAGGCCAGCCACTTCTGCATGGGCTGGCGCGGCGTGAAGGACCTGGACAGCAAGATGATCAATTCGGTCATGCGCGGTGTCTTCCTCAAGGACCCCAACCTGCGCCGCGAATTTTTATCCCTCATTCCCAAAAAGAGCAGCAGCTAAGGAAACATCTACATATGTTGGTACGCCTTCTTTACGCCAGCCGCTTGGCCAACCCCGACTCCAGCGAAGTCACCGAGGCCATCCTGGCCCAGTCCCGCAGCCACAACCCGGCCATGGGCATCACCGGCATCCTCTGCTACGGCGGCGGCATCTTCCTGCAGGCGCTGGAGGGCGGTCGAAACCAGATCAGCGAGCTGTACGGCCACATCCAGAGGGATTCCCGCCACAAGGACGTGGTGCTGCTGCATTACGAGGAAATCAGCGAGCGCCGTTTTGGCGGCTGGACCATGGGCCAGGTCAACGTGGCCAAGGTCAACACCTCCATCCTGCTGAAGTACTCCGAAACGCCGGAGCTGGACCCGTACGCGGTGTCGGGCAATGTGTCGCTGGCCCTGCTTGAAGACCTGATGGCCACTGCCGCCATCTGCGGCCGCGCATAACATTTGGCCCCCACGCTCCGCCGCTTCGCGGGTCGCTGCCCCCCGAGGGGGCGCATTTTCCCTTGGGGCGGCCCAGCGGGAAAACCTTGTCCCCCACGCTCCGCCGCTTCGCGGGTCGCTGCCCCCCGAGGGGGCGCATTTTCCCTTG